>JADLAZ010000192.1 GCA_020849725.1 Chloroflexota bacterium
CGCTCCCCGTTCGGCTTGCGCCATTGAAAGCTGATGAGCGACAGGCGCGGCTCGAGTTCGGCGTAGTCGATGCGCAACTGGTGCGCGCCCGATTCCAGGTCGGCCAGACCCGAGCGCAGCACCGCCGTGTGGATGCCGCCGTTGTCCACCAGCAGTTGGCCGTCGAGGTAGAGCCACGAGGCATCGTCTGATCGCAGCGACAGGGTGTACGGCCCACCTTCGCGCGGTGGAATGTACAGGAAGCCCTCCCAGCGCACGCTGAATACCTGCGACGGCACCGGGTGATTGCCGCTCCAGTCGAACTCGACGACCGGATCGACGCGCTGCACAACGACCGGCCCGGACCAGTCGCGAGACGCATAGTAGCGCCCGACCAGGCCATCACCGCGCGGCAGCGGCGTCGGCTTGGCGGCGTCAGCCCCTCCGCCGCGGCAGGCGGTTAGCATCAGCGCCGCCGGCGCGACCAGCATCTGCCGCCGTGCTACACGCGTCGCAAGGAAAGGCATGGCAATCCACATGGTCTGAGAAGGCCGTCCAGACGATCAGCGCGGCCGGGTCGCGCTGCTGGATAGCGCCAGCCAATGACGCCAACCTTCCCATTGTGCCCGCATCGGCGCTGTTTGGACAGGGCTCTGCCGCCGTGCTGGCATCCGCTGGCAGCAGAGTTGGGAGATATGAACTAGCCGCCGCCCCGTGGCAGGAAACCACGCCGGCGCTACACTTACGACGGGTCGGTCATCGAAGGTCCGTGCGCCACGGTTTGGAGGATATGGGATGGACGTGCCCAGGCCACCGTCACACGACGTGTCCGCTGAGTCCATGCCAGTCGGCCACCGTCCGGCCCAGGCGCCTAGCGATCGGTGGGGCCAGCTCATTGTCGCGGGTCTTGGCACGCTGGTGCTGTATGTCGTGCTCTTCCTGCGTCCATTTCCACTGACCCACTTCGATCCGGCGCAGCCACGGACCGCCGAGCCGCTGATCGATTATCTGGGAGCACACCTACCCTCCACCTGGCTCGGCCATGGCCTGGGGCTAGCGCTCGTGTTTGCCCTGTATGGCGTTGGCTGGCACGCGAGCCGCGCCGCGACCAGCCGGCGCATGATCGTTACCGCGGCCGCGTTTGCCGTACTCTACTGCACCCTGTTCGTGTTTGTGCGACCGGAGATGACCGTCGACATTATCGACTATGCCTTCCGGTCCCGGATGATCCTCGACTACGGCATTAGCCCGCTGACCAACGCACCGGATGACCTGCCCGAATCGGCCGCCTGGCTCAAGTTACTCCACTGGCGCGAGATTCCAACCCCCTACGGACCGCTGTGGCTGGCGATTGGTCTGGGAACGTACCGGCTGGCCGGCGATTCGCTCCTCGCCAACCTCTATGCCCTGAAGGCGTTATCTGCCATGGCCGTGCTGGGCTGCCTAAGCCTGTTCGGGGTGGCGCTGCGGCGCACTGCGCCGGGTTGGATCGCGACGGCGATCGTCCTCTTTGGCTGGAATCCGCTCGTGCTGATCGAACTCATTTGCAATGGCCACAATGACGGCGTCATGGTCTTCTTCATTGTCACGGCGCTGGCAGCGGCGCTTCACGAGCGATGGTTGCTGGTTCTGCCGGCGCTGGCGGCAGCGGTGCTCATCAAGGCCACGGCCGCGCTGTTCATACCCTTCGTGCTCATCGCCGGACTGCGGCACGTCCTGACGCGCCCACACCGGCGCGTGATTGGCGGCGTGATCGGTGGCGGCCTGATCGGCCTCGCCCTCGTCATCAGCCTGTATGGCCTGTTCTGGGCCGGGCCGGATACCCTTCGGCACCTGAGCCGTGCGCAACTTGGGACGGTCATCAACTCGCCGGTGGCGGCCTTGCTCGTCCTGAGCAAGTACATCGCGTTGCCAGTCGAAACGCGCGTCGTGGCGATCCTGGTGGTGGCCAACGCCGCCTTTGTCGCTACCTATCTGATCTGCCTGGTACGCCTGGGGAAGGGCCGCGCCTCGCTGGTGACGGCGTGCTTCGACGGCGTCGCAGCCTTCCTGTTCATCGGCGCGACGTGGTTCTGGCCCTGGTACGTAGTGTGGCTGCTGGCGCCGGCGGCACTGCTGCGTGACGGACGCCGGCAGGTGCTGGCGATGGCCCTGTCCGCGACCGCGTTGGCCTACTACCTGGTCAAGCCCCTCGGCCTGACGAGTGTCGGCTATAGCTGGGCGCTGTTAGTCCTGTTCATCCTACCGGTGACGGCCGTCATTATGGTCGACCTCTGGCAGCGGTGGTCGACGCGCCGCTTGGAGCGATGGACGATCGGGGGCTGGAGCCGGCGAATTGAAAGCCAGCAGTGGGCGCCCTGAGAGCGGGACCGCCGGTGACCTGGGGGCAGCCCGTCGCCTGGGCGACGGCCGCCGGGCTGCTGGCCCTGGCCGTCGCGTGTACTGGCGCGACACGCGCCATCCCGCTGGCCGGACCGGTCACGCTGTTGCTGGTTGCCGCCTGCGACGGTATCGTGGTCCTGCTGCTCAGTTGGCTGGCCGCTGCGCTGGGGGCACGACTGCTCACATGGCTGCGCGTGCTGGATCCGTCGCCGGGCGAGCGACTGCTGATCGGCCTCGGCCTTGGCCTGGGCGCGCTGGCGGTCGGCCTGCTGGCCCTGGGCCTGCTTGGCCTGCTGCAGCCGGTGGCGATCGTCAGTCTGATCGTCGGCCTGGCTGCGCTGGCGGCCCGCGCCGTGCCGGCGGTCCCAGCCGACGTGCGCGCCGCCGCCAGTGTTGCCTGGCGTCACCGCCCGGCACGACCACTGCTGGTGTTGCTCGGCGCGGTCCTCGGCCTGACATTGATGCTCACCCTCGTGCCGCCGGTCACCTGGGACGGTCTCGCCTACCACCTGGCCGCGCCGCGCGCCTGGCTCGCCCTCGGCCGGCTGACGCCGCTGGCCGATAACCCACCGGCCAACTACCCGAGCTATGCCCAACTGCTCTATGCGCTTCTGCTCGCGCTCGGCAGCGAATCCGGCCCGCAGATGCTGCACGCCGCGCTGGCCGTTGCCACGGTTGCGCTCACGGGTCTGGCCGCCAGCCGCCTCGGCGGGCCACGGGCCGGGTGGCTGGCCGCCGTGGCGCTGGCGTCAGCGCCGGCCGTCACCTATTACGCCTGGCATGCCAATATCGACTTCGTCTGGACCTTCGCCGAGGCCGTGGGCCTGTACGGCCTCCTGCGCGCCCTGACGTCCGACCAGACGAGTCAGTCGGCGGCGGGCCGTCCCTGGCTGGCTGTGGCCGGGCTGGGCCTCGGTCTGGCCGCCGGCATGAAATACCTATCGCTGGGCAGCCTGGCGCTCGCCGCCGCGACGGTGATTATCATCGGACTGGCGCGGCGCCGGCACTGGGCAGCGCTCGCCGGCGACCTGGCGTGGCTGGTGGCGCCGGCGGTGCTGATCGGTGGCCCCTGGTACTTGCGCAACGCGCTGGCGCTGGGCAACCCGGTCTGGCCGACGTTCGGTGGCGGCGGCGGCTGGAGCGATGTCCGGGCAGCCAGTTTCGCCCGCTACGTGGCGAACATCGGCCACCCGGCCGGCTGGCCGGACCTGCTGTGGCTGCCGCTGCGCCTGTTCACCGGCGACCACGAGCAGCCACTGGCCATCCCGTCGATCCTGATGCTGCTGGCGCCGCTGGCGCTGCTGGCGCCGCGCCGGCCGGAGCGGGTGACGCTGCTGGCCTACCTCGCCGCGCAGTTCTTGCTCTGGTCGCGTGGCATGACCGAGGTCCGTTTCCTCTTCCCCGCCTTCGTCGTCGCCTCGGTACTCGTGGGGCTGGTGCTGGCCGACCCACCGCGCCGGCTGCAAGGGCGGCGCACGGCGCGGGTGCTGGCGGCGCTGCCGGTGCTGGCGCTGGCGCTCGGCCTGGCGCCCCTGCTCGTGTTCGCGGCGCATGTCCAGCCCTGGCGACCGCTGCTCGGACTGGAGACGCGGCCAGCCTTTGTCAGCCGGCTCGTCGCCACTTACTCGGCCGCCGTCTATCTCAATCAACACGCGCCGGCCGGCAGTCGCGTGCTGCTCATCGGCGATGGTCGCCTCTACTACCACGACCACCCGGCGCGCTCGGATGTCTTCCGCGATGCCCTGCCCGAGCTGGCCGCCGCTGGCGATACCCCGCTGGCCTGGCAGGCCTGGTTGACCGCCGGCGGCTTCACCCACGTGCTGGTCAGCCCGCGCGACCTGGAATTCGTGACCGCCTATCTGCCGGCGGACGAGTACGCTCGCCAACTGGCATTGCTGCGGCGTCTGGAAGAGACGCTCCTGACGCCGGTCTTCCGCGATCGCGGCGTCACCGTCTACGAGATCAAGCGGCTGACGTAACGGCAACCGGCCCGGTCAGCGCTCCAGGTTGGCCAGCAGGCGCGCCGTCTCGGCCTCCCAGCCGTCTTCCTCGAGCTTGCGGATCAGCGGCGCCGGGCGGCCGAGCTGGTGGCCTGGCGCCACGCGCGGCGGCGCCCAGGCCGCACTCGGCTCGCTCGCCAGGACGACGACGGTGCGATTCAGGCCCATATCCGGCTCGCCGCTCGGCTGAAGCAATTGCGGATTGGCCGACACCACCCCAGGCAACCCGAGCATTGTCCACAGCCGCTGGGCGGAGTCGGGCAGGAAGGGCGCCGTGAGCGCCGCCAGGCAGCCGATCGTCTGCAGGCTCGTAAACAGCGCCGTCGCCGCCGCTGTCCGGTCGGCCTTGATCGTCACCCACGGCGCGGCGGCGTCGATGTAGCGATTCAGCGCCTGCGCCACCGCCATGACCTCACGCAGCGCGTCCTTGAAGCGGCAGGCCTCGATCAGATCGCCGACGCGGGCGAACGCGCCGTGGGCCGTGTCGAGCAGCGCGTGGTCGGCGTCAGTGAGCGGACCCGGCTCGGGAACCTGGCCGGCGAAGTGGCGCGCGACGAACGTCAGCACCCGGTTGACGGCATTGCCGTAGGTGGCGACCAGCTCGTCGTTGTTGCGCGCGTAGAAGGCGCGCCAGGAGAAGTCGGCGTCGCGCGTCTCCGGTGCGTTAATCGTCAGGAAGTAGCGCAGCGCATCCGGGTCGTAGCGCTCCAGGTAGTACGGCAGCCAGACGGCGAAGTCCTGGCTGGTCGACATCTTCCGACCCTCGAGGTTGAGGAACTCGTTGGCCGGCACGTCGTAGGGCAGGTTCAGGCCGCCGACCCCCAGCAGCATGCTCGGCCAGATGATCGTGTGAAACGGGATGTTGTCCTTGCCGATGAAGTAGTAGCCGCGCGCCGCCGGGTCCTGCCACCAGTCGCGCCAGGCGTCCGGCGTGCCCTGCCGTGCCGCCCATTCCAGCGCCGCCGAGTAGTAGCCGATGACGGCGTCGAACCAGACGTAGATGCGCTTGTCGGCGAAGATCGGGTCGTCGACCGGCACCGGGACGCCCCAGTCGATATCCCGCGTGATCGCCCGCGCCTTGAGGCCCTCGCGCAGCCAGTTGACGACAAAGCTCCGCACGTTCGGCCGCCAATGGTCTTGCGCCTCGACATAGGTCATCAGGCGCTGCTCCAGTTGCGGCAATTCCAGGAAGTAGTGCTCGGTGTCGCGGATGACGGGCGTGCTGCCGGTCAGCTTGCTACGCGGGTCGATCAGGTCCACCGGGTCGAGCGTCCGCCCACAGTTGTCGCACTGATCGCCGCGAGCGCGTGGGTTGCCGCAGTATGGACAACCACCCTCGATGTACCGATCGGGCAGGAAGCGGCGCGCCTGCTCGTCGTAGAAGGCCTGCGTGCGCGCGCGCGAGATCAGGCCGGCCGCCTGCAGTGTCTGGAAGAACCACTGGGTCGCGGCGATGTGGTTATCGGTGTGCGTCTCGGTGAAGAGGTCGAAGCTGATGCCCAACTGCATCAGCGACTCAGCGATGCCGGCATGCTGGCGGCGCACGTAATCGCGCGTCGGCACGCCGGCCCTTTCGGCGGAGACGGTGTTGGGCGTGCCGTGCTCGTCGCTGCCCGATACCATCAGCACCTGGTTGCCACGCATCCGGTGGTAGCGGGCAAAGATGTCTGGCGGCAGGTAGGCGCCGGCGACGTGGCCGATGTGCAGCGGGCCGTTAGCGTAGGGCCAGGCCACGCCGATGAAGATTCGCTCGCTCATCTGTTTACTCTCACGCGCGGGCCGTCAACCGGCCATCGGGCATCGCTGAGTATACCGGCCGCGCGGCGATCTTTGGGACCGCGGCATCGCGACGAGTCACCGGTCGTAGACTCCGCGCAGGTCATTCAGGCGCACCCGCAGCACGTCCCGCGCCATCCGGTAGGCGTCGCGCAGCGGGTCGACCTTGCTGCCGGGCACATGCTGCCAGGCCACCGGCTGCTCGACGATCGCGTAGCCGCGCTTGCGAGCCAGAAACAGCAACTCCACGTCGAAGCCGGTCACCAGCGGGCCGCGCACCCGTGGCGCGTCGTCACCGTAGAGGCGCAGGCGGTGGAACAGATCCTGACCGGCGCCGCGGGTGAACAGCTTGAAGCCGCACTGCGTGTCGTGGATGCCGGGCACGGCCAGCCAGCGCACCAGCAGATTGAACACCCGGCCCATGACGTGGCGGTAGAGCGGCTCGTCATGCCGGCGCGCACCTAACCCCTCGCGCGAGCCGATGACGCCATCGGCCGCGCCTCCCGCACTCTTGAGCAGCGGCAGCATCGCCTCGACCGTCGCCAGCGGCGTTGACAGGTCGGCGTCGGTGAACAGGACCGCATCGCCGCGTGCCGCCAGCACGCCGGCCCGCACTGCCGCCGCCTTGCCGCGATGCGGCTCGGCCAGCACTCGCACTGCCGGACAGTCGGCCGCGGCCGCACGCATGATGGCCAGCGTCCCATCGGCACTGCCATCGTCGACCAGCAGCAACTCCCAGGTGAGCGGCGCCGCGGTCAGATACGCCAGCGCCCGCGGCAGCGTCGCCGGCAGGCGGCGCTCCTCATTGTACGCCGGCATGACGACCGACAGCCGCGGCGCCGGTGGCGGTGTGACGGTCAGGGCGACCCCTCCTGTGCGCTCGCGGCGTCACCGCCG
>JADLAZ010000193.1 GCA_020849725.1 Chloroflexota bacterium
CTGGTCATCACCATCCCGCTGCTGACCCTCGGCGGATTGGTCCTGGGCTACCTGATCATGGTGGCGCGCACCAGCGGCGAGTCGGCCTACGCCGTCCGTGCGGTGACTCCGCGCTTCGTGGTCGGGGCAGTCCTATCGATTTGCGGCATCTTCCTCGTCAGCGTCCTTGCGCAGTTCGTGATCGCCACCGATCTGGCCATGGTCGGGGTCTCGCTGCGCCCCGAAGCGGTGGGCGGTGCGGAGGAGTGGCCGGCAGGCGGCGGGGTGTTCATGGTCCTGCAGCGCGGCGGCTTCGATCCACGCATCGGCGAGGGTCCCGCCAATTGGAACTCGGGCGCCTGGCTCAGCTCCGGATTGCTGGCCGGGGTGCTGATGACCTTCCTGCAGATGATGAATGCGGTGCTCGGCGCGGTCGAGCGCCTTCTGGTGCTGCTGGGCCCGATCTGCCTGGCCGCCTACTCGCTGCCTGCCACCCAGCGGGTCACCAACCTGTGGCTCAAGCTGCTGGCCGCGGTCCTGGCCGTGCGCTTCGCCTGGGCGATCGTGTTCATCCTGTTTAGCCTGCAGGTGCCGGCCCACCTCGGCGCGGCGTCGGTGCCGTTGACGGTCGACGACACCAACGCCCTGATCGGGCTGGCCCTCGGTGCGGCGGCGCTGATGCTCGTGCTGCCCCCGATTCTGGTCAGCCTGGTGCTCAACGCGCCAGGGCCGATGCGGGTCGAACAGTGATGCGCGACGGTCTGGTCGAGGTGCCCGAGAACGCGATGGCCGAGGAGCGCATCGCCCTCGGCCTCACCGCCCCGCAGTTGGCCATCGTGACCGGAGCCGTGCTGCTCGCCGCCGCGCTCAACCTCGCGCCGCTGTGGCCGCCGCTCAAAATCCTCCTCATGCTGCTCGTGCCTGGCCCGGTGGCACTGGCGGCGGTGCTATCGATTCACGGCGAGCCGGCCTATCGCTGGCTGCTGCGGACCTCGCGCTACTGGCGCTCGTCGAAGATTTGGCACGCTGAGGTGATTCGCACCGCGGCCCCCGAAGCCGGTAAGCAGCTGGTAAGCGGTGGGGTGGTAGACCATGGCGACGATCTCGCTGGCGAGGAGGCCGCGGTGCGCCACGGCACCACAATCGAGTCCGCCGAGGTGGGTCCAGTTGAGTCTGGGGCGGATAATGCCTCGGCCGCGACGAGGATGCTCGCCGCGCCGTCCGCGCCGCCGCCCGCGGCGCACCGATCCTCAATGCCCGAGGAGTCTCGCCCGATGGACGGCACGCCGGTCCGGCTGCGGCTCATAGAGCCGGGGGAGTCCGGGCCCGTCCCGGACGATGACCAGCCACGGGAGGAACCTGCGCGACCTCCCTCGGTTCCGTTTGTGCTTCCCGGCCCTCGGCTGGTCTGCTTCCTGTCCTTCGTGGGAGGGGTGGGCAAAACGACGCTGGCGGTTGAAGCGGCCACCTACATCGCCAGCCGAGCTCGGTATCGAACTGCGGACGGCGCGACCTTGCCGGTGCGCGCGCTGCTGATCGACGCGGCGCGCATGTCGGCCGCGGTCGGCCTGCGGCTTGGCATCGACGCCGACGATCTGTCGAAGGCCTGGACCTATCGCGATTGGACCGAACCCGATGCCGCCCTTGATGCGCGCGTGCGGAGCCGGCACGGCGTCGACCTCATCACACTGCCGCCTCATCCACAGCTGACCGGTATCGAGCGCGCCACTGCCGAGGATGGCGCGGACGAGTTCCGGGCGCCAGAGGCGAACGGTCTGCTCGAGGCAGCTCGCGTCGCCGGATACCAATTGGTGGTGGCCGACCTGGGCTCGGTGCTGGAGGACGGCCACCGCGTCCTGCTCAAGGAGGCTGCCGTCGTGGTCGGCGTCGTGCGTCCAACCCTTGAGTCGCTGCCCGACGTGCTGCGCGTCGCCAATCACCTGCGCAACATTGGGTTCGCCCGCAAGCTGGTGATCGTCGCCAACCAGTGCGACGACGACACGGAACTGCGGCGCTTCGCGCACGACGCCGACGTCCCACTGGTGGCCGCGATCCCGGCCAGTCCGCTGTTCGTGGCGGCTGCGAACCGGCAAGAGCCCGCCTGGCGCCTGGATGCGCAATTAGCCGCTGCCCTGCTGCCGGTGGCCCGAACCATTTGGCCGCTCGACTCACTCGGCAGCCGTGCAAACGGCAGGCATCCTCTCGCCAACATCCTGCGGCGCGCTCGCAACCTGGCGGGGAGGGCCGGTCGATGAGGCCGCCCGGCGCAGCCGTCAGCAAGGCAACCCTGGGCAAGGTGCGTCGCATGCTCGTCGAGCGCTTGACGCCCGAGGCCCTCAACCCGTTTGCCCGCACGCCGGAGAACGAGGCGCTGGTGCGCTCCACGCTGGCAGCCATCTGCGCCGAGCCGGATCTCGATCTGGGGATCCACCCAGGCTTCATCGCCGAGATCGAAGCAGCCATCTGCGGCCTGGGACCGTTGCAGCCGTTGGTCGACGATCCCGAAGTAGCGGACATCCTGGTCAACGCGCCGAACAGCGTCTTCGTGGAGCGGGCGGGCCGCCTGCAGCCGACCGAAGTGCGGTTGGCCGACGCGCGCGAGCTGGTCGAGCTGGCCGAGCGCATCGCGGCGCTTGCCGGGCGCGAGCTGTCGGTGGCACACCCGGTGGTCGATGCTCGCATGCCGGACGGCAGCCGGGTCAACGCAGTTATCCCACCGGTGGGTGGGCCGTATCTGTCGATCCGCAAGTTCAACCGCCTCAGGCTGGACCTCGTGGCAGGCGGCCCGCATGGGCGCAGCTGGGTGCAGTCCGGCGGCATGAGCGCCGAGGCTGCCGACTTCCTGATCGGCATGGTCCGCGCCCGGGCCAACTTCTTGGTGGCCGGTGAGACCGGCGCCGGCAAGACGACCCTGCTGCGCAGCCTGACCGATGCCTTTGGGCCTCACGAGCGGGTCGGCGTGGTGGAGGACACTGCCGAACTAGCGCTCGAGAACGCCAACCGCTTCAACCTCGAGACGCTGCATCCCACCGACCTGGGTCGCGCGGAAGCGGACTCGCGACTGCTCGATGTCGGCGACCTGGTGGCCAACGCGCTGCGCATGCGGCCCGACCGCCTGATCGTGGGCGAGATCCGGCTGCCCAAAGAAGCCTTCTACACCCTCCAAGCGTTGCACACCGGGCACGACGGCTCGGCCACCACCATCCACGCCTCGAGCGCGGAGGACGCCCTGTTCCGCCTCGAATTGCTGGCGCGGCAGTCGATGCGCGACCTGTCTGGTCCCGATCTACGCGCCTACATCGCGCGCGTCTTCGACCAGGTCGTCGTGCTGCGCCGCCTGGCCTCTGGTCAGCGCATCGTGCATCAGATCGCGGCGCTGGATGGGCTCGATGACCACGGCGACTATCGCCTGGTCGACGTGTTCCGCGCCGAGCTCGATCCTTCGGAGCATCTGCGCTGGGCACAGGACGCCGGCTGGCGGCCGCCGGAGCGCCTGCGGGCGCGGATGCAACTGGAGGCTGGCCGATGGAGCTGATCGGCGCCTTCGCCACCGGCATTGCCGTCTTCGCCGGGCTCATGGCGCTGTTGCCCGAACGGCAGCGCCCGACGCTCGGTGTGCGCGATCGACTGCGCAGCTGGCGCCGGCGCCGCATGGCAGCCGCGGCCGACCTGCTGGCCCAGGCCCGGCTGGAGGTCTCCCCGCGCAGCTACCTGTTGCTCACCGTCGCCGCGCCCATGATCCTCGGGCTCCTTGGCCTGCTGCTATCGCCGGTGATGGGCCTCATCGGTGCCGGCATCGGACTCCTTGTGCCGCGCTGGTACGTGCGCTGGCTGGTCGGTAACGAAGCCCGTGCTGCCGATGACGACGCGCCGCGCGTCTTGCGTGCCATGGTCTACCGCGCCGGCGCCGGCGGGACCTATCCGGAGCTGTTCGCCGCGGCCGCCGACGGTGCTCGCCACCGCTGGGTGCGCGCCGACTTCGAGGAACTGCTGTCGCGCTACTACGCCAACGAGCCGCCCAAGGACGCGCTGGCCGTCATCCGCCGTCGCCAGGCGGGTCGCAACCTGGCGCTGCTGTACGACGCGCTGTACGTGCTGACCGCCACGGGACAACCGGCGGCGGCGGCGTCCGAGGTGCTGGCCGAGCTGGGCGAGGCGACGCGCAGCAACCAGTCGATCGCGCGCCAAGCCGCGGCCGAGAGTCGCGGGCTGCGTATCCAGGCACTGGTGCTGGCGGTCGTCATCCCCCTGCTGTTCGTGTACTTGCTGCTCGTCAACCCCGAGCTGGTGGCGCCAGTCACGGACACCGCGCTCGGGCGCTTCGTGCTGCTGCCGGGTGCCGCGCTGCTCGAGGTGACCGGCATCTGGCTGTCGCTGCGCGTCGCGCGGTTGGAGGCATAGCCATGGAGCTGCTCGGAGCCCTGGCCACCGGCGTCGCCGTCTTCAGCCTGCTCATGGCACTGTTCGCGTCGGCGCTGGCCGTGCCGCGGCGCGCGGAGGTGGTGCGCGCGGCCGCCCTGCCGCGGCACTCGTACCAGCGCCTGGTGAGCGCCGAGCGGCCGCTCTGGGAGCGGCTGCTGGCACCGCTGGCGACGCGCATCGGCGAGCGCCTGCCCGGCATGGCGCGCCAGGTCGACGAGCGGCTCATCGTGCGCGCCGGGCTGGATCCCGCCGTCCTGTCGCCGGCTGAGGTGTACGCCGCCAAGCTGGTCGCCGCAGTCGGGGTGCTCATCGTGGCCGCGGCGCTGACACCCCTGTTCGGTGGAGCGCTGATCGTCGGCCTGATCCTCGCCTACGGCGCGTATGTCTTCCCCACCGAGTACCTCGGCTGGCGCGCTCGCCGCCGCAAGGCGCAGCTGCTGCGCGAGCTGCCCGACTTCATGGCGCTGGTGCGGCCGCTGGC
>JADLAZ010000194.1 GCA_020849725.1 Chloroflexota bacterium
CAGGCCATTGGCCTGCCGGTGCGTGTAGAAATGCGCCCCGGCGCCATTCCCGCTAGACGACATGGTCCATCAACTCCTCGGCCGTGCGTGGCCCGATCGTGACCAGCGTCAGGTTGGCGGGCGGCGCTAGCCGCCGCGCCAGCGCGTTGACCCGCTCGACGGTGACGGCTTCGATCTCCTGGCGCGTCTCATCCAGCGTGCGCACGGCGCCGCGCAACCACCATTGCGTGCCGATTACTGATCGGCGGGCGCCACTGCTCTCATTGCGCATGACGATGCTGCTCTTCAGACTCGTCTGCGCCAGGCGCAGCTCGTCACCGGTCACGCCACCGTCGACAAGCCGGAGCAACTGCTCGACGATGACGGTGACGGACTCGTGCGCCTTCTCCGGCGTCGTGCCACAGTAGATCCGCATCAGCCCGTGGGCCTTCAGGCCGCTGAGGCCGGCGCCGATGCCGTAGGCCAGCCCGCGCTGCTCGCGCACCTCGTCGAACAGGCGCGAGTTCATGCCGCCGCCAAGGATGTCGACCAGCACCAGCCCGGTGTAGTAGTCCGGGTCAGTTGGTGTGATCGCCGGCCAGGCCAGCGCCAGGTGCTGCTGGTTGCTTTCACGCTGCAGGGTCGCCCGTCGCCGCGTGGGCGTGAAGGCCGGCGGCGACGCCTCGGCCACGCCGGCCGGCCAGTCCCCGAACAGATCGTCGGCCTGAGCGACGACCGCCGCGACGTCGAAATTGCCCGCCACGGCCAGGATCGTCCGGTTGGGCGCGTAGGTCTGGTCCCAGAAGCGCTGCAGCGCCGGCACGTCGATCGCCTGGATCGTCTCGCGACTGCCGTGGACGCTGTTGCCGAGCGGGTGATCGCCGAAATAGGTGCGCGCCATCAATTCGCCCACCAGCGCCATCGGCTGGTCTTCCATCTGGGCGATCTCCTGAAGCAGCCGGCTCTGCACCTTCGGCGCCTCGTCGGCGGGAAAGCCGGGCCAGCGCACGACGTCCGCCAGCAACTCCAGCGCCGCCGGCACGTGGCGCCCCAGCACCTGCGCGCTGTACCAACTGTACTCCGTGCCAGCGCTGGCGCCGTGGCGCGCGCCGATCGCCTCGAACGCTTCGGTCAGTGCCCGCGCGTCGCGGTGCTGGGTGCCCTGCAGGGCGATCGACTCGACGAAGTGCGCGATGCCGCTGTCAGCGGCGGCCTCGTCGCGTGCGCCGGCGATCACCATCAACCCCAGCGCCGCCGACTGCACGCCCGCCATCGGCTGCATCACGATCTGCAACCCGTTGGCCAGCCGGTGTGTAGGGAACACCTCTGCCGCGCTCGCGTTCGCCGTCATGCCCACTCCTCTATCCACCAGCGCCGCTCACCGCCGATGCGGCGGCAGCGGTCTCGTGGACAGGATTATACGGGCACGCGTGCACTCGAACGATTGCCGAACCCGAGACAGCCGTCAGCCAGCGCGGCGGGCAACCTGGCCCAGCTCGCGCAGCAGGCGGTAGGGATAGAGGCCGGTGTCGTGCCCATCGGCCCACAGCGGCGACACGGCATACAGCCCAACGGGGCGCAAGTCGACCATGTCGGTCTGCTCGGGCGTCAGCGCCGTCGTGTGTCGCAGCACGCCCGGCTGGCCACCTTCGCCCTGGCAGATGGCGCACGGGCAGGCCCAGCGCAGCGCCTCGAAGCTGATGGCGCTGGTCGCGCCGTCGGCCCAGGTCACCGTGAGCGTCCGGCGCGCGCGCTCGGCATCGATCGCCGTCGGTTCAAACGCTTCGGCCGGCTGCACCGCGCACCTCCCTCGCCTCAGGCTTCGGTCGGCCACCAGTGGCCACCGTCCCGATCGAAGGAGCATACCTGGCGCGCGGCGAACGGGCCAGCACCCGCGGGAGACACAAAGACGCCACCCCGAGTGTCTGCTTCGACGCTGGTATCCGACAGTCCCTCGCCCCACCTTGCGGCGGTAGCGCGCCTCCACCCGTTGACGCTGTCTTCACCACCTTGCGGCGGTGATATTTGTGCGCCTCGTCGTGTCAGCAACCTCGGCCTTGCGGCTTCGATCAGCTCTCACCTTGCGGCGAGTGCCACGGGTTTTGTCTTCCTCCACCGCCGGGGCTCGACCCTCGGGGTGACAGGAGCATAGTAGACCAATCCGCGCCATCGGTCAACAGTGCGACTATGTACGTACAGTGCGCTCATCCCACATGGACGCTACCGACGTGCCAACTAGTCACTGTCAGCCAATTGCAACTCGAATGTTCGGCTATACAGCGCTTTATGCGCATCAGTCTCAGCCGTGGCAGGATTGCGCCGTGGTGCCCCATGACACCAACGGCAACGCCGGCCGCGGCTGGCCGGCGTTGTCGAGTTTCGCTCTGAGCGCGACAGCAAGTGAGCGACCGGCATCGGGCACGTCGGTCGCCAGCGAACCTAGTGGAGTGTCAGGCCGCAATTGCCGACGATGGACCGCATCGCCTCCGTGTCGGGGCACCCCTGGTGGGTGCCCCGACCAATGCAATTCACGTCTGACGGACCACTAGAATGGATTGGGTCGATTGATCACGTCGATCGGGTCGGGCGGCACGTCGTTGATCGGCACGGCCGGGCCGGTGCCCGGCAGCGGCGTGTCGATCACACCGGTCTCTCCCGAGGTCACGATCGCGCTCTCAGCCTTATCGCCACAGGTGCCGGAGACCGACACCAGCCGGTTGTTGACGATCTTGCCGGCGACCTCACCCTTGGTAGTGATGAAGCCGCTGCCATTGGCCAGGGGCTTGGTGATCACCCACACATCTTCGTAGCCGCCACCGAGGACCGGCGGATTGTAGATGTGCAACTCGCCGTTCTTGTCGAAGACGGCGAAGTCCGTCGGCGCGATGGCCGGCAAGGCGCTGCCTCGGCCGATGTAGCGCGCCCAGGCGCCCTGGCTCGACACAACCGAGCCAGTGGCAAAGATGGACGTGTTGCTGGTGAGTGGCAGCCCGTCCACCTGCTGGCGCGTCTGCTGGTAGTTGTACTTCAGCACCAGCTTCGGATTGGCCACCGCGTTGAAGTTGCTCAACAGCAGCGCGTTGGCCACGAGCTCACTCCGCCACACATAGGTAACTGGATTGCCGGCGTTACCACCCTGGACGAGCACGCGCGTGCCCGGCCACGGGCCACCGGTGCCGGCGCGCGTCAGATGCACCGGCCGATAGAAGGAGGACAGGTTGCTTGTCAGCGCGATGCCGACGATGCTATTCGTGACCATCCCATTGGGGCACCAGCCAAGAACCGGCATATTCCCGAAATTCGCAATGGCCGTTTGATTGAGCACGCTCGTCACGGTCTGGCAGCGCGGTGTCGTGTGCACCCGCCCGCTCGGCAGCACCTCACAGATGCGCTGGGCGCCTGGCGGCGCCGCCAGCGCGTAGGCGCCTGCGCCATCCGTAACCGTCGACAGCTCGCCACCGTCGAGGAGGCCGTTGCCGTTGGTGTCGACGAAGATCGTCACCCCGGCAATGCCGACATCGCCCGGCTCCTGCAGCAGGCTGCGGTTGGGATCGTTGAACTTGACACCGGCAACCGTGGGGGGCGGGCAGAGTGTCAGGTTCGGCTGGAAGCCGGTCACTGACGGCTGGGTATCGGTCCCGTCACAGAGCCACGGCTGGAAGTCGACGTTGGTCGAGACCGGCACACCGGTCCCTGGTCCGACCGGCCCCGGCCCGGTGGCGCTGCCCCACCAGTTGCTCTCGCCGTTGATGCCGCCGCTGGTGGTGTTGTTGATGCCGGTCGTGTTCGACGCCAGGTGGTTGAGGTTGGCGGTCACGGTCGGGATGAAGGCGTCACTGGTGTCGTCGTCGATCAGCTTGATGCCGTCGCCGACGTTGTTGATGAAGTTGAATAACACCACTGCCGTCGAGTTGCGGGCCACGCCGCCGAAGGCAACGATGACGACGCCGATGTCGCCCGGACCCTGGATGTTGTTGCTGAACACGTTGACTATGCCCTGATCGGCGAAGACGCCGGAGTAGCGGTTGGCAGTGATCTGGTTGCTATCGACCGTGGTGACGCCGGGCACGAGCATGTAGGTGTAGAGGCCCATGTCGTTGTTGGTGATGGTGTTGCCCTTGACCAGGACGCCGGCGCCATGGTCGTACAGGATCACACCGGCCGACTGCGTGTCCGTGACGGGGTTCGGACCGCAGCTTGGAGCATTGCAGAGGTGATCCTGGATGGTGTTGTTCTCGATCGACCCGGTCGCACCGGAGCTGATCTGGACGCCATTCTGAGCGATCTGGGTCTGGGCGCCGAAGCCCTTGACCGTGTTGTCCTTGATCGTCGCCGACGAGCCGGTATTGCTGACGACGATGCCGTTCTTCTGATAGCCCTCGATGTGGTTGTCGGTGATCGTGGCCGTGCCGGTGGTGGCGAACGCCGACCGGCCGACGAGGATGCCGACGCCGTTCTGGCACCCGGACAGGTTAGGTGGTGGCACTGGCTCGTGATCGCGAATGTCCAGCACCCGGTTGTCGTGGATGACGCCGTTGGCGCCGCCGGAGACGAAGATGCCGGCGCCGATCGAGCCACAACTACCTGGCCCCGGCCCCTTCACAGTGAAGCCGGACAGGTCCACGCCGACGCCCGCACCGTCGATGCGCACGATGGCCGAGGCCGGGTTGGCAGCGACGGGGATGGTGGCTGGCGCAACGATATTCGTCAGCAGCGCGCCGTCAGTGCCGACGACGGTCAGGTCCTTGGTGATCACGACCTGCTCGGTGTAGGTGCCGGCCTGGACGTTGACGGTGTCGCCGGCGCCGGCGGCGTCGACGCCGCGCTGGACGCTCGGCGCGGTCGTCAGCGGCGCAATGAAGCTGTTTGGTGTGACGTAAGCGTTGTTGGCCCGCACCGTGACGAAGCCGCCCGGCGCGAAGTCGATCGAGTGACCGATCTTGTCCTCAATGGCGTACAGCTGGGCGAGCGTCGCCGTCAGTGCCGGCACGCCGGCGAAACTTGTGCCGGTGGCGTCGACCGCACCGAGCGAGACGTTGGCGATCGTGCGCTGGGCGCCATGCGTGCCGTTGAACTGGGTGTCGTTCAGGTCAAGCGTCGTGCCGAGCGTCTCTAGGTACAGGCCAAAGGGACTGGTCGTGCTCAGCGTCACGTTGCTGAGCGAGATGCCTGACACGTCGGTGTAGTGCTGCAGCGAGAAAGCCGAGAACGAGGTCGTCCCCTGGATGGTCACATTGTCGATCTGGATCGTGCCAGACGGCGCAACCGGGCCGAGGAACGCCAGGCTGCCGATGCCCTTGCCTCGAATCTGCAGCGCGATGCGCGAGTCGGCGTTGATGGCGACATTCTTGATAGTGGCGTTGCCGTTGAAGCCGAAGAGACTGATGTCGCCCTCGCCGCCAACGCCGGGCGTGGCGCCGTTGCCGGTGAAGGCGGTGCCGTCGATGGTGACGTTGTTGACGTTGGGCGAGCCGTTGCCGCCGCTCATGAAGCCGTTGAGGCCATTATTGAAGATGACGCCGTTCTTGATCTCGATCGTGTTAGCCGATGTCACGGTCGAGGCGATGTTGAACCCGGTGTTGGCGTTGGCCTCCAGCCGGACGTCATCCACCTTCAGGTCGAGCACGCTGGCGCCGGCGGCGATGCCGATGCCGGCGCCAGCGTTGCTGACGGCGGCGACGTTGTCGAGCGTCGTGAAGTTGACCGCACTCTGGAGGCTGATGCCGTCGCCGGCCGAGCCGGTGACGCGCAAGTCCTTGACGGTGAGGCGGTTCACCGCGCTGGCGCCACCGCTGGTAAGCGCGATGCTACCGCTGACGACCGTATCCGCTGGCCCACTGCCCGCGCCGTCCAGCGTCAGACGCTTGTTGATGGTCACATTCTCGGGGTACGACCCGACCGCGGCAATGACCGTCCCGCCAACCGACACCTGGTTGACGGCCGCCTGAATCGTCTTCTTGGCCGTGCCCGGGGTGATGCCGTCGTTGGCGTCGTTGCCGGCGTTGACGTCGGCGTAGCAGGTGATCGTGCACTGCGGCGGCACCGGGCCGGAGAGCAGCACGATGTTGTCGATCAGGAAGCCCTTGCCGAGTGTCGCCGGCGCCGTGCCCGAACCAGAGCGAGCCTGGAAGATTAGCGAGTCGACTGTCCGCGTCGGGTTGCCTTCGCACTCGACGAAGTAGTCCTCCCAACTGCCGGCAGTGTGCTTCAGGACGCCGTCGACGTAGACATTGACGATGTCGTTGTCCGACCCGGGCACAAACTGCATCGTCAGTTGCAGGCGGTGCGGGACGGTGCGCGACAAGCCGGTCGCGACCATCGTCAATGGGAACGAACCGGTACAGCCCGGCCCGCCGGCCGTCTGATACTCGCTGAACACGACTTGCAGTCCAGTCGGCGTATCATTGACGCGCAGGAAGCTCATGCGCGCGCCATCGCCGCGGTCTGGCGCGAGCGAGAACTGCAGCCCGGGTTGCTCGGCGCCCGGCACCGTTGAGGCGATGTCGAACGCCGCCGAGAAATAGGGCTGGCGCGTGCCGCCGGACATGCCGCCATTGGCGGCCGCCGGTTCGCCGGCCTCGTCGGTGAGCGACTTCGAGAACGCCCAATCGCCGAAGGAGCCACTGGTGGATGCATTGGAGATTCGCAGGCTCCGGTTGCCGAAGCCGGCATAGGTCGGACCGGTGTAGCCGTCGGCAACGTTGTCGGTGACCGCCACATCATAGGGGCCAGTAAAGCCCCAGCCATCCTGACCATTGACGTTGCCGGGCGTGAACGTCTCGAAGTTGATGCTGACCGTGTCGGCCAGCACAGGCCCGATCGTCAGCGCCAGCGCCAGACCAACGATCAACGGCAGCCACCGCCGCCGCGCCGGTGGCCGGAATGTGCGCCGGACCAGAGTCACTTTCTGGAAACCCATGGGCCTCATCATGGTCTCCCTCCCCAACGATGGACCTCTGCCATGCCACATCCGGGCACAGCGCGCTCGTGCCATCAGAACCGTGTCAGAGAGCCGCTCTGCCACGGTTCTGCCGCCAACTGATGCGACAAATATACTGCGAGTTTCTGTTAGTGCTCGCCGGATCATGGCCGACTTTAGTGGTATCCGCGAGTGACATTTGCGTGCCATTTGTCATGCCTCGAATCTGGCGCATCTTGCCTCACGGGCACGACCAGATGTTGATGCGATGGCATGGCACAGACGTGGCACAGGACCACGGATCCACCAGCGCCGCCAGCGGCGGCCGATCGGTCACGGTGAGGCGTCCGGGAGGCGCGACTTACCCGCGTCGTCAGTGGAAGAAGACGACCACGCGCTGGCGCCAGAGCCACAGTCCGGCCACGACCGTCGCCGCTACCAGGAGTACCGTCACCATGGCGCCCCAACGTCCCCGCGCTGCCAGCCGGTCGAGCGCCACGCCGGCCAGCGTGGCGACGACCGGCAGCAGGAACAGGCTGTAGCGCACGTAGAGATTGAGCAGCAGCCCGACCAGCGCAAACAGTGCCGCTGTCGCTACCCAGACGGCCGAGAGGTGCCGAAAGGCCCGTCCGCGCTCGCTACCGCCCAGCGCGACCCAGCCGGCCGCGGCCGCCAGCAGCGGCCAGCCCCAGTAGTAGGCCCACGCCTCGCGCGCGAAGCCGCGTGCGCCCGCCAGCGGCACCTCCGCCAGCGACGTGACATAGGCCGCACCCATGCCGAGGCTCTTGTCGTCGACCGAGCCGGAGACGCGCCAGCGGCGCGGCGCATCGGTCGCACGCTCGCCACTGAGCCGCCCACTCAGCGTCGCCGCGCCCTGGGCCAGCATCGCCAGCGCGTCGACGCGGTAGAACAGGCCGAAGGCCAGCACGCTGGCGACGAGCGTCACCAGCGCGATCGCGGCGGCGCGCTGCCCGTGGCTGGCGTCTGGCGCATGGCGCCGCCACAGCCAGACGGCGGCCAGGCCGGCCGTCAGCAGGCTCAGGAAGGCGCCGGTGAGCAGCAGATCGCCGGGGTGCGACAACAGCGCCAAGGCCGCCAAGGCCGCCAAGGCCGCCAAGGCCGCCACCGCCCGCGGCCGGCGCAGGTCGCTCCAGGCGGCCGTCAGCGCCAACAGCAGTGCCGTCGCCCACCACTCGCCGAACAAGTTGCTGGTGATGCCCCAGGAGAATGGCAGCACCGCCAGCGGCAGGCTGACGAACAGCAGCGTCGCCAGCAACGCCGCCCGGCCGCGCTCGCTCACCCAGCGCGCCAGCGCGAACACCAGCAGCGCTCGGCTCGTCTCGAGCAGCGCGGTGAAGAAGCGGATCATTCGGTGGGTGTCGTCGATCAGCCAGCTCAGCGGCAGCATGGCGATGTAGGCGGCCGGCGAGTAGACCGTCTCGCGCCCACCCCACTCCGCCGACCGAATCTTGAGAAAGAGCTGGCCCCGCTCGGCCACGTCGGTGAACCGGTTGACGTGGAAGCCGATGTCGATCACGTCCATCTGCGGGTGCAGCGTCGCCGCCAGTCGGACCAGGAGCGCCGCAGCGACGATCGTCAGCAGCCAGCGCCGTTCGCTGGCCGGCACGCGCCAGCCGAGCCAGCGGTTGGCGGCGGCCAGGCCCAGCCGCAGCACGACCGTCACGCCGAGCGCCAGCAGCCCCAGACCCAGCAATTCGCCGAGAACCGGCACGATCAGCAGCCGGGCGCCGGCCAGCAGTGCGCCGAGCGCCAGCGCCAGCGCCAGCGCGCCGGCCATCGCCGGCCGAGCGGCCCAGCCAGCGACGGCGAGCGTCGCCAGCGCCAGCAGCGCCAAACCTATGGCCGTCGCCAGCGCCGCCGGCGGCGGCAGCACCGGCGCCGTGCCCAGCGGTGTCAGCTCGACGGCGTGGACGACGACGCCGAGGCGGCGGCGGTCGTTGGGCGGCGAGAAGGTCGGGCTATCGATGCCGATGACGAGGTCGCCGCCCGCGGCCAACTCGGCTGGGATGGCGGTCTCATACCGCTGGAAGTCGCCTGACAGCCGTGCGGTCAGCACTGGCTGCCCATTGACGACGATCGTAGCGATCGGCTCGGGATTGAGCGGCGCCCCCATCTCCACGGCCAGCCGATACGGGCCGGCGCCCCAGGCCGGCAGGGCGATGCTGGCGCTGCCACGCGTCCAGCGAAAGCGCCGTCCGTCGCCCTCGCGCCGCTCGTCGGCGTAGAAGCCGTGGACGACGCCCTTGTCGCTGGTCTCGTCGCCGATCGCCAGCTGCAGCGTCGGGCGCGCCTGATAGGCGAACGCGACCACCAGCGCGGCGACGCCTGCCACCACGGCCGCGGCGATCAGCCAGCGCACCCAGCCAGCCAGCGGCCGGGCAGCCAGGCCAGCGGCGCGCGCGCTGATGACCGACGCGACGCTGCCCCCCATCACTTCCCGGTCAGGATGAACTGGCGCGCCCGCTCCAACTGGTAGTCCGGCGGCCCGAGCCGGCCGTCGGGGTTGGCCGGGCCGAGCGCCCGTGGCAGCCGCGTCTGGCGCTGCGCCGCGCGCAGCAAGTCATCCGCCGGCTCGCCCTCCGGCCCGATCACCACATCCGGCATGATGCCACGCTTCTCAATCACTCGCTTGGCCGGCGTCAGCCACTGAGCGGTCGTCAGCCGGACACTGGACGAGTCGCGGAACTCGCGCACCTGCTGGATCGAGCCTTTGCCGAAGGTGCGCTCCCCGATCAGCGTCGCTCGGCCGCGGTCCTGCAGGGCGCCGGCCACGATCTCGCTGGCACTGGCCGAGCCGCCATTGACCAGCACCACCAGCGGCGTCGTGTACATCTGCGTGTCGGCGCTGGTCAGCACCGGGTCGACCCGCTCACCGGCGCGGCTGACCTCGACCAGCGCCGTGCCGTCGGGCACGAAGCGCCCGACCATCTCGCGGGCCGCCGACACCCAGCCACCGCCGTTGTTGCGCAGGTCGAGCACGATCGCCCGCACGCCCTGGCGCTGGAGGTCCTTCAGCGCGGCATCCAGCTGGTCGGTCGTCTTGTCGCCAAAGACCGTCGCTCGC
Source organism: Chloroflexota bacterium (assembly GCA_020849725.1). The sequence continues at coordinate 9,984 of JADLAZ010000194.1, forward strand.
ACGTAGCCGATATTGTCGTCCAGCCGCCGGTAGGTGACAGCGTCGACCTCGATCTTCGCCCGCTCGACCGCGATCTCGATAACCTCCGCGCCGCCCAGCCGGCGCAGGCCGAGCCGAACCGAGGTGCCCGCCTTGCCACGCACGAGCTTGAGGGCGTCATCGACCTTCATGCCGACGACATCGCGCCCATCGATGATCACGATCACATCGTTGGGCTGCACGCCGGCGCGCTGGGCCGGCGAGTTGTCCATCGGCGCGATGATGCGCAGTCGGCCGTCGTCGGTGTCCAGCCAGACGCCGATGCCCTCGAAATAGCCCTGCATCTGCGAGCGCGTGCCAGAACTCTCGTCAGGCGTCAGGTAGCGGCTGTTCTCATCCTCCAACGCGCCCACCAGCCCCTTGATCGCCGCCTGCACGACGCGGGCGCGGTCGATCGGCTGATAGTAATACTGGTCCTGCACCATCTTCCAGACATCGTTAAAGACGTCCAATTCATTCGCGGCGGCACTGGCCGCATCGCCGGTCGCACCAGTGGCAACGCCGCCTGCCGACACCAGCGGCGCCGGCGCCAGCCAGAGTCGATCGGCGACCACACCGGCTGCGAACCCGACGCTGACCAGCATCGCGACGAGCAGCCCCAGCCACCGTCGTTGGATCGGTCGCATGCCCGTCTCCGTTCCCGGTCACGCCGACGCGACCGGACTGGACCCCGACATTCTACCTGGCGTCACCAGGTGGCTCAAAGGTCCGTGCCGGACGGAGCATCCGGCGGCAGCGCGGCGACCGCACCCGTTTCCAGCGACGGCAGTGCCAGCAGCAACCCCAGGTTGTCGTCGGCCGCCAGCCGGTTGCGCCGCTCGGCGCCGCAGCGCGCGCAGTGATGGACGATCACATGTTCGCCGGTGCGCCGCGTCAGCCGTGCCACCGCCGGCATCAGCCCGCCGCAGGCGCTGCGGCGGTCACCTGGCGTGCGCGCGTCGACGTGGCGCGACGTGAGACAGCGCGGGCAATGATTGCGGTGCCGTCCGCCCGACAGAAGCGGCTCGACCAGCAACCCGCACTGCCCACAGCGGAACGGTTGCTCCTCAGGGGACCAGCGTGGCGATTGGGCCGCTGGACGCGGTCGCGCCATGGCGCATGCTCCTGCACGGGTAGCCGGCCAGGGCCGCCGCGACGCCGCTCACGGCCGGCGTGTCGGTGTTGCGACCGGTTTCGTCGCCGGCGTGGCGGCCGGTTTTGCCGGCGCGGTGGCGGCCGGCTTGGCGGCCGGGGCGACTGCGGTGGCGGCTGGCTTGGCCGGTGGCGCGGCCGGTTTGGTGGCCGGGGTTGGCGCTGGCGGTACGAGGCCGATCAGCGCCTGCTCGAAAATCGCGCGAGCGATCGGTGCGGCGACGCGTGAGCCTTCACCCTCGGCATCGCGCCCCTCCTCGACCAGCGAGACGACGACCAGCTTCGGGTCTACTTGCGGGCAATAGCTGGCGAACCAGGCGTGCGTGACACCCTTGACGCCGGTCTCAGCCGTGCCGGTCTTGCCGGCCGCCGGCGGTCCCTTGTAGTCCTTGAAGGCCAGGTAGCCGGTGCCGCCCAGCGCAGTCGGCACGCCGTTCAGGCCGTCCTTGATCGCCGCAATTGTCTTCGGTGACACCGGCAGCTTGGCGCGCTCGATCGGCTCGGCCGTGCGGATGTCCGGCCCGCCGGGCAGCGTCATGCGCTGGGTGAGATACGGCGCCCACAGCGTACCGCCGTTGGCGATGGCGACATAGATAGCCGCCATCTGCAGCGGCGTCACCAGAAGGAAGCCCTGGCCGATCGCAAAGTTGATCGTGTCGCCCGTTGCCCAGACATCATTGAAAGTCTTGGTCTTCCACTCGTGGTCGGGCACGTTGCCGGCCACATCGGGCAACTCGGTCAGGCCGGTCGGCTTGCCCAGACCGAACGCGCGCGACATCTCGGCCAGCGGCGACCCGTCGTCGCGCAGTGCATCCAGGCGTTGCCCGATGGTGTAGAAGACGATGTCGCACGAGGTCGTCAAGCCCTGGACGAGGTTGACGCGCCCGTGGCCGCCGGGCTTCCAGTCGCCCCACACCTGGGGCGCCTTGGGCAGCTTGAAGCTGCCGGCGCAGGAAAACATCTCGCCCGGCGGCATGCCCAACTTCTCCATACCGGCCGACATGGTGACGACCTTGAAGATCGAGCCGGGCGGATACAGGCCGTCGATCGTCCGGTTTGTCAGCGGCCGCAGCTTGGCATCGTTCAGCTTCGCCCAGGCCTCGTCGCTGAAGCCGAGGATGAACTCGTTCGGGTCAAAGGACGGCTTGCTGGCCATCGCCACGACGGCCCCATCCTTCGGGTCCAGCACGACGACCGCGCCACGCTTGTCGCCCAGTGCCTCTTCGGCGATGCGCTGCACGGCGAGGTCGAGCGTCAGGGTGATGTCGGCCCCGGGTCGGGCCTTCTTCTGGGCCAGCGTGACAGTCGGTGTGCCATCTTTCTCGACAATCAGCAGCCGGCCGCCACGCTCGCCGGCCAGGTCTTTGTCGGCCGAGGCCTCGACGCCGGTGCGGCCGACGCGGTCGCCGGGCTGATGGCCCTTTGCGAGATCGTCGGCCTGCACCTCAGTCGCGTAGCCGACAATGTGGGCAGCCAGGTGGCCGAGAGGATAGGTGCGCTCGGGCATCATCCGCACCTGCACGCCTTCGGCGATGCGCTGGATCGTCACCAGCTCAGGCTCAGTCGTCGTCCACGGCAGGCGTTTGATCGGCATGAACCAGTCCGGCTTGCCGCTGGCGTAGCGCTTCTTGATCGTCTCCTGCTCCAGGCCGAGCGCCTGGCTCAGCCCGGCCAGCAACGCTGCCTCGTCCTTGATCTCGGCCGGAATGATGCCGACGACGGGCGCCTCGCCCATCTGCGCCAGCACTGTCCCGGCGCGGTCCAGGATACGCCCGCGCACGGGCGTGTCGGGCAGAAAGCGCACCAGCCGCTCGCCCTTGAGGTCCTTGAATACCAGTGACGGCTGCCAATCCACGCCCCAGCGGCCCTCGGCCTGCGAGAGCGGCAGTGTCTGCTGCTCGGTGACGACACCAAGGCGCGTCTCAATCTTGACCTCGTAGGGCACGCTGGGCGCGGTGGTCGGTAGATCCGGTGCGACGGTCGCGGTCACGCGGGTGATACCGGCTTCGTCTTTGATGGCGTCGTAGCGATTGACGAACACCTGCTGTCCGATGCGCGCCTGCGCTGCCGGCGACAGCAGGCCGTACATGGCGGTAAAGTCGCCCGCCTGCCAGGCGTTCAGGTAGCGACGACCCACGTCGACGGCCGTCTCCGGCGGGATCGGAGTGGCCGTCGCCGGGACGGCCGTGGCCGCGGGCACGCCGGCGACTGGCGCTGCCGTGACGGTGGCGCCGCCCGCTGCCGGTGGCAGCGCCAGGCTACCCGACGACGGCAGGCCCGGCAGGCGACCGAATCCACCGGCCCACCAGGCGGCCACGCCGCCGGCCGCGACTGCGATCGCGCCGGCCAGCCAACCCAGAAACACCCGTCGCGTCCGCCGCTGGTCATAGCGACTGGAGAAGCGCGACCGGTACGGCATCTCCCGCCTCCCACGGCCCAGACCCAACGCTCCACCGAGCGCGCCTTGTAGTACGCGCCATATTGCCACGCGGTTCTCCCGGCGGCAATCTGGCTTCGCTGGTGGAACGATTGGGCGTGGCACGCGATGCGGGATCGCCAGCGGGCTGGCGTAGCGGGCCGTGCCGTCGCGCTACGAAGTCGTGGGGACGCCGGCCGGCGGCTCGATCTGCACCGTCCGCGCCAGTGGGTCGGCCACGACGGTCAGCGTGGTCGGGAGGTCCCGTGACGCTTCGATAACGGTGATCGCGCCTGTGGCGCGGGCCGGCACGCGCCGCCAGTCCACGACCAGGCCAACGGCACTGGTGGCGCCAGCGGTCGTGGTGAATGGCCGCAGGCGGCGCTCGGCGTCGACGATCAGCGCGCGGACATGCTGGCCGCCGCCCCGCACGTCCGTCTGCTCGGCCTCCAGGCTCAGCCAGGTCGGCGCGGCGACAAGATACCAGTCGATGCAGCGGCCGGCGGTCTCGCGCACGGTCAGCACCGCCGGGCCTGGCGACGGCTCGAGCACCAGCGTACCGCCAGGCGTACACTGTCGCAGGGGCTGGCCCGCCTCACGGCCCAGGACGGTGACGCTCACGTCGCCGCCCGGTGCGCGTATCATCAGCCCGCCCTGGAACTGCCCGGTCGCGTCGGCTCGTGCCTGCCGGCGCAGGCGGTCACGATCAATGCGCACCACGACGGTGTCGGCGACGCCGACGCGGGCCATGCCAGCCGCGCGCTCGACGGCGAGCCAGTCGGCCCCGGCCGTGGGCACGGCCGTCCAGGCAACATCGCCACCATCCGCCAGAAGCGAGAGCGTCACCGTTTCGGCCGCCCAGCCCAAGTTGACGGTCGTCCCCGGCTCGACGCGCAGGCGGCCGCTACGAACCGGCGTCGATCCCACACCGGCATCGGTCTGGTCCGGCATCACCGTGGCAACACCGGCCCCGGTCGTGTGTGACGATGGGTGCGGCGCTGGCGCCGCAGTCGTGGCGACCGAGCGCGGTGTCTCGGCCGCCGGTGCTGTGATGGCCTGGTCCACGGTCGCTGGCGCGCCGCAGCCAACCAGCAGCAACACGACCACGCCCAACTGGAGCCATCGTGGGAGTCGCGGCGCCATGTCATTGCTCCTGGGCGTAGCCGCGGAGATCGCGGCGTGCGACCTCGACTGACTCGCGCAGCCGCCGCACCCGTGCCGCCAGACGCTCGCTCCGCCCCCCGCTCGCCAGCAGACACACCACGATGACCACCACCGCGGCGGCGACGAGTGCAGCCACTCCGCAAGGGATCGACATGCGGCTATCTCCCACGGGTCAGCACGGACGTCAGGTCCGCCAGGAGCTGCGCCCGCTCCGCTGGCGTCAGGCCATCGATGAGTGCCACCAGCAACTGCCGCGTCAGCGCCAGTCGGTCGGCCGAGTCCATCAGCGTCAGTGCCTGACCGGTGACGCTGAGGATGGCCTCCTGGCGCTCAGCCGGCTCCATCGTGGCGATCATCTGCGCCACGGCGTTGCTCAGAAATCCCATCGGCCGCTCCCGGCGCCCACTGAAGAGCTGGCCACACCAGCCAGCAGCGATCCGCAGGCGACCGCCGCGCGTGGTGCAAGCGCACTCATCATAGGCCGCCGGCCCACCAATGTCAAAGTGGGACGCAACCGGCGCTACCGTCGTCCGTTAAATCAGGTTCCTGTGCTTTGATAGTGACGCACGCCGACGCGCCAGGCCAGCCAGGCGGCCAGCGCCAGCACCACAGCCGCGACTGGCGTGGCGAAGGCGAGCCAGCTGGGCGCGCCGAGCGGATCGGTTCGGTCCAGCAGGAACAGCCCCGGATAGTACGAGACGAAGGCCAGTGGGATGACGAATGTGAAGAAGCGCTGCAGCCCGCCAGGATAGATTTCGAACGGGTAGCTCGACAACTCACTGCCGCCGTACGTCAGCACATTGATGATCTCGATGCTCTGGATGGTCCAGAAGCACAGCACTGCCCCCAGCAGCGTCAGCGCGCCATAGATCAGTGCGCCACTGACGAGCGCCAGTGGCAGATAGGTGATCTTGGCTGGTGACCAGTCGATCGACGTCCAGGCAATGGCGAGCGCCAGCGCCAGCACGCCCTGGCTGATGCGACCAATGCGACGCAACTGGAAGTCGGCCGACAGCACCTGGACGAAGATGCTCACCGGCCGCACCAGCACCCGGTCGAACTCACCGCGCCGAATGGTGTTCGGAAAGATGTCGAAGCCGGCGACGACCATTTCGTGCAGGCCGAACGCGACTGAGGTGAGGCCGTAGAGCAGCGCCACCTCGCCGGCCGTCCAGCCGGCGAGTGTGCCGAACTGCCCGAACAGGATCAGGATCGCCAGCAACTCACTGCCGGTCGCCACCAGGCCGGTCAGTGTCATCAGCGCGAACGACACCTTGTACTGCATCTGCGCCCGCACCAGCGCGCCAACCAGCCGGCGGTAGAGCGCCAGGTCGTGCCTCCAGGCGGTCCACCAATGCAGCTCAGCCACCCTGCACCACGACCTTGCGCTCCGCCGCTGCCAGCATCAGCCGGCCCAGCGCCAGGAACACGAGCGCCCAGGTCGCCTGGAAGAGCAACCCGGCCGCCAGGTCGGCGCCGGCGCGCTGGCCGAGCAGCACTTCGACCGGCACCTGGACCAGGCCGGCGAATGGCAACCAGCGAACCACCTCCTGCACGCCGGTGGGGAAGAAGTTGAGAGGCACCAGGAATCCCGACAGGAAGCTGACGACGGTGGCGATCAGACCGCCGACGCCGCGGTAGTCGAGCAACCAGAAGGCGGCCAGGTTGTACAGAAACCGCAGCCCGAAGCTGAGCCAGATCGCCAGAGCCAGGCTGGTGGCGAAAGCGAGCCAGCGCGCCGGGTCCACAGGCAACGGCACGGCGAACAGCAGCACGCCGACGAGCAGCGTTGGCGCGAAGCGGAAGATGAGATGGTAGACGGCGCGGCCGGCGTCGCGGCTGAGCCACAGCCCGTAGTAGTCGAGTGGCTTGGCCAGGTCGGTGACGATGTCGCCGCTGCGGATCGTCAGCGCGATCTCCCACCAGGCCCAGAAGTAGACTGGCATGATCATCGCCTGCGTTAGCCAGACGTAGGTCACGGCGTCCTGCATCGTCCAGCCGGCTTGCGCGCCAGCGCCGCCATACAGGCCGATGAACAGAAACGAGCGCAGGGCGCCCCAGAACGAATTGGTCGTCAGTCCGGCCAGGTTGGCGGTCCGATAGGCCAACTGCATCTGAAAGGAGCGCCGGGCGATCTCCTGGTAGACGCGCATCGTCCCCCCTGACGCAACCTATCCCAGACCATGGAGCGCGGGTCGGGGCGGCCCCTCCGTGGCTGCCCTCGCTTCTCCGTGGCCGACCTCGTTCCCAGCCAGACAGTGTCGCGATTCGACCCGTCAGAGCAGCCGCGGGAACTGCCTATCTGGACTGACTCAGCTGGCAGGCGCGACGACCCGGTTTTCCATTTGGCCAATGCCGTCGATCGCCAGCCGGACGATGTCACCTGGCTGAAGGAAGACCGGCGGCGCGCGAAAGACGCCGACGCCGGCCGGCGTGCCGGTACTGACGACATCGCCTGGCTCGAGCGTCATGACCGCCGACAATCGCGCCAGCAACTCCGGCACCGTGAAGATCATGTCGGCGGCCGTCTCGTCCTGACGTAGCTCGCCGTTGACCCAGGCGCGCAAGCGCAGCCGGCCAGGATCACCGATCTCATCGGCCGTCACCAGGCATGGCCCCAGCGGCGCGAAGGAGTCGAAGTTCTTGCCGAGCGTGATCTGATGGCTGCGGAACTGCACGTCGCGGGCGCTGACGTCATTCATGATCGTGTAGCCGGCCACGTGGTCAAGGGCGCGCTCGGCCGGCACGTGGCGCATGGCGCGACCGATGACGACGGCCAGCTCGACCTCGTAGTCGAGTTGCGCGGTGAGCGCCGGCTTGACGATCGGGTCGGCCGGCCCGATGACGCCACTGGGCAGCTTGGCAAAGATGAACGGCTCCTCGGGCCGCACGGCGGCCGGGTTCTCCTGGAGGTGGCCGAGGTAGTTGACGCCAGCACACAGAATCTTGCCCGGTCGCAGCAGCGGCGGCCGCAGGCGCACCGCATCGAAACCATAGCGGATGTGCCCACCGCCCGCGCTGCCGGCCGCCCTGGCGAACTGGAGCGCCTGCTCGGCCACGGCCAGGCCATCGGCTCCGGCCGCCAGGAGCATCGGCAGGCCGCGCAGCGGCAGGCCGGCGCTGGTGCCGGCGCCAGCGCTCAACACCGGATCCTGCTCGACATAGGCGGCGTAGGCAGCCGCCAGATCAATCAGGCCGCCGCCATCCTCCGCGCCCAGCAGCGGCCGCCGCGCCACGCGCCCGAGGACATCGAACGTGTACAATCGCATGCCCGTCACTCCCATCCGGCACCGGCTACACCATCAGCAGCGGCGGCTGGCTGGCGACCGGCCCGCCCAGCCCCACCGCCAGGCCGTCCTCGGCCCAGTGAACCCGCGTGCCCTCGGGCAGGCGTCGCCGCGCCTCACCAATGATCTCGACTGCCCGGTGTTCCACGTTCGGATGGAAGTGCGTCAGCACGAGATCACGCAGGCGCGTGGCGCTCGCCAGCACTGGGTAGAGCGTCGCTGGCAGGAAATGCACCAGCTCGCAGACGAGCGTCGTGGCCTCTGCCACCAGCGGCGCCAGCTCATCCGGCCCGCGCAGGTCGCCACTGAAGACGATGCGCTCCTCCCCAGCTTCCACGACCAGCGAGCGGCTCTCCAGCGCCCAGCCGGGGTGCTTGACGGACACGTCGCCGGCACGCGCCCGGAGGCCGTCAAGGTGCGCATTGCGGTGCGTTGTCACCCGCACAACGCCGTCGTGGTAAATCTCGCCCAGCCCGGCGCCGAGCAGCCGCAGCGGGAACGGCAGCAGATCGGGCGACAGGTAGACCGCCTCCAGAAAGTGCGCCAGCGGCGCCAGACCCTCAGCCGGCAGATAGACCGGAAGCGGTTGGCTACGGCCCCGGATCTGCAGCGTCTGCACCAGTTGCGGCAGACCGCCCAGGTGATCGATGTGCAGATGAGTCAGGAAGATGGCTGTCAACGAGAGCGGGTCGACGCCGGCGCGCAGCAGCGCCTGCGTCAGCGGCTCGCCGCAGTCGATCAGGTAGGTCTTGCCGCGGTGGCGCAGCACCTGGGCGGCGTTGCCGCGCGTCGCCGTCGGCACGCCCGAGCTTGTCCCCAGCATGATGAGTGTCGTCTCGCCGTCGGCCATCCCACCTACCCATCACCAGTCGCCGGCTGCGCACGACCAACGCGTGCGTGGTCCGGCGGCAGAGGATACGACCCACCGGCAGTCTGACGCAACTGGCTCCGGCTGCGCGATAATAGGCGCGTGACCGATGCTCGGCGCGACCGCACCACGACCAAGGAGGCTACCATGGCTCCGCCCGATCTCCTGGCCCGCGTCGACGCCGCGCGCGACGAGTTGGTGGCCCTGTGCCAGGCGCTAGTCCAGATCCCAACCGTCAGCACCGGCGTCATGCCGACCGGTAACGAGACACCGGCGGCCGAGTTGCTGCGCGCCAAGCTAGCGGGTGACGGCATCGCCAGTGAGGTGATCGAATCGGCGCCGGCGCGGGGCAACCTGATCGCCCGACTGCCCGGTCGGCGCGGCGCCCCGCGCCTGCTGTTGCTGTCGCACACCGATGTCGTGCCGGTCGAGGACGAGGGTCAGTGGCGTTTCCCGCCGTTCAGCGCCACGCTGCACGAGGGGCGCATCTGGGGCCGTGGCGCGGGCGACATGAAGTCGACCGTCGCCGCCCAGGCGATGGCGATGATCTTGCTCAAGCGTGCCGGCATCGCGCTCGACGGCGACCTGATCTTCGCTGCCGGCGCCGACGAGGAGTCGGGTGGCGACTACGGCTTCCGCTGGCTGGCGGCCAACCGACCTGACCTGCTGCGGGCTGACTTCGGGTTGAACGAGGGCGGCGGCAGCCTGGTGCAGGCGGCCGATGGCCGGCAGGCCTATCTGGTCAGCACCGGCGAGAAGGGGCGGCTGGAGATCAAGATCACGGTCAAGGGACGCGGTTGGCACGCCTCCCAGCCGTGGCGTGCCGACAACGCCATCTACAAGGCCCAGGAAGTCATCCGCCGCATCGCCGCTTACCAGCCGGAGCGCCACGTCGACCCGGACCTGATCGCGCCGCTGGCCGACCTGTTCGGCGTCCGGGAGACGGTGACGGCGGCCAACGTCGACCGCGTCGCGGCCGATCTGGAGGCGCGCGGCGAGGTTAGCTGGGCATCGTCGCTGAAGGCGCTGACGCGCATGACGCTGGTGGCGACGATGATCGACGCTGGCGTCAAGTCGAACAGCGTTGCCGAAACTGCCCTCATCACCTGCGACGTGCGCACGCTGCCGCACCAGGACGAGGCCTACGTCGCGCGCCAGATCCAGGGCCTCATCGATGGTCTGGATGGCGTCAGCTTCATCATCAACTACACCGCGGGGCCGAGCGCCTCGCCGTATGACGCGGCGCCGGGCGGCTTCGTCGATCGGCTGCAGGCGGCCACTCGGCGGGCGCTCGGCCGCGACGATCTGTCGTTCGTGCCGAGTTTGACGGTCGGCTTCACCGACTCGCGCCTGGTGCGCGGGCTGACGCCGGTGATCTACGGCTTCTTGCCGCGCCACCCGGCCGACGACCCGCGCCTCGGCGGCGCGCACAACATCAACGAGTCGGCGGCGGTCGAGAGCATGGTCCTGTCGACGAAGCTGTTCGTGACGCTGGCCGCTGACCTGCTCGGCAGTCGCTGAGCCGGTCAGCACCTCACAGTCGGCGGGTTATACTCAGCGTCGGCCGCGCCGGCACTTGGCGCGATATCGGTGCTGCGATGAACGGGTATTCTGGCCAGATCCTGACGGTCAATCTGACGACCGGCGCAGTGGCAACGGAGCGACTGCCGATGGCAGCCTACTCTGCTGTCATCGGTGGCATCGGTCTCGGCACGGCGCTGCTGCTGCGCGACTGCCCGGCCGGCGCCGATCCGCTCGGTCCCGAAAACCCGCTGGTGCTGGCGACCAGTCCTTTCGCTGGCACGCCGATCACGACCTCAGCCAAGTACGCCGTCGTGACGCGCTCGCCGTTGACCGGCTTCATCGGCGATTCGCTCTCGTCGAGTCAACTGGCACTGGAACTGAAGCACACCGGCTTCGATGCGATCATCCTCACCGGCCAGTGCGCCGCCTGGTCGGTGCTGCTCATCGACGACGAGCAGGTGCGCCTGCACCCGGCCGGCGAACTGCTCGGTCTGGACACGGGGGCGACCGAGGCCGCGCTAGCGCAGCGCTATCCTGGTCGGGCGGCCGTCATCGGGCCGGCCGGCGAGCGGCTGGTGCGCTTCGCGACGATCAGCAACGGCGGTCGCCATGCCGGGCGCACCGGTGGCGGCGCGGTCATGGGCGCCAAGCGGCTAAAGGCGATCGTCGTGCGCGGCTCACGGTCGGTGGCAGTCGCTGATCCAGAGGGGTTGGCCCGGGCGGCCGCGCGCCTGAGCGAGCGCTCGACCGGCCCGGCGACGGACAAGTACCGGCGTTTTGGCACGCCGGCGAATCTCCTGGCACTGGACCGGTTAGGAGTGCTGCCCAGCCACAATTTCCAGCAGGTCACCTTCGCCGGCGCCGAGCAGTTGAGTGGCGAGGCGCTTCACCGGCTGCGCCGCGCTGGCAATGGTAGCTGCGCCGGCTGCACGGTCGGCTGTGAGCACCTCTACCGCCGCCTCGATGAGCCGCCGGCGACCGCGACGCGGCTTGAATACGAAACGATGTACGCGCTCGGCGCGCTGCTCGGCATCGACAACCCGGACGCGGTGATCGGCCTGGCCCGCCGCTGCGACGCGCTCGGCCTGGACAGCATCAGCACCGGCGGCACGATCGCCTGGGCGATCGAATCGGCGCAGCGCGGCCTGCTCCCTATGCGGCTTACCGGCGGCGTGCCGCTGCGCTTCGGCGACGCTTCAGCAGTCGGAACGCTCATCGACACCATCGGCGCACGCGCCGGCCTGGGCGATGTGCTGGCCGAAGGCTCGCGCCGGGCGGCCGACTGGCTCGGCCAGGGCTGCGACGCCTGGGCGCTGCACGTCAAGGGCCTGGAACTACCGGGGTATGACCCGCGCGGACTCCAGACGCTGGCGCTCGGCCTGGCGACCTCGCCGCGCGGCGCCTGCCACAACCGCTCCGGCGCCTACGACGCCGACCTCGCCGGCACGGCCGACCGCTCCACCACTGACGCCGCGCGCGGCGCGCTGGCCGCTCAAGCCGAGGATCAGGCGGCGATCCTCGACTCGCTCACCGTCTGCAAGTTCGTCCGCCACTGCTTCGATGACCTCTTTGCTGAGACGGCCGATCTCTACCAGCTCGTCACCGGCCTGCCGATGACGGCCGCTGACCTGCGGCGCGCTGGTGCACGCATCTCGATGCTCAAGAAGCTGTTCAACCTGCGCCAGGGCTGGACGCGGGCCGACGACACACTGCCGGAGCGCCTGCTGACGACACCCCTGCCGGACGGTCCCGAGGCTGGCGCAGGCCTGACCCAGGCGAAGCTGGCGGCGATGATCGATGCCTACTACGCCGCGCGCGGCTGGGACCCGTACGGCGTACCGACGGCCGAGACCACCGTGGCGCTCGGCTTCGACACCATGGCGCTCGATGTCGGCCTACCGGTCGCCAGCCGCCAGTGAGACGCGCCGTCAGACGGGCGCCGCGGCACCCACCGGCAAGGCAGTAGCTGGGCTGTTCGGTACGCGCTGGCGGCCGTCGCGGGTGGGCAGGGCGACGTCGACCGCCGGGAACACCGCCACCACGGCGGCCGATAGCCACCCCTTGCGACCGGGGCGGGCGAAGCGAATCGGCTCTGACATCAGGCGTTCTCCGCACGCGGCGGACGCGCCCTGCACCGTGCCAGCCGGCAGCATCACGCCGACCACCAGCCAGCGGCCGTGGCCGGCGAACGGCCTCTTCCATTCCTCGTTGTTCTCCTGGCCTCCTCGCCCCTGGCCCTGTCGCTATCCTTCCGCTACCCATGGCCGTATAATGCCGCTCTGGGCTGAGCGGGCGCAGCGCGCCGGCTGGGCGTCGCAGCGGGAGACGAGGGAGCGCATGATCGTCGCCCTGGCAGGCGGGGTGGGCGGGGCCAAGCTGGCGCAGGGCCTCTACGGCGTCGTGCCGGCCGGCGCGCTCACTGTTGTCGTCAACACGGCCGACGACTTCACCCACCTCGGATTGCACATCGCGCCCGACCTCGACACCGTGCTGTACACCCTGGCCGGCATCGCCAACCCAGCCACCGGTTGGGGCATTGCCGGCGACTCCTTCGAGGCCATGGCCATGCTCGGCCGCTACGGCCACGACGACTGGTTCCGCCTCGGCGATCGCGACCTGGCGACCCACATCACCCGCACCGAGCGGCTGCGCGCGGGCGCCTCTATCAGCCAGGTCACCGCCGACCTGGCCGCCCGCCTCGGCGTGACTGCCCAGTTGCTGCCGATGTGCGACGAGCCGGTAGCAACGCTGGTCGACACGGCGGTCGGTCGGCTCGCCTTCCAGGATTACTTCGTCCGCCGCCATCACCAGGACGACGTGCTCGGGCTAGTGTTCGAAGGGGCGGCGGTGGCGCACGTGCCGGCTGCCGTCGCTACGGCGCTGGCAGAGGCGGACGCCATCGTCCTGTGCCCGTCCAACCCCTTCGTCAGCATCGGCCCGATCCTGGCCGTGCCGGGCCTGCGCGACCGGCTCGCCGCTGCCACCGTGCCGCGCGTTGCCGTCAGCCCAATCGTCGGCGGCCAGGCGGTCAAGGGACCGGCCGGGCAGATGCTGGCCGCGCTCGGGCACGATGTGTCGCCGCTGGGCGTGGCTCGGTTGTACACCGGCCTGATCGATGGCATCGTCATCGATGAGATCGACGCGGCACTGGCGCCGGCCATCGCGGCGCTCGGCCTGGCCGTGCTGCCGGCCCAGACCGTCATGGGCGACACGGCCGACCGCGAGCGTCTGGCCCGTGATGTACTCGGCTTCTGCCGCCGCCTGGCGGAGCGCGTCAGGGCGCCGGCATGAGCGACCTGGTCACCATCGTGCCGGTCAAGCGGCTCGACGCTGCCAAGAGCCGGCTGGCCGCGACGCTGCCCCCCGACGAGCGCGTCGCGCTGGTGGTCGATATGCTGCGCGCGGTGCTGGCGGCGCTGGCGGCGAGCGCCCTGGTCGCCGAGCGCGTCGTCGTCAGCCCCGACCCAGCGGTGCTGGCGATCGCCCGCGCGGCCGGCGCAACCGCGCTCTGGCAGCCGGACGATGGGCTGAACGCCGCGCTGGAGCTAGCCCGCGCCGCTACCTCCCCGGCGGCGATGCTGCTGGCGCTGCCGGCCGATCTGCCACTGCTGACGGCCGGTGACGTCGCGGCTCTGGCCGGCGAGGCGCGTAGCGCGACCGTCGTCATTGCCCCCGATGGCGCCGCGGACGGCACCAACGCGCTCCTGCTCGCGCCCGGCGCGCCGCTGCCGTTCGCATTCGGCCGGGGCAGCTTCCGGCGGCATCTGGCCGCCGCTGCCGCGGCCAGCCTGACGACGCGCATCGTCTCCACGCCCGGGCTGGCGCTCGACCTCGACACCCCGGCTGACCTGGCGGCGCTGCGGCGTCATGGCTGGCGCCCCGCCGTCGTCCCGCCGGCGCTGTCGCTCGCGCTGGACACCCGTCTATGAGCGCACCGCTGACGATCTGGGCGCTCGACGGCATGCCAGAGGTGCAGCCCGGAGACGACCTGCCGGCGCTGATCCGGGCTGGCTTCGCCATCGGTCCCGCGCCACGGGCCGGTGACATCGTCGTCGTCACCCACAAGATCGTCTCCAAGGCTGAAGGGCAACTGGTCGATCTGGCGACGGTGGCGCCATCGCCACGAGCGGTTGACTTCGCCGCCACCTGGGGCAAGGACGCGCGCCAGATCGAGGTCGTGCTGCGTGAGGCAGCGCGCATCGTGCGCATGGAGCGCGGCGTCATCATCGCCGAGACACGCCACGGCTTCGTCTGCGCCAACGCCGGCGTCGACGCTTCGAACGTGCCCGGCGCCGACACCGTCTGCCTGTTGCCGGCCGACCCCGATGCCTCGGCGGCGGCGCTGCACGTGGCGCTGTCGGCCGCGCTGGGCATCCACCTGCCGGTGATCATCTCTGACTCGTTCGGTCGTCCCTGGCGGTTGGGCATCACCAACATCGCCATCGGCGTCGCCGGTCTCCAGCCGCTGACCGACTACCGCGGCCAGACCGACCCCTATGGCTACCTGATGGCCGCCAGTGTGCTGGCCACCGCCGACGAGTTGGCCGCCGCCGCCGAGCTGGTGATGGGCAAGGTCGACAAGCGCCCGGTCGCCGT
The DNA here is from genome assembly GCA_020849725.1 of Chloroflexota bacterium. The sequence goes on from JADLAZ010000194.1 coordinate 25,009, forward strand.
CATTCGTGGCTATCCCTACGCGGCCGGCCCTGGTGTGGGCCACGACCTGATCATGGACTCGAGTCGCGATCTCTTCCGTTGACGTGGCGCGCACCCGCAGAAAGGTCAGCAGCATGGGCACCATCGGCTACGCGGCCATGTTCGAGCAGTTCCACCCGACCGACCTTCTCGACTACTGCGAGGAGGCCGAGGCGAACGGCTTCCCTGCCGTGATGGCCTCGGATCACTTCCACCCCTGGGTGCCCCAGCAGGGCCAGAGTGCCTTCGTCTGGGCCTGGATGGGGGCACTCGGCGAGCGCACGAAGCAGCGCTTCGGTACCGGCGTCACGCCGCCGGGCTACCGCTACCATCCGGCGATCATTGCCCAGGCCGCGGCGACGCTGGAGGCGATGTATCCCGGCCGGTTCTACCTCGGCCTGGGCGCCGGCGAAGCACTCAACGAGCACGTCACCGGCGTCTACTGGCCGGAAGCGCCGACGCGCCTCGATGTGCTGGTCGAGTCGATCGAGGTCATCCGCAAGCTGTTCACCGGCAAAGTGGTCAAGCATCGCGGCCAGCACATCACGCTCGAGAGCGCCAAGCTCTACACCATGCCGCCCGCGCCACCGCCGATCTACGTCGCCACTGCCGGCCCGATCATGTCCGAGCGCACCGGCCGCCTGTGCGACGGCATCATCACGGTCGGCGCCGCCGACGAGAAGATCCACATGCTGATGGGCCGCTTCGAGAAGGGCGCCCGCGAGGCCGGTAAGGACCCGTCGACGATGCCGCGCATTATCCAGTTGCACGTTTCCTGGGCCGAGACGCAGGAAGCCGCCGTCGCCCAGGCGATGAAGGAGTGGCCGAACGGCGGCATGAAGTTCCCCAAGCAGGACATCCGCTATCCGGAGGACTTCGAGGCGATGGCGGCCATCGTGCGCCCGGAGGACTTCCGCAACCGCGTGCTGATGACCCCCGACCTGGACGAGCATGCCGCCCAGGTGCAGAAGTATATCGATCTGGGCTTCACTGAGATCTACATCCACAACGTCGGCCGCAACCAGCGCGAGTTCATCCGCGCCTACGGACAGCGGGTGCTGCCACACCTGCGCTGGCCAGTCGCCGTCGCGGCCACGACTTGAGCGACGCGGTGCGCGGGAGGGAGCGCGGCATGGACCTGTTCGAGGTGATATCGACGAATCGCGCCATTCGTCACTTCCGGCCCGAGCCGGTGCCCGACGACCTGATCGAGCGCGTCCTGGATGCGGCCATTCGCGCCCCGAGCGGCTCCAACCGCCAAACATGGCGCTTCCTGGTGCTGCGCGACCCAGCAGTGCGAGCGACGGTCGGCACCCTCTACAAGGAGGGTTTTTACGAGTACATCCCCGAGCGACGCCGGGCGATGCCCGACACCGACACGTCGCCGGTCTTCAAGTCGGCGCTCTCGCTGGCCGACACCATGGCGACGGACCCGCCAGTGCTGATCCTGGCCTGCCTGGAGGGCAAGCCGGGTGACCCACCCGCCGGCCGCACCGGCGGCTCGTCGATTTACCCGGCGGTGCAGAACTTGATGCTGGCGGCGCGCGCGCTCGGTCTGGGCACGTGCCTGACGACGCTGCATCTGCGGCGGGAGCGGCAGATCAAGGACGCGCTCGGCATCCCCGACCATGTCGATACCTACGCGCTGATCCCGCTCGGCTACCCGGCGCGTCCGTTCGGCCCACTCGGCCGCCGACCAGTGGGCGAGGTGACCTATCTGGACCGGTGGGGCGCGACCGCCGGCACGATGGAGACTGCTTGATGGGCAACCGAACGAACTGGGGCGTCCTGCTGGTGGCGCTCGGGGCCGCGATGTGGGGTCTGGATGCGATCTGGCGCCCGGTCCTGCTGCCGATCATGTCGTCGCAGGCGATCGTGTTCGCCGAGCATCTCGTCCTGGCAGTGTATGCCATCCCGGCCATCGCGCTGGGCTGGACGGCGCTGCGGCGGCTGCGGCTGATGCAGTGGGGCGCGCTGCTGCTGATCGGCTGGGGGGCATCGGGGCTGGCAACGGTCCTGTTCACCGAGGGGTTCCGCGTCGGTGATCCGACGACCGTCATCTTGTTGCAGAAGGCACAGCCACTATTCGCCATCGTGCTGGCGCGACTGGCGCTCGGCGAGCGGCTCAGCGCCCGGTACTGGCCGGTGTTCGGGCTGGCAATGGCCGGCGCCTACCTTGGCGCGTTCGGCGGGCAAGGCGTCGACAAGTTGCTCGACCCAATCGGCAAGCTGCCACAGGCGGCGGTGCTTGCCGCGCTGTATGCCCTTGGTGCGGCGCTGCTGTGGGGGGCCGGCACGGTGCTAGGCCGCTACGTGTTGGCCGACGTGCCGTTTCACACGCTGACCGGACTGCGCTTCTTGCTGGCGATGCCCTTCCTGGCCGTTCTCGTCATGCCACAGCAGGACCCCAAGCTGGGTAGCGGCTGGGAACAGGTCGCAGCCGGCTTCGCGCAGGCGCCCGTGCCGATCATTCTGGTATCGTTGATTCCCGGCCTGCTGGGGCTGCTGCTCTACTACCGAGGACTGCAGCGAACGCCGGCCTCGCTGGCAACCCTGGCCGAGCTGGCCTTCCCGTTCACGGCTATCCTCGTCGGCTGGCTCTGGCTCCGCAACCCGCTGCCGCCGCTGCAACTGGTCGGCTTCGGCCTGCTGTGGCTGGCGCTCATCCTCCTTACCCGCATCGGCGCCGTGCGCCAGCCAACGCCCACGGCCGAACCCGTTGGCGCCGCCACCGCGACCTGAGCGCCATCCTATGCCTGAGACGAGCGCTGGGACGAACATGCCGGCCGCGGTGGTCGCCTATCTGGCCAGTCACCGCGTCGGCCGGCTGGCGACCGCTGATGCCGCCGGCCGGCCGCACGTCGTCCCGGTCTGCTACGCCTTCGACGGCGCGACACTGGCGATCGCGCTCGACGAGAAGCCGAAGCGGGTCGCCGTCACCGCGCTGCGCCGGGTGCGCAATCTCCTGGTCAACCCGGCTGTCGCACTCGTCGTCGACGACTACGACGAGGACTGGCGCCGGCTGGCGTGGGTGCTGGTCGAAGGTACTGCCACGCTCGTCGCGCCCGGTGAGACGGGCCACGCGGCTGCCGTCACCCGCTTGCACGCCACCTATCCACAGTACGCCACGACGGCGCTGGACGCGCGCCCGCTCATCCGGCTAACGATCGCACGCACCGCCGCCTGGGGCACGCTAGACCGACCGCTGGCGAACACCGAGCCCGAGCGGCTGTCAGTTGCCGGCGTGGTGCGCGGGCGGCGCTCGGTGCGCGCCTACACCGACCAGCCCGTGCCGCGCGACCTGATCGACGCCTGCCTGATGGCCGCCGGCTGGGCGCCGTCACCTCATGGCCGGCAGCCGTGGCGCTTCGCGCTGATCACGCGGCCCGACATGAAGGAGCGGCTGGCGACGGCCATGGCCGCTGAGTGGGAGCGCAACCTGGCGCTGGATGGCCAGCCGCCAGCGGTCGTCGCCACGCGCCTGGCGAAGTCGCGCGCGCGTCTGCTGGCGACGCCGGTGCTGGTGCTGTCCTGCCTCTATCTCGTCGATCTGGATGTCTACCCCGACGCGCGCCGGCAAGCTGCCGAGATGACGATGGCGGTGCAGAGTCTGGGCGCGGCAGTGCAGAATCTCCTGCTGACGGCCTACCACCTCGGCCTGGACACGGGCTGGATGTGCGCGCCGCTCTTCTGTCCGGAGACCGTCGTCGGGGCGCTGGAACTGGACCCGGCGCTGGTCCCGCACGCGCTGATTACGCTCGGCTACGCGGCCAGGGACCCGGTGCGCCGCCCGCGCCGCCCGCTCGCCGACCTGCTCGTGCTGGACGCCTGACCACGCTCGCTCAGCGGCGCGGCGAGCAGCAGGCCAGCACATCCGCCACCGACGCCAGCGCGTGTGTCGGCTGGCACGCCCGCAGCCGGGCCGGGTCATTCGGACCCCACAGCGCGGCGGCGCTCGGCATACCCGCTGCCGTGGCTGATTGCAGATCGTGGACACTGTCGCCGACGTAGAGGCAAGCAGCCGGCGGCAGACCAAGTCGGTCGGCAGCGGCCAGCAGCGGGTCGGGCGCCGGTTTGGGACGCGGCGCGTCTTCGACGCAGATGATGACCGCCATCAGGGCGTCGAGGCTGGTCGTGGCGAACGCCAGCTCGGCTACAGCACGCCGCTTCGAGGTCACGATGCCGAGCGGGTAACCCCGGTCACGCAGCACCGCCAGCGTCTCGGTCACGCCCGGATAGAGGCGCACCAGATCGTCATGATGCTGGCGCAGGTACACTTCGTAGGAAGCCCACAACGCGGCGCCGCGCCCAGGCGCCATCTCCTCCAGCACCAGCGTCAACGGCCGCCCGATCGTCGGGATGACTGCCTCGCGCGCAATCGGCACGCCCAGATGCTCCAGGGTGGCATGCTGGAAACTCTGGACGATCAGGTCGATGCTATCCAGCAGCGTGCCGTCGAGGTCGAACAGGACCGCAGCGTAGGGTGACATCATCGGGCGTCAGCCGATGCGCTTGGCGAACAGTGCCACCTGGTTGGTAAAGAACTCGATGTCCATGACCCTCGGTCCAATCTGGTTGTGCAGGGCGTGCGGCTCGATGCCGGTGTAGCCGTGAACCAGGAGGTTGCGCACCTTCACGACGCGCTCGATCTGCGGCGCGTACTCGGGCGCGGCCAGGCCGGCGCCGGTGAGGATGTCGCCGATCTCCTCAAAGCTGGCCGGCCGGCGCAGGTTCAAGCCGCCGATCAGCACCAGCGCCAGCTCGATGCAGCCCTCACAGGCCATGTGCAGATGCCGCTCGGCGCACGGCGCCAGTCGATCGTCGGCGACGAACTGCGCCGTGTCGAGCCGGGCCAACTCGGTCAGCTTGTGGCAGCGCTGCCGGATCTGGTGGACGCGCCGGTCGATCTCGGCCTGGTCGATCATGCCGCGCCTCCAGGGGCGACGCCGGTGAGCGCCGCGTCGGGGTCAGGTCGTCATTCGCCACACAGCGCCGGGCCGCCTCACACACGCGGAGCGACGCCCAGAAACCGAGTCACCGTCGAGTCGAAATCGAGTTGGGCGCTCAGGATCATCGTCTCGTAGCGGAGACGTTCCGGCTCATCGCGCGACAGAACTATCCGACCGGCGCTCACGGCTGCCGAGGCGACGCTGAGGCGCGCGTCGTTGAGGGCGATCATCTCAGTGTGCCCGGCTGGCAGAGCGCCCATCAAGGAGAAGCGCAGGCGCTGGCAGCGATCGTAGCGCTCGCTCGGCGCGGTCGCCGGACCAAACAGGAGCGCCAGCCCCCCGCGTGAGACGGTCACCAGCCCTGGCGGCAGTGGCGACAGGTAATAGGCGACATCGACCCCGGCCTCCGTCAGAACCGGGCCGATGCGCTGTTGGGTGGCCTCCGGCAGCATCTCGTACTCCAGGGTGGACGCCCGGCACGCGCGCGTGAGAGACGCGGCGCCCAGTATACCATTGGCAGCCGCGACCGAGACAGGGTTGCACTGGTAGGATACTGGCTGGCGCCGGCGCGCGCCCAGGCAGGAGGATGCGAGTGGCAACCGAACCGATCTCGACAAGCGATCGTGACCGCGCCGAGCCGGCCACCCCGCGCCTCGGGGCCGTCATCAGCGCACTCGGCTTCATTCTGGCCATCTCTTACCCGGTTCTGGCACTGTCGACCGGCGTGCGGGCCGGCTATCAACTGCTGGTGCGCCGCGACCTGGACTACACCCTACCGGCCTATCTGAGTCTGGTGGCCGCTGGCTGCTACCTCCTGGCCGCCATTGGCTTCGCCTACCGCCGCCGCTGGGCCTGGCGCCTGTCGGTGGTCATGCTCGCGTTCGAGACAGTGATGGTGCTGCTGATTGGCAGCCTGAGCCTGGCGCAGCCGGACTTGATCGGTCGTACCGTCTGGCGCCACTTCGGTGCGGACTACGGCTATTTCCCGCTGGTGCAGCCGCTGCTGGGCCTGATCTGGTTGCTGTGGCCGGAGACGATGCGCGCCTA
>JADLAZ010000195.1 GCA_020849725.1 Chloroflexota bacterium
CTGGCAGCTCAGTCAGGCAGGCGAGTGGGCCGCCGCCGAGCGGCTGTTCATGGAGCGGGTGCTGCCGCTCAACCGGCTGGCGGCCGGCGGCCTTGGCGACTTCTACCACGTCCACAAGCGGCTGCTGACGCGCCGTGGCCTGATCGACGATGCGACCGTGCGCGGCCCGACCACGCCACTCGACCCGGCGACCAGCCAGGAGCTTGACGCGCTCATCGATTGGCTGTTGGCGCGGGATCTGGCCGACGCGCGCGACGACACCACCTGGGAGAACGTGACGCCAGAGACCACGGTCGACTGACACTCCGGTCGCCGGCCGAGGTCGGGGCGGCGGGGAGGCGCGCAATGCGGGTCGGCGTGCTGGCGGTGCAGGAGCGCGGGCGCGAGCATCAGGCGATGCTGGCGCGGCTGGGTCAGACAGTGATCGACGTGCGCCAGCCATCCGACCTGACGGCCCTGGACGCGCTCGTGGCGCCGGGCGGCAAGTCGCCCGTGATGGCCGAGGCGATGCTGAGCGCCGGCCTGTGGGAGCCGGTGCGGGCGTTCGCGATCGCTGGCGGGCCGGTACTCGGCACGTGCGCTGGCATGGTGCTGCTGGCGCGGGCCAGCGGGCGCGACCAGCCGCTGCTGGGCGTGCTGCACGCGACCGTGCGGCGCAGCGCGTTCGGCGGCGCGCGCGAGGACTTCGATACGCCGCTGGCGATCCCGGCGCTGGGCCTCCGGCCGTTCCCCGGCGCCTTTCGAGCCGCGCCAGCGATCGATGTCGCCGGCCTCGGCGTGGCCGTGCTGGCGACGCTGCCGGACGGCGCCATCGTCGCCGTGCGCCAGCGCATGCTGCTGGCGACGGCCTTTCACCCGGAGTTGACCGACGATCTGCGCCTGCATCGCTATTTCCTGGCCATGGCGCGGAGGGCGGGCCGGCCGCGCCGGAATCGGTGAAGCCGGCCCAATCCGACCGGCTTCACCTGTCTCCTGGAATGCCCTTCCTCGGCTGCGCCCTTGCCTCGTGCCATCTCGGCGTTCGCCACCGGACCGGGTCTCGCTAGGACGAGTGGTGTGGTGCGCGACGGGTTGGGACAGAACAGCCGTGAGCAGTCGACGTGTTCGGATCGATCAGCGGCGCCCCCTTTCCGGTCTCGCGTGCCCTTGTTCCTGCTACAGAGTAGCAGGCGCGGTGTATCGAAGGCATCGCAGGCGGGCGAAAAGGATTGCAGGACTGGTGCAGGCCGCGCCGGTGGCTGCTCAGCGGCCGACGCGGGCCTTCATCTCGGTAAAGATCGTCGCCAGATCGGGCTGCTCGGTCAGTGGCAGCGCGATCTTGCGGCCGCTGTAGGCCGACAGGTAGCCGGCGTTGATCGCCTCCATGGTGGCGCGGCCGTCCTGGGGCGTGACGACCAGCGGCGCGCCGTCCAGGATAGCATCTCGAAACGCGTCGATCTCGCGCTTGTAGCGGCCGGAGGTGGCCAGCTCGCGGTCGATGACGGTGTGCGGGTACTGCGTTTCGTCGATAGCGCGGCGGCCGTTGTCTTCGTAGAGTGTCATCCGAAACGGGTCGGAGGACATCCAGCCGGCGCCGGGGCCGAAGTGGACTTCGAGCGCGGCGTCGGTGCCGTCGAACAGGTACAGCTCGGTCGGCGGGCGGCGGCCGAAGCCGAGCAGGTGGACGCTGCGTGCGCCAGAGGTGTGCTGATAGACGGCGACGGCGCTGTTGTCGACGAACTGCTGGGCGCCGACCATCGAGAACTCGACGCTGACCTGAGTGATGTCGCCCAGCCACCAGCGCGATACATCGGTCGTATGGCTGCCGAGGTCCTGGTAGGCGCCGCCGAGTGTCTCCAGGCGCGGCCGCCAGTTGCCGCCGCCGCGGGTGGGGCTGAGGTCGGTGCGGCCGATGGTGGGCATGCCACCGCGCCACTCGATGAGCGCCTGATCGATCGTGCCGAGCCGGCCGCTGTCGATGAGGTGCTTGGCGTGACGAAGGCTCTTGTCGAATCGCTTCATAAAGCCGATGGTGAAGACGACGCCCGCGTCGCGAGCGGCGGCGATCATCTCGTCGCACTCGGGCAGCGTCGCGGCCATCGGCTTCTCGCATAGGATGTGCTTGCCGGCGCGGGCAGCCTTGATGACCTGCTCCCGGTGCAGGAAGACGGGCGTCGAGATGAGGACGGCGTCGACCGGGGCACGGCGCAAGAACTCGTCATAATCGACAAAGCGCTCGAGATCGACACGCAGCAGGTCCTGCATCGCCTCGCTCGCGGCCGGGAACGGGTCGCACAGCGCCGTCACCTGCGCCCGCTCGACGAAGCGCAGGACGGGGGCGTACATGATCTGGGCCGCGCCGCCGCAGCCGACGATGCCGATGCGCAAGGTGTCGGGCATGGTGCCTCCAGGTGCTAGGTGCTAGTGGTCAGAGCCGGGACGAAGGACTGCACCGCGTGAACCATAGCGGACGCAGGGCCTAGACGTGTCGTTCATTGGTTCGACGAGTCGTGCGCAACGAACATCTGGTCACTCGCAACCGTCCCTAGCGCCACTCATCGACAGAGACGGTGCCGTGGTGGATGGCGCCCATGATGCGCCAGTAGCCGTTGGTTTCGCCACCGACGACGACGACGTGGATCTCGTCGGGGGTGAACATGGGGATCTCCTGGTCGGGCGGGACGGCCAGCTTGGAGGCGTATGGTTCTTCGCCGAAGGTGGCGCGCGGGTAGATGTAATTCTGGATCAACTGGTAGTCCCAATACTCGGCGGCCTTCATCGTGGCGGTGTCGTGAACCCAGGCGATGAGCTTTTCTTTCGTGTCGAAGCCACCGCGATCGACGAATTGACGGGCGGTGATGGGGTCGAGCAGGAGGACCGGGGCGTTGTTCGGGTCGATGCCACGCAGCATGTGGCGGACGTGCTCGCGCCAGTAGGTCTCGCGCAGGCCGAGCGTGAAGGAGGTGTGGCGGCAGCCGCCGAACAGACTGACGGTGCTGTCACTGGCTTGGAAGCCGTGCTGGGTGTGGAACGGCGTCCAGGGGCTGCGCTCCTCATTCTCGGCGAAGGTGATGCTGGCGTAGGCGTAGTTGTTGCCTTGCGAGCCAAGATAGGTGAGGCCGGGAACGGAGCCGCCCTGGAGATTCTGCGAGAGGAGGCCCCAGGCGCGGCCGATGGTGGCGTTGGCGTGGTTGTAGGGGCCGAGGGCGCCGGTACCGCTGTTCATGCCCAGCTCGGCGCGGATGGGGCCGTTGACGACGCACATGCCGGCGGCGGAGCTGGTGGTGCTGGGGCGAGCGGAGGCGCCGGAGGCAGCCATGGCCAGGATGACCGGGAAGTACTCCGGACGGGCGCCGGCCATGACGGCGTTGACGGCGACCTTTTCGACGGTGTACTCCCAGTACTCCCGAAACGCGGTCGGGCGCATGTGACCGACGACCTCGTCAGGGCGTCGGCGGGTGTGGCTCAGCATCGCGGCAACGCGCGCCTCGGTCGGTAGGATGATCGGGAGCTGGTCGGTCCAGTGCCGCGTGCGGAACAGATCGTGGAGGTTGTCCTCGGTGTCCGGCTCGACGAGGCGGGGGGTGGAGCGGTCGAACGAGGCATCTTTCACATCGTCGCGGTCGAGCGGGCGGGTGAGGCCCTCGACGACCTCCTGCATGAACGGCCGGCCGGTGACGGGGTCGTTGCCGTCGACGTAAGCCCGCAGCTCGCGGGCGGTCTTGCCCATGACCGGCTGGGGCACGAAGGCGGTGCGGGCGCGGGGCATGCCGTTGACGCGGGCGACGGAGCGCACGGCGCGCTCGAAGATGTCGGTGTGAACGGCGACGGTGGGGACATGGTAGGCGCCATCGATGGTCATCCCGTGCACGGCGACCGCCGGCGCACAGGTGCTTCAATGGCCAACGCCGATGATGGCGGCGTCGCCGTCGGCCTGGACGCGCTGCCAGGTGGCAGGGTCGTCTTTGGTGTAGACGCTGTTGAGTTGGACGAAGCGCGTGTTCACCGCGGGCATGTTGTCGGCGAACCAGGCCTGGATCTGCTTGAGCAGGATATCGGAGTCGTCGAAGCGGCAATCGACGAGGTAGACGGTCTTGCCGTCGAGGCTGTCGAGGCGGGGAGCGAGCGGTTTACCTTTGACCTTGGGCGGGTAGCCGGTGGGGTCGAGGACGGTGACCTTCTCGGGCATCGCGCAACCTCCTCAGGCGTGAAACGCGGCGGGCGCATCGGCGAGCGAACCCGGCGGCGCCGGCGGTGACGGACCACGGCGGCGGGTGCCGGGCAGCAACGGAGAACCGCGCCAGTGTAGCCGGCACGGGCGCGCTGTCAACGGCCGGCCATGTGCGTGTGGCACACTGCCCCTGATGGCGCGCCCCGAGCGTGGCAGATGATGATGGCGAAGCCTGCGCTCCGTCCGCCTGTTTGTGGCGCAACGCCCGAGCGGGACGTGGCTGGCCACACGTCCCGCTCGCGTCGGTTGATAGTCTGAGAGCCGCGGCTACGGCTTGAAGCGGAGCACCTGGCCGGCGCCGGGCGCGACGCTCTGATTGGTGACGTAGACGTTGCCGTCCGGTCCGACCGTCACGCCACCAGGCGCGACCAGGCCGGTCGTCGCCAGCGTCGTCACCGCGCCGCCGTTGGGCGCGATCTTCTTCAGCGCGCCGGTCGGGTCGTTCGATAGGAGGCCGTTGGTGGTCATCTCGACCACGTACAGGCTGCCGTCTGGACCGAAGGCGATGCCGACGACGTTGGTGAAGCCACTCTTGTAGACCGTCGGCGTGCCGCCGTTGGCCGGCACACGGAAGATGCTCGCGCCCCCGACCGGGAAGGGGAAGCCGGTCAACTGGCCGACATACCAGGCGCCGTCCGGACCAAGCGCCACCGAGGTCGGCACGGCCTCGGCGGGGATCTGTGCGCCGGGCGGTAGCCCCAGGAACGGCGGCGCATCGACCATTGCGTCGGGGAAGACGGCCAGCGTCGAGATGGCGCCGGTGGGCGACACCAGCAACAGGCTGTTGCCGCCAGCGTCGGCGACGGCGACGCCATTGGGACCGATGGCGATTCCGTAGGCGTTGCTGTCGATCTCACCGCCGTCGGGGTTGGCGGTCGCCTCATAGGCGCCGATGTTGGCTTTGACCTGAGTAGCGCCGTTCAGTTGCAGCGTCCGCAGCCGGCCGAACACATTCGGGAACGTCGGCGGGGCCGGGACACCGATCGACAGGTAGCCCTGCGCCCCTTGGAAGGCGATGCCGTGCGGACCGCCGGCGTTGGTGCCGTCGGGCGCCGCCGCTGACGGCAGACCGGTGCTGACGCGCTGCTGCACGCCACCGATGACGCGGGTGATGGCGCCGGTGGCGCCGTAGCAACTCTCACCCTCCGGGCCGTCCGCACACGGGCCGCTGCCGCCCTTGCCGGCCTCGACGATATAGAGGGCGCGGTTCGGCCCCCAGGCCAGGCCGCGGGCGTTGTCCAGCCCGCCGGCGACGACGATCTGGCCGCAGGCCTGGCCGTTGATCGTCAGCGCGTGGAAGCCGTAGAGCATCACCTTGGTGGTGACGGTCGTCGTGGCGCGGGCGTGGCCGAGTGGGTTCGCCCGCAGCGCCTTGGCCTGGCCCGAGTCGTACACAACGGTGCCCAGCGCATCGCACGTGCCCTGGCGGATCTGCCACGGCGTCCGGCTGTTCGCTGCCAAACCGCGCGCATCGACTTGCACCCAGGCGTTCTGGTTGGTCGGGAAACCGCGCAGCTTGGCCGTTCCAGTCACGGTGCCGCCGCCAGCCGGCGCCAGCGTCGCCAGCGCCGTGGGCAGCGGCGCCGAATTGGCCGCTGCTGCTGCGACAGATGGAGTGCCCAAGCCGGCGCTCAGCAGTGCAAGCGCCATCATGACGACCATTAACCGTTGTGCCATCCGTGCAACCTCCGTCTCCTTGCCCATCACCCGCAACGCAGCGGGCATACCACTATCAGCCCCTCCGGCGCCTGCTTAGCATCCTCGTGTACACTGTCCTCCATCAGATCATCACGACGTATGTTAGACTAAATGTGACGCCAAGGAGCCAGGAAATCGCAGCAATCATTACATCAAACGCTGGCTGTGTCAATTGGTCGATTGGCCCGCGCAACGCTGATCCATCGGCCGGTGCAGCGGTCGCATGAGGGGTTCGGCTGGCCGTGGCCATTGCTCGTTGCCGGCTGTACGCTACCGGCGGCTACCACCGGTTGCCGCCGATCACGACTCACGAAGGAGCGCGCGATGGAGTACACGACATTTGGCGCGGCCGGTGTGCGCGTGTCGCGACTGGCGCTCGGGCTGGGCCTGCGTGGCCAGGCCGACGCGCACGGGGCCGAGCGGCTCATCCGCCGCGCCTACGACGCTGGCGTTACGCTGTTCGACTGCGCCAACGTCTATGGCCTGCTCGACGACCGTGCCAACGCCGGCCGCTCGGAGGAGATCCTCGGCCGGGCGCTGCGCGACGTGCGCGACGATATCGTCATCACCAGCAAGGTCGTCGGTCCGGTCGGCGCGGGGCCGAACGACCAGGGTGGCTCGCGCTACCACATCCTGCGCGAAGTCGAGCGCTCCCTGCGCCGCCTCGGCACCGACCGGATCGACATCTACCTGCTGCACGCCTTTGATGAGGCCACACCTCTGGAGGAGCAGTTCCGCGCGCTCGACGATCTGGTGCGGCAGGGCAAAGTGCGCTATGTTGGGGTCTGCAACTACCAGGCCTGGCAAGTCTGTCGCGCGCTGTGGGTGCAGGAGCGCCTCAACGCCGCGCCGCTCATTACCGTCCAGAACCCCTACAGCCTCCTCAACCGGGCGCTGGAGGACGAGTTGTTCCCGTGCGTGCGCGCTTTCAGGCTGGGGGTCATGGCCTACGCGCCACTGGCGACCGGCTTGCTCACCGGCGCCTATCGGGTGGGTGAGACGCCGCCGCCGGGGTCGCTGTGGGCCGAGCACCGGCGTGGGCGGCTGGCCGGCATCCTGAGCGGTCCGGCCGGCGGCGTGCTGACCACAGTGCAGACCATCGCCGAGCGCATCGGCGCGTCCGTCGCCCAGGTGGCGCTGGCATGGGTGCTGGCCCGGCCGGAGGTATCGGTGGCCATCAGCGGCGCCGATACCGTGGCGCAGCTCGACGACAACCTGGGCGCGGTCGCCATGCGCCTCGACCTGGCTGACCAGGCCGCGCTGGAGGCTGCCTCGGCTGGGCTGGCGCTGGTGCTGGATGGACCGGCCGTCGCGCCGCTCCCGGCGGAGGGGTAGGCCCAGGCGCGTAGTGCGGGTTGTGGTCAACCGCGCTTGACGCGGCCAGACGGCGACTGCTATCCTTGCCGCATACACCGTTGTCACGGGTTCGGTCGCCGGTCGGCCGGCGCCGGCTGTCAGTGAGGTCCGACAGGAGACACGGGCTGTGGCGCTCGTGTCGTCGCGACCGACGATGAATAGGAGAACTTGCCGATGAGCACCCAGCCCGTGTGGTCGCGTCTCTCACGCCGGCTGTTCCTGGGACAGACGCTCGCTCTGGGCGCGGTCGTCATCGCCGCCTGCGGCGCGCCGCCGCCCAGCCCGACGGCTGCCCCCAAGGCGCCGCCGACGGTCGCGCCGGTGCCGACCGCCGCGCCTGCGATTGCCGCCAAGCCGGCCGAGCCGACCAAGCCGGCAGTCGTGGCCACGACCGCGCCAGCGCCCGCGGCGACGACCGCGCCGGCTAGCAAGCCTGCGGCGACGACCGCGCCGGCCAGCAAGCCCGCCGGCGCCGGCTTGCTGCGCCCGCCGGAGCCAAATCCGAAGCATGGCGGCAAGGCCGTGCTGGCAGCTGGCGTCACGACCAACCATTTCGACATTCACCAGGGCGGCGGGCCGGCCTGGATCCTTGTCCATACCTACAACAACATCGTGCGCCTGAACCCCGCCGACGGCCTGCGGTCGATCGTGCCGGACCTGGCGGAGAGTTGGGAAGTGTCCGCCGACAACAGGATCTACACGTTCAAGCTGCGCTCTGGCGTCAAGTGGCACGATGGCAGCGACTTCACTGCCGACGATGTTGTTGCGACGTTTAACCGCATTATCAAGCCGCCCGAAGGCGTGGTTAGTGTGTTCAAAGCCCAGTTCGGTGCGCTCACCAGCGTTGAGGCGCCGGACAAATTGACGGTCAAGATGACGCTCAGCGAGCCACGGGCATACTTCTTGGAGTTGCTGACAACCGAATCGGCAATCCTCTATTCGAAGAAGGCGCTCGATGAGAACAAAGGCGATCTGCGCAAAGTGATCGCGCCCGGCACCGGCGCCTACATCTTCAAGGACCACAAGGTCGGCGAGAAGTGGACGTTGGACAAGAACCCGAATTACTGGGACAAGGAATTGCCCTACATCGACTCGCTGGAGTTCATCAACGCGCCGGCATGGAGCGACCGCGGCACTGCTATTCTCTCTGGCCAGGCCGATCTCTCCTGGAATGTCTCCAAGGAGACGTTCGAGGAGGGCCAGAAACGAAAAGACACGATTGGCACGTTCATGATCGCCGGCGCTGGTGCCTACATGGTCTACTTCAATACCGCGAAGAAGCCGTTCAGCGATGTCAATGTCCGTCGCGCCTGCCACCTGGCCCTCAGCCGCCAGGATTTGTTCGAGGCGTTCAAGACGCAGGAACCGCTCAACTACACTCGCTACATGAGCCACGGCTTCGAGTTTGCTATGACGCCGGACGATGTTCTGAAGCAGCCCGGCTATCGGGCCGATAAGAAAGAAGACATCGCCACCGCCAAGAAGTTGCTGACGGAATCGGGCTTCCCGGATGGTATCAAGGGCCTGCAACTCATCACTGCCTCGGTCGGCCCCCATGCCCAAACGCTCGCGCCGGCGACTCAGGCGATCCTGAAGACCAACATCGCCGTTGAGTCGACGATCAATGCGGTCGAGCGCGCCGTCCTCAACGATGAGATGAAGAAGGGTCAGTGGGACATGTCGGTCAACACGATCGGCTTCCCACTCTACGATCCGACATTGGGCTGGATCAACTACTTCAGCACCAACGGGCCGAACAACCTGGGCAAGTACAGCAACCCGAAGTTCGATGACATGCTGAAGACCCTCGACAAAGAAACCGATCTAGCCAAGCGCAAGACGTTGTTCCGCCAGATGGAGGACTTCCTCGATCAGGAATCGCCCTGGATGACGATTGGCTTCACCAGCCACCTCCACATGTGGAAGACGTACCTCAAGGGCATGCAGTTCGATAAGCGCGTTCGGCTGTCCTGGGGAAAGACTGACATCATGTGGATTGACAAATAGCGTTACAGCACACCAGGCAACAGGGCGATGTAGTGGCCTCGGCCATCACGTCGCCCTGTCGTCACCTTGCTGCCCCGTCACGAGAGCGTTATGCATCGCTATATTCTGCGCCGGTTGGCTATCGCCGTTCCGACCCTCATCGGGATCACCATCCTGATCTTTCTGGCTATGCGCGTGCTGCCCGGCGATCCACTGGCGACGATCGAGTCCGAGACGGTCGGCCAGATCCAGCTTACGCCGGAGCAGGTGGCGAAGGCACGGGCCAGCCTCGGCCTTGATCGCCCCTATCACGAACAGTATCTCTCGTGGATGCGAGATGTTCTCAGTGGCAATTTCGGCACGTCATTCTGGCGTGGCGAGCCATTGATCGAACTGATCGCCCGGCGCGCGCCAATCTCGATTCAAATTGCGCTTATGGCCGTCGTGTTCGCGTTGCTCATGGGCGTGCCGCTGGGCATGTTGTCGGCGGCACGCCGCAATGCGCCGGTCGACTACATCACGCGCGTGTTCGTGACCATCTTTCAGGCACTGCCGAGCTTCCTGCTCGGTATGGTGTTCATCCTCGTCGGAATCAGCTTCTTCGACTATCGCCCACCACTCACCATTATCTACTTCTGGCAGGAACCGACCCGCAACCTGGAAATGACCATCGGGCCAGCGCTGGCGCTGGGTCTTGGCCTTGGCGCCTTCATTGCCCGGATCATGCGGTCGGCAACACTGGAGGTGCTGAATGAGGATTATGTGCGCACAGCGCGAGCGAAGGGCTTGGAAGATCGCGGAGTGTTGTTGCGGCATGTCTTGAAGAACTCGCTGTTGCCGGTTGTCACTGTCTCGGGGCTGGCGCTCGGTGGCTTGATTGGTGGTTCAGTGGCGGTCGAGCGCGCCTTTGGCGTGCCGGGCCTTGGGCTGGCCCTTGTCATGGCTGTCACCGAGCGTGATTGGATGTTGATCCAGAATCTGGTGCTCTTCTATGGCATTGTCTTCGTTATTGTGAACCTGCTGGTCGATCTGAGTTACGCGTGGATTGACCCCCGCATTCACTACGGCTAGTAGCCAGCCGCGCCGATCGCCAGCCCACACGCCTGCGACTGCCGACCATTTCACAGGAGAGCGCCGCGCTTATGAGTCAAACACAGACGCCGACGTTGCCGGGCGCTCGAGCCTGGACGGCCGGACCCAGCATGAGCCGGGCGGCCCGCTTCACGGCGTTCGTGCGACGCTTCATGCGCACCTCACCGCTTGGCACAGCGGCGGCTGGATTCTTGATCGTTATCTGCCTGGCGGCGATCTTCGCTGACTTCATTGCGCCCTACCCGCCCCTGGACGCCCATTTCTCCGCCACGCGTCAACCCCCCTCGGCGCAGTACTGGCTGGGCACGGATTATCTGGGTCGTGACATCCTGTCGCGCCTTATCTATGGCGCGCGCGTGACGTTGCTGGTGGCAATCACATCGGTGCTGCTTGGTGATACCGTCGGTTTCCTGTGGGGTGTGGCGTCCGGCTACATTGGTGGGCGCTTCGACATGATCAGCCAGCGCATTCTGGATGTCTTGCTATCGTTCCCCGGATTGATCCTGGCCATCCTCCTGATGGCGGCGCTTGGCGCGGGCTTGACCACCGTCATCATCGCGATCGCCATTTCGCGGATCCCGCTGTCAACGCGCGTCATCCGGTCGGTGGTGCTGTCCGTTAAGGAGGCATCGTATATCGAGGCGGCGCGCAGCATTGGTGCGACATCCCCCGGTGTTATGATCCGGCATGTCGCGCCGCAGTGCCTGGCGCCATTGCTCGTCATCTTGAGCGCGAACATTGGCACCGCTATCTTCGCCGAGTCGGCACTGTCGTTCCTGGGCATCGGCGTGCCGCCGCCAACACCAACCTGGGGCAACATGCTCGGCGGTGTGCTCGCTGAGGCCTTCAAGCCACCCTGGTGGATGATCGTCTTCCCCGGTCTGGCCATCACGCTGACGATCATGGCCTGCAACTTGTTCGGTGACGCGCTGCGCGATGTGCTCGACCCACGCCTGAAGCGCCGCATCGACTGACCGTGATGTCGTTGTCGCTCGGCATCAGCCGCGCGTGGAATGCGCCCGCGTGGCAGCCGCTTGGTCGCCGTCCGGCGTGGTGACCGGCTCAGTGATGCGGCCTCGCATACACTACCCGGCCCTTGGTCATGATCACGCGCAGGAAGAAATCACCCAGCGCCAGGCGTTGCTCGATCTGCTCGGGACTGCGCACCATGATATTGACGCCGAAGGTCGGTCGGGGGCGCAGCAGGATGTCGATGGCAGATCGACCTGGCGTCCCGGCGTCCGATATCAGCACGAGCAGTTCGACATCCGAGTCAGCAGTCGGCGTCCCGTAGGCGTAGGCGCCGAAGACGACGATCTACTCGGGCTGGAAGCCCGCGACGATGCGGTCACAGGGGCGGCGATCTCGGTCCATTCCGGCATTGATGCCGCCTCCCTGGCCATCCGACACCCACGGCGCCCAGGTTGGACCAAGGACCATTACCGCGTGGGCAGGCCAGCCAGGCCCGGCAGTGTGGCGGCCACCGGCTGCGGGCGCTCCAGGGCGAGCTTGTCCATCAGGTCCATCTGGATCGGCACCGGGTAGTTGCTGGTGAAGCAGCCGGTGCAGAACTCATTGCGCGCCAGGTCGATCGCCCGCAGCAGGCCGTCGACGCTCAGGTAGCCGAGGCTGTTGGCGTTGATGTGGGTCGCGATCTCGTCCACGCTCTTGTGGGCGGCGATCAGCTCGTGGCGGGTGGCGACGTCCAGACCGAGGTAGCACGGGAAGCGAAAGGCCGGCGAGTGGATGCGGACATGCACCTCTTCGGCGCCGGCCTGGCGCAGCAGCCGCACCAGTGGCTGCGTCGTCGTGCCGCGCACGATCGAGTCGTCGACCAGCACGACGCGCTTGCCACGCAGCACCTCCGGCAACGGGTTGAACTTCAGGCCGACGCCGACATCGCGCAGCCGCTGGTCGGGTTGGATGAACGTGCGGCCGATGTAGCGGTTCTTGATCAGACCCTCGGCGAACGGAATGCCGCTGACCTGGCTGTAGCCGATGGCTGCCGGGATGGCCGAGTCCGGCACCGGCACGACGACGTCGGCATCAACCGGATGCTCGCGCGCCAGCTCCTCGCCCATGCGCTGGCGGGTCAAGTAGACGCGGCGGTCGTTGATGATGCTGTCCGGGCGCGCGAAGTAGATGTACTCGAACAGGCACATTGCCCGCGCCTCCGACAGCATGCCGGTGTGCGCGCGGTAGCCTTCAGCGTCGATGACGACGATCTCGCCGGGAGCGATTTCGCGCACGAGCGCCGCGCCGATCGTCATCAGCGCGCACGACTCGGAGGCCAGCACCCAGCCGCCCACGCCGCCCTCCAGCCGGCCGAGGCACAGCGGCCGCACGCCGAACGGGTCGCGCACGCCGATGAGGCGGTCGGGAGTGGCAATGACCAGGCTGTAGGAGCCCATGAAGCGGGGCATCGCCCGCCGGATCTTCTCCACCCAGTCTCGGCCCGGTGCGTCGGCGATGAGCTGGGTGATTACCTCGCTGTCGGTCGATGAGGCGAACTCGGCGCCCAGCCGAGACATCTCGTGGCGCAGCGGCTGGGCATTGACGAGGTTGCCGTTGTGGGCGACGGCGAACTCTCCCAACTCACACACGGCCCGGATCGGCGAGGCGTTGGCGACCGAGCAACTGCCGGTCGTGCTGTAGCGGGTGTGGCCGACGGCGATGTGACCGGGCAGCGCCGCGAGATCGGACTCGCTGAACGCTTGTGAGACCAGACCCATGTGCGTCCGCAGTCGCAGGAGGGCGCCGTCGCCCGTGGCGATGCCGGCGCTCTCCTGGCCGCGATGCTGCAGCGCGTACAGGCCGAAGAAGGTCAGCCGGGCGACATCATGCCCGGGTGCATAGACGCCGAAGATGCCGCATTCCTCGTGGATCTTGTCGAGATCCGGAATCATGCCTCGGCCCTCCTTCGTCGTAGTTCCGGCTCGCCCACCCGCGATCCTCACCTATCCCATTGTACCCGACGCAGCAGGCAGCATCCGGTGTCGTGCGGCCATCGGCGCCCGGCTTGACAGCGAACCGGACCATGGTAGAGTGGCGCCAACGTGCAGGCACAGCACAACCGTGGCCAGGCGATGCGATTCCCGGCCGACCAGGAGACGCGCGGCAACGGCGGTGCTGCTGCGGGCGGTGGCGACGATGCGCTAACCCGACGAGGAGGGAGACAGCCCATGAGCGAGACCGTGACGATCACCGTCAATGGCGTCGAGCGGCGCCAGGCCGTCGAGCCGCGGCTGCTGCTGGTCCACTTCCTGCGCGACACGCTCGGCCTGACCGGCACCCACATCGGCTGCGA
>JADLAZ010000196.1 GCA_020849725.1 Chloroflexota bacterium
AGTGGGCTGAGGCGCTCGGCTACCGCATCGTCGCCGCCGGCCGCGGCACGCGCTTCTATCCCTTCGACGCCGAGGGCCAGCCGGAGGAGGCGTTCGAGCGCTATGGCTACTCGGCCGAACTGGTCGACCGGCGGCGCTTCAACCCGCAGATGTATAACTCGTTCCGGGATGGCTCTAAGGCCCAGATCGAGATGACGTCGCTGGCGAATATGACCGGACTGGCGCCGGACGTGCGCGGTATGCACCAGCCGTCGGCCGGTGTGAGTGACCTTGCCCGCCTGTTCTGCCCGACTGCCTATGGCGGCCTGCTGGCCCGCGAGGGCGTGGTCGAGCTGGCCAACGCGGTGGCGCCTGACGGCGTGTCGCTGATGCCGGACGAGATCACCAACGGCGTCTTCGTCGTCATGGGTACCGACAACCCGATCCTGGGCGAGGACGCCGCTCTATGGGGCCTGCCGGGCCACGCTGGCCGCTTCGCCGCGCTCTACCGGCCGTACCACCTCTGCGGGATCGAGACGCCGCTGTCGGCAGTTGAGGCGGTACTCTACGGTCGGCCGACCGGCGCGCCGCGTCCCATGCCAACGGCCGAGTGCATCGCTGTCGCCAAGCGCGACCTGCGCGCTGGTGAGATGCTCGATGGCTCCGGCGGCAAGACGGTTGTCGGCGAGATCGAGCGGGCGACCGTGGTCCGAACTGGCGATCTGCTGCCGCTGGGGTTAGCCTACAATGCGCCGGTGCGGCGCGACATTCCGCGCGGCCAGGCGCTGACCTATGCTGACGTGCGTCTCGACGAGTCAGCCCGACATGTGCAACTGCGCCGCTGTCAGGATACCCTGACGGCGGCGCAGTGACCGGATGGAGGCTACTAAATCGCGCCGATCTGACGGAGGAGCGTGGCGCGGTCGGCGTAGTTGTGCAGACTGATGAGTTTGTCACCTCGGAAGCGCCAGATCTCGACAAAGGTCAGCGTGACCGTTCGGCCGGTGGCAGGGATCGACGGCAGGCCAGGCGCTTCCATCGGCTGCGTATGGGTGGCGTGGAAGAGACACTCGTTCGCCACGGCGTCCGCGGTCGCGACCTGGCCGACGACCTCGACACGGCCGTCAGGGAAGGGCGCCTTCCAGAACGCCATCATCTGGCGGACTCCCTCTTTCCCGTGCAGCACCATGCCAAGGCCATCGACGACCGCCTCGGCGTCGTCGGCAACATGCACCAGCGTCGGCTCGAAATTGGTGCGGTTGAAATCGTCGTAGATTGCACGTGCCAGCGCAGCTGTGTCGACCATGGCAGCCCTCCCGCCTCGATAGGTTCGGTGACGACTAGGCGTCGTCTCGACGTCCTATACGGAGGCGGACCAGCGACGGAACATCGGCGCCAGTCGCTAGCCGACGCGCTGCCTCACGAGGCGCTTACGCCCATGGTGCGGTGAGTCCCAGCAGCACCAGCTTGGCCTCCAACTCAGCCCGCTCGCGGTTGGGGCGGAGCTGACCGTCGGCACGCGGCAGCAGGCTGCGGCGCTCGGCTTCAGCGACGGCGGCCGCCGGCTGACCAGCGGTCAGGTAGCCGATGATGGCGACGTCGCCCTCAGTCAGCATCAGGCCGTTGACGGCATACTCGCGGAAGGCCTCCCAGGCCAGCGGACACCAGCGGGCGACGATCTCATCGCCGATCGTGCGCGCGTACTGCTGGATCTCCTCCTGGGCGTGGCTGTCCATGCGCAGGCGCAGGAAGTGCATCAGGTTGTGCAGGTCGATCTTCCAGTAGGCCTCGGTGTAGGTCGAGAGCGGCAGGTCCTTGCGCGCCTGCTCGCGGGCAACGCCGGCCACCAGGCGCTCCTCGTACACCGCGCGGGCAAGCGCCTGCACCTCGGCCTCGCGGACGGTCAGGTGCGCGCCGGTGGCGGCATCGAGCCGGCCGCTGCTGCCCTGCCGGTTCGCCGTCGATTGCTGTCGCCAGGCGTCGGGCGGTGTGCGCTGGGCCGCGTCGATGGCGACCGAGTAGCGCGTCGAGTACTCGTTGACGTTGGCCGTGCGATGGCGGATCCACTGCCGCCAGATGTCCATGGGCACGCGGACGTGCAGCTTGATCTCGCACATCTCGAACGGCGTGCTGTGGGCATGGCGCATCAGATAGCGGATGAGGCCGCGATCCTCGCGCAGGCGGCGCGTGCCGGCGCCGTAGGAGACGCGGGCGGCCTGCACGATGGCGACGTCGGAACCCATGTAGTCGACGACGCGCACGAAACCATCGTCCAGCACGCGCAGCGGCTGGCCGAGGATGGCGTCGAGCGCCGGGACACTGTCGCGCGGCAGTGGCGCGGCGGCCGTCGTCGTGTCGGCGACGGCGCGCTCGCCATTGTCCACGGTGGGCGCGTCCGTACTCATGGTTCCGTCCTCTCGCGGTGGCGGTAGTTGTGAGTGACTGGCCGGCAGCGCTTGCCCACCGCCAGTGGTGAGCGACCGATGTTGCCATTTCAACGCCACACATCCGCCCCGGTTCGGAGCATCGCTGGTCCAGCAGTCGGACCCGCGTCTGCGCCCGAATCGTTGGCGCCAGCCGGTTGCGGCTCCAGTCGGGCGTCAGCGCACCGACCAGGCCACCAGGCCCGCGCGAACAGCGCTGCCGGGATGGCGATCAGCGCCAGTATGACCAGGGCGCTGCCCATGTAGGGCGCGAAGGGGAGCGACCACTCATTGGCAACGTAGCGGAGCAGCGCGGTGGCGGACAGGGTCATGGTGGCGATCTGCCGGCGTCGATCAGTCAGCAGGGCGGCTGGCCCGAGCGCCCATGTCACGTACCAGGGCCAGAACCACACGGCCCCCGCTACCAACAGGAACGCCGTCGCATCGTGCCAGCCAAGGATCAGCGTCCCGGGCTGACGCCGGACGTGGACAGCGATCAGTGCATAGCAGGCTAGGAACGCGGCCGTGGCCGCCAGCCGGATGACGGGCACGGATACAGCCGGGTCAAGCGACAGGAAGCGCTGGCCACCGCGCAGCGCTACAAAGCCGAGCGAGTTGACAAACGTCACGCCGCCGGACGCGCGGACGATATGGAGGAGGGTGTTCGGCCCCTGCCAGGCCCAACCATAGCCGGCGATCGCCAGCGCCACCGCTACCACGCCACCGATTGCGAGCGACCGCACAGTGGCCGAGTCGCGCTGGCGTACCGCGAAGATCAGGATCAGCGGAGCGAGGAGGATTGCCGGCGCCTTGACGAGCGCGGCGGCCCCCAGGGCGGGCAACACGAGCCACCACCGTCGAGTGACGACCGCCCAGACGGACGCCAGCGCCAGCACGACCATGACGCTATCGTTGTGGGCATTGCCGATCCACTCGATGACGACGAGCGGATTCCAGGCCAACAACAGCGTGCCGGACAGCCGGTGCGCCGGTGCGACCACCGCCAGCATGCGCCAGACGAGCGCCGCCGCGATCAGATATGCGACCAGCCCAACTCCCTTCAGCACGACGACCGTTGTCAGAAGATCGCCGGCGCCGAGGCGGAAGGCGGCGACTTCAGCGGCGAGCCAGAAGGGGCCGTACGGCGACACCAGATCCGGCCACGCCAGCAGCCGTAGCCAAGGGCTGCCCGGCGTGGCGGCTGGTGTCGTCACAAGCGGGCTCACGCCCAGCTCGGCGAATTGCCAGCCGCGCACGACATAGTCATAGATATCGGTGGTCATGGCGGGCTGCATCAGCAGGAGCAGCAGCCCAAACACGATCGCCCAACCGAATACGATCGCGGTGCGCTGGCGTGTCACTGCCAGCCGGCGGCTCACCTGCCAGGCGAGGCCATAGATCACCATCACGCCAATAAACACCGCAGTGTAGCCAGCCGAGAGCGCCACCCCGCCTCGCTGAAGCGCGAGGGCGAAGACGTCGCCCTCATTGGCGTTGGGGAGGGCTGATGCAATAACGGTTGGCATAAAGAACGGCATGACAAGCAGCACGCCGTAGGCGACGGCCAGCAGTGCGCCAAGGATATGCAATCGCCAGGTGCTTTCTCGGCCTCTCGGATAGGTCGGACTCACGCCTACTCCTTGAGACTGACCCGGGTCCGCCGGCAGCGCGGGTCGCACTCCGTGATGTATACGACTCTGGACCGACGATCATTCATGATCGCAGCCAGAGCCGCGCGGCGGCTCGGTCACCACGCGGCTCGTGTTTCGCCGGTGTCGCTCGGGTCGGTGGTCAGACTGGCGGCGGCGCGGCGTCCAGGCGCAGCAGGGTGGCCAGCAGCACGCGCGCGCCAGTGACGCAGTCATCGGCGGTGGTGAACTCGTCCGGCGCGTGGCTGATGCCGCCCTGGCTTGGCACGAACAGCATCGCCTGGGGCGCGATGGCGGCAATGCACATGGCGTCGTGGCCGGCGCCGCTGGATAAGCGGCGTGTGATAAGACCTAGATCAGCGCAGGCGGCGGCGATCTCGGCCAGGACTGCCGGATTGCTGAGCGTTGGCGCTTTGACTGCCGTCAGCGTCAGCCGGCCACCGCCGCTGGTGACGACTTGCCGCAGGGCGGCCTCGGCCTGGTTCAGCACCGCTTCGTTCAGGCCCCGGATCTCAGCGCCCAGCTCGACGTGGCCGGGAATGACGTTCGGCGCGTTCGGCTCGACACGCAGCGTGCCGCACGTGCCGACGATGGCGTGGGCCAGCGCGATGTCGCGCACCGCCATCACGATGGCGGCGGCGGCGACTAACGCATCGCGCCGACCCGCCATCGGCGTCGTGCCGGCGTGGTTGGCCGCGCCGTCGCAGACGATCTGGAAGCGCCGAATGCCGACGATGCCCTCGACGAGACCGACCGACTCGCCGCGCTCTGCCAGCACACCGCCCTGCTCGATGTGCAACTCGACATAGGCGGCGAAGCTGCCCGGCGCGCGGCGGGCTGCCGGCGCGGCATCGGGATCGATGCCGGCGTCGCGCAGGTGGGCGGCGACCGGCCGGCCATCGGGCGCCGGCTGCGCCAGATGCTCGGCCGCGAGTTGGCCGATCATTGCGCGGCTGCCGAGCGTGCCGCCGCCGAGTGTGGCCTCCTCGCACATGAAGTTCAGGACCGCGACCGGATGCCACAGCCGCCGGCCGGCCGTCGCCAGGGCACGCACAGCGGCGATGGCCGCCAGCACGCCGAGTGCGCCGTCGAACCGACCGCCGTTCGGCACAGTGTCGGTGTGCGAGCCGATCGCCAGCGGCGGCAGAGTCGGATCGTCGCCGGGATAAAGCGCGATGGTGTTGCCGGCCGCGTCCCGCTCGATCGTTAGGCCGAGGGCGCTGAGTTGCATCTCGACCCAGGCGCGCCCGGCCAGGTCGGCCGGCGTGTAGGCCACGCGATCGACGCCGCCCATGGCGTTGCCGCCAATGCGGGCCAGGTCGTCGAGGTCGCGCAGCAGGCGGTCGGCGTCGATCGTTGGCGCCACCATTTGATCACCCCCTGGAGCGACTGGTTAGAGGCATCACCGGCGCCTCAAGCGCCGTCAAGCCTGACCGGCGCGGCCAGCAGTCGCAACAGGTCGGACCCGTACCGCTCGATCTTGGCCGGACCCAGGCCCGACACCGTTGCCAGATCGTCAAGCGAGCGCGGCGAAGTGGCGACGAGGTTTATGAGAGCGGCGTTGTGGAGGATAACGTAGGCCGGCACACCCTCAGCGGTGGCGCGCTCGGTGCGCCAGCGCCGCAGCCGCTCGAACAGGAGATGCTCCTCCGGTTCCCACTCCTCCATGGCGTCAGCGTCGACTGTGCGCGGCGCGGCCCGGGTGGCGCGATCGGCACGACCCGGTCGGGGCGTTACCATCGGGTCGGCGTGCGGCGCGAGGTCGTCCGGCGTGGCCGCGCGCCCGTCGTCGGTCAGTGACAACAGCCGGTAGTCGTGCGTGTCGTCGCGGTGAAGATACCCGGCGGCGATGAGACGGTCGAGCAGTGCGTCGATGCGCGCGGTCGGCAGATGCGCCAATGCGCCGAAGGACGACGAGCGGTCGGCCTTGATTGTGCTCTGGATCGAGCCGTGCAGCAGGCGGGTCAGGCCGGTCTTGCCGACCGGGAACGGCAGCGTCCGCACCGCTGCCAGCACCATCGCGGCGTCGGCCGCCGTCGCGGTGCGTGTGGCCGGGCGCGCGGCAACCGCGGGAGCGGCTGCGGTCGCGCCGTGGCTGGCACGAGTGGTGCAGAGGTCGCAGGCGTCGCCGCAGGGCGTCAGGTGCTCGTCGAAGTGGGCGGCCAGCACGGTGTGGCGGCACGTGCGCGCATCGAGATAGCCCGCCAGCGACTTCAGCCGGCGCTGGTTCTCGGCGCGCAGGTCGCCGAGCAGACGCTGGAGGCGCTGCTCAGTGTCGCGTGGCTGCGGCAGCAGCTCCAGGCACGTCTCCCGGTCGCGGCCGCGCACCACCAGCAGGCCGGCCTCGGCCCACTCGTCCAGCCGTCGCTCCAGATCGGTCGGCGCCAGCGCCAGTGCCTCGGCCAGCCGCGCCGTCCGCAGCAGCGCGCCGCCCTCGTGATCGCCGGCCAGGTCGCGCAGGCGCGTCAGGAGCGGGTCGTCGGACGCTGCGGCCGCCGGCCGGAAGCGCAGGGTGACATCGCGTGGCGCATCTGGGTGCCGTGCCAGCAGACCGGCGCGCTCCAGCAGGCCGATGACGACGCCGAGATCGATGTTCTCCAGGTCGACCGTCGGCGCCAGCACGGCGGTCGGGTTGGCGATCACCCAGCGGCTCTCGTCCTGGCGGGCGCGGGTGACGAGCCGCTGGTGGACCGTCGCCAGTGTTGCCACGTCAAGCTGGTCGTCACGACTCCAGCGCTTCAGGTTGGCCAGGTCGGCCGACGTGTACAACAGCGCGCACAGCGCGGTCCCACCGTCGCGGCCAGCGCGGCCGCTCTCCTGGGCGTACGCCTCGAGCGACTTCGGCGGGCTGAGATGGACAATGAAGCGGACATTGCGCTTGTCGACACCCATGCCGAAGGCGACGGTGGCGACGATCACCCGCAGCCGGCCGGCCATGAAGTCGTCCTGAATGGCGGCGCGCTCGTCGCGGTCCAGGCCGGCATGGTAGTAGTTTGCCTGCACCCGCTCGCGCCGCAGCACGGCCGCCATCTGCTCGCACAGCTCGCGTGACGAGGCGTAGACGATGCCCGAGCCGGTCGTCCGGCGGCACAGGTCGACGACGGCGCGCAGCTTGGCCTCGCGGTCCGGCAGGCGACTGACGAGGTAGCGCAGATTGGGGCGGAAGACCGACGTCTGCACGCGCGCCAGCGGCCGGCGCATCTGGCGCTCGATGTCGGCGGCCAGCGCCGGTGTGGCCGTGGCCGTCATCGCCAGCAGGCGGGGCGTGCCGACGGCTGCCGCGGCGCGTGGGATGAACAGGTAGTCCGGCCGGAAGTCGTGGCCCCACAGGCTGATGCAGTGGGCCTCATCGACGACGAGCAGGCTGACGCCCGCAGCGCGCAGCGCCGACAGGAAACTGCCGGAGCGCAGCCGCTCCGGCGCGACATAGACGAGCTTGTAGCGGCCGGCGCGCACGCCGTCGAGGCGAGCGCGCAGCTCATCCAGCTCCAGCGTGCTATTGATCAACGTGCTGACGGCGGCGACGGCTGGCGGCAACGAGTCGACCTGGTCCTTCATCAGCGCGATCAACGGTGAGATGACGACGGTCGTGCCCGGCAGCGCCAGCGCCGCCACCTGATAGCAGAGCGACTTGCCGGCGCCAGTCGGCATCGTCGCCAGCGTGTCGACGCCGGCCAGTGTCCGGGCGATGACATCGGCCTGCCCCGGGCGCAGCCGTGCGTGGCCGAACTGGTCGCGCACCAGCGCCAGCAC
This sequence comes from Chloroflexota bacterium, assembly GCA_020849725.1. Next base: position 7,805 of record JADLAZ010000196.1, read on the forward strand.
CTCGGCCGGCAGCGTCGTCCCATCGGCGGCCGGCGCCGCTGTGGCGGTGGGCGGATTGAACGCGGCGACCGGTGGTGGCGCGTGGCCGGCCAGACCAGCCACCGGCGCCGGGTCGGGCGGTGGCGTGGCAGATGGCGCGAGGAGATTCATGACCGCGCGCCAGGTCGCCGTGTGGCGCTGGCGCCAGCCCGCGCGGGCGCGCTCGCGCAGTTCAGCGGCCATGGCTGGCTGGTCGAGCGCGTCGGCCAGGTCGGCCAGGTCGGTCAGGGTGGCGGGCGGGGCAGAGGTTGCTTCGGCCACCAGGCGCGTCAACCGTGTCACCGCCTGGTCGCGTCGCCCCTCAGCCCACTCGACGCGCGCCAGCACGCGTTTGGCAGCGGCGTTATCGGGGCTGCCAATGCGGGCGCGCTCGATGGCCGACCGTGCCGCGTCAGGCTTGTTCCTGGCCAGCGCCACCATAGCCGCCGCTGCCAGCAGGTCCGGGTCGGCCGGGCGCGCCGCCAGCACGACCGCTATCGTGCGCTCGGCCGTGCCGACCATGCACCTGGCCAGCATCGTCAGGACGAGATCGGCCTGGTTGATCCCGTCGGGGAAGCGCTCGGCGCGCTCGCGCACGGACTGGAACGACTCATCCGGCCGACCCCGCACTCGCGCCAGCCGCTCGACGGCGCGCAGCCCGAGCGGCGTGACCGGGCCGGTGGCGCGCAGGTGCGCCAGCGTCGCCTCGGCCGCGTCCAGATCGCCCGCCGTCAGCGCCGCGCCGAAGACCTCCCACTGCAGCCGCACGGGCAGTCGGGCAAGCTCATCAGCAGTGAGGTGGAGGGTGACGGCCCGATCGTCCATCAGGGAAAGTCTACACGATGGCGGCCGGATATTGAGTGCTGAGTATCCGGTGCTGGGCGCTGAAGAAGAACCCTCACCCTCTCCCAGAGGGAGAAGGAACAGATGGCTCCTGACTTTCTCGGCATCGCCCTCTCGTTTCCCGACCTCCCGTGCCTCCTGACCCGTGCGCTCAGTAGGTCGCCCGGCCGCCAGAGAGATCGTAGACGGCGCCGGTGCTGAAGGTACTCTCGTCCGAGGCCAACCAGTGGACGAGCGCAGCGACCTCCTCCGGCCGGCCCAGCCGTCCCATGGGGATGCGGTCGGTCAGATAGTCGATCTGCTGGGGCGTCATCTCGCCGACCATGTGCGTCTCGACGAGCGCTGGGGCGATGCAGTTGACCAGAATGCCCTGGCGGGCGACCTCCTTGGCCAGCGCCTTGGTCAGGCCGATGACGCCGGCCTTGGCAGCACTGTAGGGCACCATGTTCGGGTTGCCCTCTTTGCCGGCGATGCTAGCGATGTTGATGATCCGGCCCGTCTGGCGCGCCAGCATGGGCCGGATGGCCGCGCGGCAACACAGGAACACGCCGGTCAGGTCGATCGCCAGCATCTGCTCCCACTCGGCGATCGTCTGGTCCTGGATCGGGGCGGCGCGGCCGACGATGCCGGCGTTGTTGACCAGGATATCGATCTGCCCATACTGGCGCAGGGCAGTTGTCATCAGGTCATCGACGGCGTCGGGTACGGCCACGTCGCACTGCACGGCGACGGCCACACCGCCCGCGGCTGCGAGCGCGCCAGCGGCGGCCTCGGCCGCGCTCACGTCGATGTCGCTGCAGACGAGCCGCGCGCCAGCGGCGGCTAACCGCGTTGCGATGGCGCGGCCGATGCCTCGGCCGGCGCCAGTGACGACGGCGGTGCGGCCAGTGAGATCGAGATAGCTGGTCATCGGCGATTGCTCCCGGCGCGGGTGAGCCGCGCCCCTCAGGCGTTGTCGCACGGTCGCGTCCTGTATACGATAGATCGCAGCGAGGTGGCAATGGCCGGTGACGGCCGGACTGCGGGGAGCATGATGGGCATCTGGGCGTCGATCGTCGGTTGGTTTCGCGCGCTGTCCCGGGAGCCGGTCGCTGACGCGGTCACGGCGACGGTCCGTCCCGGCCGATCATTGGCCGAGCCAGCGCCGGACCTCGACCAGCCGTTCGCGTCGGTCGAGGCGTTCCGCCAGCACATCTTTGAGAACTACCGCTTCACGCCGCAGGCGCGGCGTATCCTGAGCAATGTCGAGTTCGTCATCCAGAACATGCGCGAGCCGGTCGGCGGCGGCTGGTGGTTCGGGCCGCACGGCAACAAGATCGAACTGATGGGTATTCAGGATGAGGCTGCCGTCCATGAGATGGCGCACGCCTGGGCCGACTACACGCGCTTCTACGACGAGGTCGACACCGCCAACGGTGTGCCATGGCCGACGCTGAACCGCGCCTTCCGGGCTGATGTCCGGCGCGGCGCCGACGAGACCGACCCGCGCTACGCGCGCATCGTGCATCTCTGTCGGGACTATGAGTACGGGAACCCGGCGCTCAACTTTCCCGGCATGTTCGAGAACGACAGCGAGCGCTTTGCCGGGCTGGCATCCGGCTCGATGGGCGATCTGCTGCTGATGCCGCCCTACATCCGCCGCTGGTACACCGGACTGTTCCTGGGCACGCGCGGCGCGGTGGAGAGCGAGGCGACGGATCGGGACGAGTAGCGCCAGGAGCAAGAATACTCCGAGTACTGCGCCTGCTCCGCCTACCGGTCCCCTACCAGTAGCCCAGTTCTAGCTTAGCGTCTTCGCTCATCATCTCTGGTCGCCAGGGGGGGCTCCAGACGATGTTGACGGCAATGTCGGTCACACCGTCCAGGTCGCCCAGCGCCTGATTCACCTGGGCATGGATGACCGGGCCGAGCGGGCAGCCGGGCGAGGTGAGCGTCATCACGACGTCCACTTTGCCCTCCTCGTCGATAGTCGTGTCGTAAACGAGGCCGAGATCGACAATGTTGATGCCGATCTCCGGGTCGATCACCTGCTTGAGCGCCTCGCGCACTTCGTCGTCGGAGGGTAGGACGGGGGCCGTCATCAGGCGTACTCCTTGTTGACCAGTGGGCGACGGTCGCGGCAACGCGACGGCGCACCGACGCATAGCCCCTATTCTATCATGCCCGGCCCCCTGTTCTGGCCGGCGCCGTCCAGTCCCAGCACTGCACCGATCCGGCGCAGCATGGCGATGTCGATGCGCCAGGCAGCGACGAGAGGATCGGTCGCCGGGTCGCGCCCGTCGCGCGCCAGGTGCCATTTGCGGTACGCGAGTTCGACCTGGCCGCCGAACAGGTGCCGGCCAATGCCACGACTCGAGCGCGCGAACGCCGGCACATTCAGGATCGGGATCGTCTGCTTGATGGCGGCGTATTCGGCGGCGGTCACGGCCGTGCCGACCTCGTCGGCGAGAAACAGGCGGATGATGGC
>JADLAZ010000197.1 GCA_020849725.1 Chloroflexota bacterium
CTGCGTGGCTACCTGCCGGTCGAGGAGTTGGCCACCTTCGATCATCTCGGCACGCGCCTGCATGGCCACCCGGACATGAAGCTGCTGCCGGGTATCGAGATGAGCACCGGCTCGCTCGGCCAGGGGCTGTCGCCAGGCGTCGGCATGGCGCTCGCCGCTAAGATCGGCGGCAAGGACTACCGAACCTACGTCATGATCGGCGACGGGGAGGCTCAGGAAGGGCAGATCTGGGAGGCGACCCTGGTCGCCGAGCGCTATGGGCTGGACAACCTGACCGTCATCCTGGACTGGAACGACTTGCAGCAGAACGGCTTCTGGCCGGCCGAAGGGCCGACCGGCTGGCCGAACCATCAGCGCCGGCCGACCGACCGGCCGCACGAGAAGTTCGCCGCCTTCGGCTGGGCCGTCACAGAGATCGACGGCCACGATATGGAGGAAATCCTCGGTGCGTTCGACTGGGCCAAGACCGTCGCCGGTCAGCCCCAGGTCATCATCGCCCGCACGATCAAGGGCAAGGGCGTCTCCTACATGGAGAATCGGCCCGAGTGGCATGCCAAAGTCCCGACCGACGCCGAGCTAGAGACGGCCCGTGCCGAACTTCAGTGATGAGCGACGAGTGATGGGGTGTCAATCTCGCTGACTACTGACTACTGGCTACTGGCTACTGGAGAGAGAGATGGCGCGACTTGAGGCCCAGCGCGAAGTATTCGGCAATACGCTGGTGGAGCTGGCCGACCTGTACCCGAAGATGGTCGTACTCGATGGTGACCTGGCCAACTCGACGCGCACCGACATCATCGCCATGAAGCGCCCGGAGCGTTTCTTTCAGATGGGCATCGCCGAGCAGAACATGGTCGGCGTGGCCGCCGGGCTGGCCGCCGCCGGCTACACGCCCTGGGCGACGACCTTCACCGTCTTCCTGGCCTCGCGCTCGCTGGACCAGATCCGGATGACCGTCGCGCAGACCGGGCTGGACGTGAAGTTCGGCGCCGGCTACGCCGGCCTGATGACGAACCGGACCGGCAAGACCCACCAGGAGGTCGAGGACGTCAGCATCATGCGGGCGATGCCGAACATGGTCGTGCTGTGCCCGGCCGATGGCCCCGAGACGCGCGCGGCCATGCACGCCGCCATGCGCCACAAGGGGCCGGTCTACCTGCGGCTGATCCGCGACTCGCTGCCGGTCATCTTCCCTGACGATGTCGTGTTCGAGATCGGCAAGGGGCGCGTGCTGCACGATGGCGGCGACATCAGCATCATCAGCACCAGCACCGAGTCAGTTCGAGCACTGGAGGCGGCCGAGGCGCTGGCGCGGGAGGGCATCCAGGCGCATGTGCTGCACCTGCCGACGCTCAAGCCGCTCGACGAGGCAGCCATCGTCGCCGCCGCCGAGCGCACCAACCTGGTGCTGACAGTTGAAGAGCACACCATCATCGGCGGATTGGGCGGGGCGGTCGCGGAGACGCTTGGCGAGCACCGGCCGACGAAGATGAAACGCATGGGCCTGATGGATGTGTGGGGCGCCTCGGCGGCCAACGAGGACCTGATCGAAGCGTATGGCCTGGCGCCGCATCACATAGTCGCGGCGGCGCGGGATCTGCTGAAGGTCGGGGTTGGGGCGCGCTAGGCAGATGCCCGGCGGCGGCCCACCCACCGGGACGACGGGACGACGGTCATGGCGACTGAGCTGGTCGGTGGCGGTCTCATCGGAAGCCTCGTGCTGGTCGCGTCGCTGCTGATCGGAGCAGTCGTCGCGGTTGAGGCGGTGGCCGTGATCGTGCTCCTGACCGTGCCGTTCGTCCGCGCCGTGCGGCGCTGGCTACCCTGGCGGCGCGCGGCCGACCGGCGGGCGGAGGTGCTGCTGCGCGGGTTGCTCACGCGCGAGGAGTTCGCCGGCTTGTGCCGGCGCGGCTACCTGGAGGTCGCCAGTCCAGGCTGGCCATCGCGCACGTACCGTGTCCCACGCACGCGCGGCACGGTCGATGTGTACGAGGACCAGCGCTACCACAGCACGCTGTGCATCGCGCCGGTGATCGCGCTGCCAGACGACGATATCGTCGGCGCGCACAAGCTGACGATCCTGGCCGACGAGGCGCGCTACCTGGCCACGGCCAACCGCGTGCTGGGCGCGCGCTGGGAGGAGCCAGCCCCCCGCCGCGCCCCCACGAGGGCGAACGAGCGCCTGACGATCCTGCGGCTGCTGGCGGCGGCGCTGCTGGCGGCGGTCGTCGTGGCAACGCTCTTCCATCTGGCCGGGCAGGCGGCGGCGCGTGACGTGGTGTTGACCGTCATTGTAGGCTGGCCGGTGGCGGTGGCAGTGGTGTCGGTCCTGGCCGGGGTGGCCGTCGTGCTGCTCAGCGCCGCCGCCCGGCCGCGGCGCGCGGCGCGCTGGTCGCGCTCCAGCCGCCGTCTTGCCTGAGCGCCCGCAAGGCTAGACATGCTCGATGCCGCGCACCGCACCGGCGGCCAGGTCGCGCACCTCGCCGCAGCCGAGCGCAGCCGGGAAGACCTTGTCGGGGTTGAGCAGGTCGCGCGGGTTGAGGGCGCGCTTCAGCCCGGCCATCGCGATCAGGTCGTCGGTCGTGAACAGCAGCGTCATCGCGTCGCGCTTCTCCAGCGCGATGCCGTGCTCGCCGGAGATGGCGCCGCCCAACTCGACGCAGTAGCGCAGGATCGCCAGGCTCGCTTCCAGCGTGCGCTGCACGACACCGGGTGTGCGCCGGTCGAACAGGATCAGCGGGTGCAGGTTGCCGTCGCCGGCATGGAACACGTTGGCGATCAGCAGATCATAGTCGCGGGCGACTGCCGTGACGTGGTCGATGGTGCGCGGCAACTGGGTGCGCGGCACGACCCCGTCCTGCACGTAGTAGTTCGGCGCCAGCCGGCCCATGCAGCCGAGCGCGCCCTTGCGCGCCGCCCAGAGCGCGTCACGCTCGGCGGCGCTGGCGGCCAGGCGCACCTGGCGCGCGCCGTGGCGGCGGCAGATGCCGGCGATGCTGGCGACGACATCGTCCAGGCCGTCGGTCAGGCCATCGATCTCGATCAGCAGCATGCCGCCGGCGTCGTCGGGGAAGCCGAGATGAAATGCCGACTCAACGACGCGGCAGGTCAGGCCGTCGATCATCTCCATTGCCACCGGCACGATGCCGCTGGCGATGGTCGCCGACACCACCTGGCTGGCGTCGGTCAGGTCGGCAAACACGGCCATCAGCAGGCTCGACGCCTCTGGCAGCCGCATCAGGCGGACCATCACCTTCGTGACGATGCCAAGCGTGCCCTCGGAGCCGGTGATGACGCCGGTCAGGTCGTAGCCGGGCGCGTCGACGGCGAGGGCGCCGGTCTGGATCACCTCCCCGGTCGGGGTGACGACTTCCAGGCCGAGGATATGGTTTGTCGTTGCGCCCCAGGCCAGGCAGTGGACGCCGCCGGCATTGGTCGCGACGTTGCCGCCGATGGTGCTGATCTTCTGGCTGGCCGGGTCGGGTGCGAAGAACAGCCCGTGCGGCGCGGCAGCGACGCTTAGGTCGAGGTTGACATAGCCTGGCTCGACGACGGCACGCCGGTTGCGCGCGTCGAGCGCCAGCAGCCGGTTCATGCGCGTGGTGACGACGACGATGCCGCCACGCGTCGGAATGGCGCCGCCAGCGATGCCGGTGCCGGCCCCTCGCGGCACGAGTGGCACGCCGGCCGCGTTGGCCAGGTGGACGATCTCGACGACCTGGGAGGGCGTGGTCGGCCAGACGACGACCGCTGGCACGTGGGTGTCGAACGAGGCGTCGTACTCGTAGACGAGCTGGTCGTGCGCCTCCGCGCTGACGCCGTTCTCGCCGACGATGCGTCGCAACCCCTGCACTAGCGCTGCCGTGTCCATGTCCGTCGCGTCTGCCTCCCGGCCGCCACCGGCCACCGGCAGTATAGCAAGGGTCTGGGGAGCTGGCGCTGTGCGCCGCGCAAGATCGTGAACTGCACTCGCCCGTTAGACGATGCGCCTCCGTGCGCCAACTGGCATACTGCCCACCGATCCACCGATCCACCGATCCACCGATCCACCGATCCACCGATCCACCGATCCACCGATCCACCGATCCACCGATCCACCGATCCACCGATCCACCGATCCACTGGCCCACTGGCCCACTGGCGACTGATGATCAAACCTGCCGGCACACTCGCTCCTCTGGAGGTCCTGGCCGTGGCGACGCGGCTGGGTCTGACCTCGTTCGGCGGGCCGGTGGCGCATCTGGGCTACTTCCGCGAGGAGTACGTCGTCCGGCGGGGCTGGGTCGACGATGCCACCTATGCCGATCTGGTGGCGCTGTGCCAGTTCCTGCCGGGGCCGGCCAGCAGTCAGGTCGGCATCGCGGTCGGCATGCTGCGCGCTGGGCTGCTGGGTGGGCTGCTGGCCTGGGTTGGCTTCACGCTGCCGTCGGCGCTGGCGCTGGTCGTCGTCGCGGCTGGCGTGCAGGCGCTGGGCGCGGGCAGCGCTGACTGGCTGCACGGCCTGAAGGTCGTGGCGGTCGCCGTCGTGGCGCAGGCGGTGTGGGGCATGGCGCGCACGCTCGCCCCGGACCGGCCACGCGGCACGATCGCCGTGGCGGCGACGGTGGTGGCGCTGCTGGCACCGTCCACGCTCGTCCAACTGGCGACCATCGGCGTCGCCGGACTGATCGGCTGGCGCTGGCTGCCAGCCCCGCCGGCGCCGGCGACCGGCGATCAGCGTGTGCCAATCTCGCGTCGTCTGGCGGTTGGGGCACTGGCGTGCCTGGTCGCGCTGCTGGTGGCGCTGCCGTTGCTGCGACAGGTGTCGGACAGCCAGGCGCTGGCCGTGGTCGATACCTTCTTCCGTGTCGGGGCGCTGGTATTTGGTGGAGGGCATGTCGTGCTGCCGCTGCTGTACGCCGAGGTCGTGCCGCCCGGCTGGGTCACGCCGGCGGATTTCGTGACCGGCTATGGTGCGGCGCAGGCGGTGCCCGGGCCACTGTTCACGTTTGCCGCCTACCTGGGCGCGGTGATGCAGACGCCGCCGACCGGTCTAACCGGCGCCGCGCTGGCGCTGGCGGCCATCTTCGCGCCGTCGTTTCTGCTCGTGATCGGTGCGCTGCCGTTCTGGGCCACCATGCGCGGTCGGTCGGACGTGCGCGCGGGGCTGCGCGGCGTCAATGCCGCCGTCGTCGGTCTGCTGGCAGCAGCGCTGTACCACCCGGTCTGGACCAGTGCCATTGCCGGCCCGGTCGATGTCTCCCTGGCGCTGGCCGCCTTCGCGGCGCTGGCGCTCTGGCATGCCCCGCCGTGGCTGGTTGTGCTGCTGGCGGCGATCGTCGGGGCGCTGGTCGGCGGCTGGCGCTAGCGCCAGCGCGGACGAACGGAACCGGCCGGCCCGCCGGGGCGTCCTGCCGGTGGCGCCGCACGGAGGCCAGCGCACGCGATCGTGTAGCGGCCGGACTGATCCGCCGGCCGCACGCGCAGAAGGGACGGCATCCATGTCGACATCGTCAACGATCGGCGTCCAGGGCGCGGCGCTGCTGCTGATGCTGGCGCTGCTGGCCGGCTGTGGCGTTGCTCCGCCGCTCACGGCGACGCCGCCAGCGCCGCCGCCCACGGCAGTGGCGACGGCCACGGCTGGCGGGCCGGTGTCATCCGCGCCAGTGGCCACGTCCACCGCTAGCCCGGTCAGCACACCGGCGGCCACGGCTACGACCAGCTCCCCAGGCACGCCCACCGCGGCAGCGACACGCCCGGCCGCCCCGACAGCATCGCCGGCCACGACCGCCACGGCCGAGTTGCTGCGCATCGAGGGGCAGCCGGTGACGCAACTGGCGGTCGCCGATGCCGGCCACCGCTACGCGACAACGCCGGTCGGGCTGTTCGCGCTCACCGGCGAGCAGGTGGAGCGGCGCGGCGGCGCTGGTAGCTGGCCGAACCTGGTCGCGGCTGGCCCAACGACGCTGGTCAGCGGCGAGCGCATGAGTTGTGGGCGCGGTGATGGCGGCGAGGCGCTGCGGCGCTCGGTCGACGGTGGGCGCACCTGGCAGCCGGCGCAGGCGCTCGGTGGCAGTGGGTCGCTGCGGGCCAGGCCCATTCCGACACTCGGCAACGCCCTGTTCGCCGTCGCCTGCGACGGGCTGTACCGGTCGACCGATGGCGGCGGCGCCTGGGCGCGGCTGGCTATTCTCGCGCCGGATAGCGAGCCGGTCGACGTCGCCACCACGTCCGATGGAGCGCGGCTCTTCATCGTCACGCTTGTCGGTGAGGGTGGGACGACGCGGCTGGTGGCCAGCGAGCGCCAGGGCGACACCTGGGCGCCAGCGCGGGTGCTGCGCGAGAGTTGGGGCGGCGGGGTCGTCGGCATCGGGACCGAGGCTGGCCGGCCGGTCGTCTTCTTCGGTCATCCGCTGGGCCTGGAGGTCAGCCGCGACGGCGGCACGACCTGGAGCGCGCTGAACGCCGGCCTCGACAGCACCCGCTTGCTGGAAGACCCGCGTGCCGCGTCGCTGTCGGCCGCCGAGGAGGCTAAGCTGCGGCGCGGCGTCGGCATCTACAGCCTGTCACCGCGCCTGGACCGCCCGGAGGTGCTGCTCGGCGGCGGTGACGGCGTGTATCGTCTCAGCGGCGCAACCTGGCAGAAGCTGCCGGTCCTCACCGGCCAGATCGTGCGCGAGGTCTTCCACGACCTCGACGGCGCTGCCTATGCCCGCACTGATGTCGGCGTCCACCGGCTGCGAGGTATCTGATGGGTGCTGGGTGCTGGACACGAAGGCGCCTGCCCTCCGACAAGGGTAGGTTTCCTTCGACCCACCTTCTCTAGCCCCCCCGCCGGTGCCGTGGACGCGGCCGGCGGGGGGATATTGACGAGCGCTATCAGGCGGTGACCGCGGCCTCGACGGCCGTCGTTTCGCCCGATTCCTTGGCCGCCGGCTCGGGCGCGCGGAGGGTGATGCGGATGAAGCCCTCGGCCAGGTCGCACTCCACGCCATGCTCACGGGCGGCAGTCGCGGCGCGCATCGCCCACTCGCGCATGCCGTCGGCCGGGTCCCAGGTGGCGAGCTGGCTGTGATGCGCGCGCAGCGCGGCGATCTTGGCGGCGAGGTCCTCCTCGGTCAGCGGCGCCCAGACGGTCGCGTTGCCCCAACTGGAGATGTAGACGAGGCTGACGTCATGCGGCTCCAGCCCCTCGGCCAGGAGTTCCGGTGCGGCCAGCAGCGTGTTGGCTGTCGGCATGATCGCCGCCAGCGTGGCATCGCCGGCGGCGATGTGGTCCGGATGGTTGATGTAGCCGAAGTCGTGGCTCCAGCGCATGGTCGGGTCGCCGCAGATGACAGCCTCGGGGCGGACCTGGCGGATGACGCGCGCGATGGCCATGCGCACGTCCAGCGTCGACTGCAACCGGCCATCCATGTGACCGAGGAAGATGACGTGGTGGACGCCGCAGGCGGCGGCGGCGGCGCGCTGCTCCTGCTGGCGCAGCCGCACCAGGGCCTCGTGGGTCATGCTCGGGTCGCGGCTCCCGGCCGCGCCGTCGGTCAGCAGCAAGTAGGTGATGGTGGCGCCGGCGCGCGCCCAGGCGGCCATCGTGCCGCCGGCCATGAACTCGATGTCGTCCGGGTGCGCGGCGACGGCGAGTACCCGTGCCGGGGGAGTGGCAATCGCGCTGGTCATTGGTCCTCACTTTGGCGTCGGGTCAGACGATCGGGCAGGTGATACCCACTGAGGCCGGTTTCAGTCGGCGGCCGCGCGCAGCGCATCCTCGATCGACATAGCGATGCAGGTGAAGCAGGGTGTATCGCGCAGGGTGTATTGGCTGGCTTCACTGGCGCGCAGCTCCATCACCAGGTCGAGAAACTCGGCGATCTTGTCACCCTCGAAGGCGACGACGAACTCCTGGTCATCAAGACCGAAAGAGTACGATGTGTTGATGGTGATGCCAGGGTATGAGCGGCCGATGGCGATGTGCTCGTCCATCATCCGCTGGCGGTCCTCCATCGACAGCGTGTACCAGGGGCGCGTCTTGACGAATGGGTAGATGAACAGGTACTTCCGCCCGCTCGGGTCATAGGTGATGCCGATGTGCGGGTCCTGCTTGTTGCGCTCCAGATGCACGTAGACCGACTTGCGCAGCACGGCCAGGTAGGAGTAGGGCTGGATGAGGTGGGCGCCGAGCGCGGCGGCGCGGATCTCGCTGTGCAGCGCGGTGAACGCCTCAACGTCCGGGCTCCACATCCGCAGGCAGATGTCGACATCGCCACGTGTGCCCACCATGCTGTAGGCGCGCACCGGCATCTCACCGGCATGGCGCTGCACGATGGCCGTCAGCTCAGCTTGCGCGGCGGCGCGCTCATCCATGGGAAGCTGCTGCCACGACGGCAGCACCTGAAAGAAGCTGTACTTGACGAGCTGGCGGCGGGTCTGGGTTGGCGCTTGCATCGTGTCCCTTTCGCGTGCCCCGGCCCGCGCGTGAGGGGCGACGTTCCGGGCCAATTATACGGGGTCGCCCGGTATGATAGCGACCGGCGACGGGTTCGACGGGAGGCAGGACGTGGCTGGACGGGGGGCAGCGCTGGCGATCGTGCTGGGTCTGAGCCTGCTGCTCACGGCCGCCAGTCCGCCACCGGTGACGGTCTACCTGGCGCTGGGCGACTCGATTGCCGCCGGCAGTGGCGCGTCGCGGCCCGAGCGCAGCTACGTCGGGCAGGTGCTGGCCTGGCTGCGGCGGCAGGACACCGGCGGCGGCGTGCGGCTGTCGCTGTATGCCGGCGGCGGCGCCACCAGCGATGGGCTGCGCCGCTGGCAGGCCCCGGCCGCCATCGACGAGCTGACCGCGCTGCGGCGGGGCGAGCGGCCGGGGTTCCGGCTCGGACCGCTCACGATCACGATCGGCGCCAATGACCTGCTGCACCTGGCCACCCGCGCGAGCGTGACGGGCGCGCCGCCCGCACCGGCGGAGGTGCGCGCCGCCATCGGCCGCGTCGAGGCGAACCTCAGCGCCACCGTCGACGATCTGCTCGCGGCCGGCGGCGGCGCCACGCGCATCACGCTGACGACCTACTACGATCCGTGGGCCGGCCGGCCGGGAGCCGGTCCGGCAGTCAGCCTTGGCTTCGACGCGGTCGCCGAGCTGAACCGGGCGATCGTGCGCGTGGCCGAGCGCTATCCGGGGCGCGTGCACGTGGCGCGGGTCGATCGGGCGCTGCCGGTTGGTGCGGCCATCAGCACCTATCTGGCCGACCCGATTCACCCCAACGATCGCGGCCACGCGGCGATCGCCGACGTCGTCACCGGCGCCCTGGCGCACGGGGCATAGGGACAATTAGCCGGCGCTCGCCGCCGCCGGCCCCGGCCCGGTCACCACGAATGGACGCCGTCGGCCACGCCGAAAGTACCGTGCGCCGGCGTTGATTGACCTGACGGCCAGGCCGATACGGAAGGCAGGCGGCCGGCGGCGCCGGTCGCCCGAGCGGTCCCGGCGATGGCTGGCGCAGTGGCCGGCGGAGCCGGCGGTGACCGCCAGGGGAAGGGGTCAGCCATGCCTCTGTCAGTGGTGGACGAGGCCGAGGAGATCGCCGCGCGGCGCTGGCTGGCAACGGAGACGCGGGCTGGACGTCGGGCACGCCAGGCCGCGGCGCTGGTGGGCGAGGTCGAGGCGCTGCTGGCGCGGCGCTGGGCCGAGACCGAGGCCGCGCCGACCATCGCCGCCGAGCCAGCGGACGGATCACGCTGGTGGACGCCGACGGATGACCCGGCGACCTACCGGCTGTTTGATCGTCACGGCCAGCCGATCCGCTGTCATCTGTGCGGCCGAGATGATCGATGGACACCCGAGGGCGACCTGGAGAACCACGTCATTCGTATGTTCGCCTGCGAGCATGAGCCGCTGCGGATCGGGCATGGCCTGGTGCGCCAGGTGTCGACGGTGGCGCTGGGTCGAGTGATGCGCTGCGAAGCGGCCGGCTGAGTGGCGGCGCCGGTCCGGCCGCCCTACGGGATGACGCCGCTGGCGTGGCCGGGCCATTGCGACAGACCGGCGGCCCGGTACTGCGCCGCGCGCTCGCGATAGCTGGCGGCCGACTCGTGCAGGCCGGCGATCTGGGCATCGCCCAGCTCGCGCCGCTGCTCGGCCGGCAGGCCGGCGATGAGCGCCCGCGCGGGAAAGGTCGACCGCTCCCGCACCAGCGCGTTGGCCGCCACCAGTGACTCGGCGCCGATGACGGCGTTGTTCAGGACGGTGGCGTGCATGCCGATCAGGCTGTGATCGCCGACGGTGCAGCCATGGACGATGGCCGCGTGGCCGACCGTGACACCGTCACCGATGCGGCAGGGGGCATCCGGGTCAGCGTGGACGACGGCGCCATCCTGAATGTTCGTCCCGGCGCCGATCGTTATCGGCGCGGCGTCGCCGCGGATGACGGCGTTGCACCAGACGCTCGCGCCGGCGCCGATGGTGACGTCACCAATGATCACCGCGCCCGGCGCGACGAAGACATCGTCGGCCAGGGCGGGGGCCTTGCCATTCAGGGCGTGGATTGCCATGCATCCTCCAGCGGGCGGCGCAACGGCCAGTGTGGTGTCAGGCGTCGGGCGGCGGTGGCGCGACGCCGTCGGCGGGCCAGGGTGCGCGGCGCAGCGGCCGGTCGACCCGGTAGCCGAGCGCATACTCGGCCTGCAGCAACGTATGCACCTCGCGCGTGCCCTCGTAGATCGCCGCGCCGCGGGCGTTGCGCAAGTAGCGCTCGACCGGGTAGGCGGTGGTGTAGCCGTTCGCGCCGTGGACCTCGACAGCGTCCTCGGCAGCGCGCACCGAGGCATCGACGGCCTGCCATTTGGCCAGGCTGGTCTCGCGCGTCGAGCGCCGGCCATGGTTCTTCAGATGACCGGTGCGATTGACGAGCAAGCGAGAGGTATCGATGCCGGCTACCATGCGGGCGATCATCTGCTGCACCAGTTGATGCTGCCCGATTGGCTTGCCGAAGGTGTGCCGCTCGCTGGCGTAGGCAACGGAGGCCTCCAGGCAGGCCGTCGCCAGCCCGACCGCGCCGGCGGCGACCGTGTAGCGGCCCTGGTCGATGGCCGACATGGCGATCGTGAAGCCCTCGCCCTCCTCGCCCAGCCGGTGGCTGGCGGGCACACGCACGTTCTCCAGGTTCATCCAGGCGCTGTCGCCAGCGCGCACACCGAGCTTGCCCTCGATCTTGCCGGTGGTGATGCCGGGCATGTCGCGCTCCAGGATGAGCGCGCACAGGCCACGATGCCGCAGCGCCGGGTCGAGTGTGACGATCACCAGGATGTGGTCGGCGTGGTTGCCGATGGAGATCCAGCGCTTCTGGCCGTTGAGCAGGTAGTGGTCGCCCTGGCGCTCGGCGCGGCATTGAATGGCGCCGGCATCGGAGCCAGCGCTCGGCTCGGTCAGCGAGAACGTGGCCAACTTCTCGCCGCGCGCCTGGGGCACGAGCCAGCGCCGGCGCTGGTCGTCCGTTCCCCACTGCAGCAGCGTCAGGCTGTTCAGGCCGACATGCACGCTCTGGAGGACGCGAAACGACGAGTCGACGCGCTCCAGCTCCTCGCAGATGAGGGCGAAGGCGTGATAGTCGAGGCCCCGGCCTCCGTAGGCGCGCGGCACCGGTCCACCCAACAGGCCGGCCTGCCCCATCGCCTCCAGCACGGCGCGCGGGTAGCCGCCCCCAGCGTCCCAGGCGGCGATGTTGGGCGCCAGGTGCGCCGCGCAATAGGCCCGGGCTTCGGCGCGCACCGCCTCTTGGGCTGGCGAGTAGTCGAAGTCCATCATGCGCCCTCCGCGAGCGACCAGCCGCCTGGCCACTCGTCGCGCGCCGAGTATAGCCGCCCACGGCACTCCGTCAAGATGACATAATATGGACAACTGCCATCGGCTCACTGTGATCGCGGCGTCAGGCGCGCAGGGTGATGTCGCCGGCTAGCAGCCGCCGTTGCTCACCACCGGCAGTGCGCACGAGCAGCGCGCCGTCGCTGTCGATGTCCTCCGCGATGGCGGCGTAGGTGGTCGTGGCATCGGTGACAGAGATCGTCTGGCCGAGCATCACCAGACGAGCGCGAAACGCGGCAAGGAGGCCGCTCGCATCGTCCTCAAGCCGCGCGAGGGCCGTGGCGAGCTGGCGCAGCAGCGCCGCAAGCGCGGCGGCACGGTCGATGGGGCGGCCGGCGACCTCGGCCAGGTCGGTCGTGGCCGGCAGTGCCGGTGGATGGGCACTGATGTTGATGCCAATGCCGACGGCTGCGGTCGCGATGCGGTCGCCGTCCAGGCTCGTCTCGACCAGGATGCCGGCGACCTTCCCCAACCCACGGTCGCTCGCGATCAGGACGTCGTTCGGCCACTTGAGCGTCGCCGGCCGCCGCGTGATCTCCTCCACGGCCGCTGCCGTCGCCAGCGCGGCGGCCACGGACAGCAGCGGTGCGCGGCTGGCCGCCAGCGCCGGCCGAAGCAGGGTCGTGCAGAGCAGCGCCGTGCCGGCCGGGGCCTCCCAGCGCCGGCCGAACCGGCCCCGGCCGGCCGTCTGCACGGTGGCGGTGACGACGACGCCGTGCGGAAAGTCGCCCCGCGCCAGCGCCCGCGCGGCGTCCATGGTCGATGGCGTGGCGGCGTAGTGGACGCGCACCCGCCCCAGCGCCGCCAGCGGCGGCGCCCCGGTGGCGTGGCTCATACGAACATGGCCGAGATCGACAGGTCCTTGTGAATGCGCGTGATCGCCTCGGCCAGCATCGGCGCGATCGTCAGCACGTGGATCTTGCTGTTGCGCTTGTCGACCGGGATCGGCAGCGTGTCTGTCACCAGCAGCGCCTCCAGATCCGACTCAGCGATGCGCGCGGCAGCGGCGCCGCTGAGGATGCCGTGGACGGCGCAGGCGGCGACGCGGGCCGCGCCGCGCCGCTTGAGCTCGGCGACGGCATCGAGCAGCGTGCCGCCGGTGGAGACGATGTCGTCGATGATAACCGCCGTGCGGCCGTCGACATCGCCGACCATCTCCAGCATCTCGGCCACCTCCGGCTCGGGCCGGCTCTTAGCAAAGACGGCCAGGCCACCGCCGACGCGGCCGCGAAACTCGGTGGCACGCGCCACGCCGCCGCTGTCGGGCGACACGACGACGATGTTGTCCAGGCCGAGTCGACGCGCCGCAGTGGCCAGGATTGGAGCGGCGCGCAGGTGGTCGACGGGGATGCCGAAGAAGCCTTCGATCGCCGGCGCGTGCAGGTCGAGCGTCAGGATGCGGTCGGCGCCGGCCGTGGTCAGCAGATCGGCCAGCAGGCGGGCCGAGATTGGCTCGCGGCCGGCGGTCTTCTTCTCCTGGCGCGCGTACGGGTAGTAGGGGATGACGGCGGTCACACGCTGGGCCGACGAGCGCTTGAGCGCTTCCAGGATCAGCAGCAGCTCCATGATGTGGTGATCGACCGGCGGCGAGCCGGGCTGGACGACGAAGACATCGGAGCCGCGAACGTTCTCATCCAGGCGCACGCGCGTCTCGCCATCGGAGAAGGTCGTCACCAGCGCCCGGCCGAGGGGGATCTGCAACTCGTGACAGATGGCCTCCGCCAGGGCGCGATGCGCGTTCCCGGTAAACACCTGCAGGCGTCCGTCCATCGTCCCTCCACCGCCGCGCGTGCTGGCCGCGGTACCCGCGAGCGGAACGGTCACTACTCCTGGTCGGTTGCCGGGGGGCGAGCGGTGAGCGGGCGCGCTGGCACGCCGACGACGGTCTGGCCGGCCGCCACGTCGCGCGTCACCACGGCGCCGGCGCCGGTGCGCGCCCCGGCAGCGACCGTGACCGGAGCGCGCAGCACGGTGTCGACGCCGATGAACGCGCCGTCGCCGACAGTCGTCCGGTGCTTGCGGCGGCCGTCATAGTTGGCCGTGATCGCGCCCGCGCCAATGTTGACGCCGGCGCCGATGTCGGCATCGCCGATGTAGCCGACGTGGCCCATCGCCGTGCCGGGGCCGAGCCGGCTGTTCTTGATCTCGGCGAAGTTGCCGACGTGGACGCCCGCCCCGAGCGACGACCCCGGGCGCAGGTGCGAGTAGGGGCCGATCGTCGCGCCGTCGGCGAGCGTGCTGCTCTCCAGCGTCGAGTCGATGACCCGGCAGCCGTTGCCGATCGTGCAGGCGTCGATGCGCGCGCCCGGCCCGATCTGGCAGTCCGTGCCAATCGTCGTAGCGCCGGTGATGATAGACCCTGGCTCGATGATCGTGTCGGCGTCGATGCGAACGATGGCGTCGATGTACGTCGTCGCCGGGTCGACGATGGTCACGCCGTCGAGCATCAGCCGGCGCAGGACGCGCGCCCGCACGAACGCCGCCGCCTCAGCCAGTTGCACCCGGTCGTTGACGCCGAGCGCCTCGCTGATGTCAGCGTTGACGGTGACGACCGGCCAGGGCTGGTCCGGCGCGGCCCCCGCGACCGCCAGGCCCACCAGATCGGTCAGGTAGACCTCGCCGGTCGGGCTGGGCGCGAGGCGCGGCAGCGTGGTCCGGAGCCAACCGGCGTCGACGGCGTAGATGCCGGCGTTGATCTCGGAGATGGCCCGCTCGGCTGGCGTCGCTGTCTTCTCCTCGGCGATGCCGGCGGCGCGCCCGGCCGCGTCACGGACGATGCGCCCATAGCCGGTCGGATTGGGCGCCGGACAGGTGACCATCGCTAGCCGCGCGCCGGTCGCCGCCCGCGCCACGACCAGCGCCGACAGCGTCTCCGGCGTCACCAGCGGCGTGTCGGCATACAGAATGACGACCGTCGTGACCGCGTCCGGCAGGCAGGGAACAGCGACTGCCACGGCGTGACCGGTGCCGCGCTGCTCGGCTTGCGTGACGGCGACCAGGCCAGCCGGGGCGCTGGCCGGCGCAGCGTCGTCCAGGCCGAGATGCTGACGCAGGGTGGCCGCGCCATGGCCGGTGACGACAATCGTCCGGACCGGGCGCAGCGCGGCCGCCGCCGCCAGCACGTGGTCGATCAGCGCCCGGCCACCGACACGATGGAGTGGCTTGGGGAGGCGGGAACGGAGGCGCGTGCCCTGGCCGGCCGCCAGCACGATGACAGCTGGACCAGCGCCAGTGCCGGACGTTGGGTCACGATCAAGCGGCTCGCTGCCGCCGGCCGTGGCATCGGCCATCCCACCCCCGATCACGTCGCTCGGTCGGTCCCTCCGGCGACGCGCCGGCCGCGGCGCCGCGAACGGACGGCACGGTGCTTGGCCGGCCAGGATTCGAACCTGGAATAGGGGATCCAAAGTCCTCTGTGATACCGTTTCACCACCGGCCAGTGCCCGACGAGATGCTACCGGACGGCCGGGGGGGCGTCAACCTGACCCGACCACGATCCGCCCGCGCGGCTGTTTCGACAGGCCAGAGGGCATCCGGTATACTCGGGCGAGCGCCGCGGGCGCGCCGCTCCTCCCACCCGTGAGGCTCGCTATGATGGTCGCCGCGCGGCGGCAGCGCCAGTGGGGTCGTGCCGCGTGAGCCGCTGGGCTAAGGTGCTTGGCTTTGGCCTCACGCTTGTCTTCCTGGTGCTGGCGCTTCGCAACGTCGACCTGGCCGAGGTCTGGCGCGCGATCGTGTCGGCCGACTTCCGCTGGTTGCTGCCGGCCGCGCTGTTTGTCTCGGGTGGCTATCTCGTGCGCACCTTGCGCTGGCAGTCGATCCTGCGTTCGGTGCTGCCGGCGGACTACGGCACGTTGTTCTCCTGTCTCATGCTCGGCTTCGCGGCGAACAACGTGCTGCCGGCGCGGGTAGGCGAGGTGGTGCGCGCCTACACGTTGCGCCAGAAGACCGGCGGTTCGGCCACGCTCGGGCTGGCCACCGTCGTCGTCGAGCGGGTCTTTGACGGGGTCACGCTGCTGGCGCTCATGGCGCTCGCGCTTCAGGTGGCCGCGATCCCGACTGACGACGAGCGGTTGCGGCTGGTCGAGGTCGCCTCGATCGCCGTGTTCACCACGGCACTGGTGGTGCTGGTGGCGCTGCTCGTCTTGCGCGAGCGGGCGCTGGCGGTGGTTGCGTGGCTGGTGCGACCGCTGCCGGCGGCAGTCGCGGCGCGTGCCAGGCGCATGGCTGGCTCCTTCATCGTTGGGTTGGACTGCCTGCGCCGGCCGAGCGCGCTGCTGCGCATCGTGCCGCTGTCGGTGCTGGTGTGGGTGTGTGAGGCGGCGTCCTATGGCTGCGTTGCCAAGGCGTTTAGCATCGACCTGGCGCCGTCGCAGTTCGTCAGCGCGATTCTGTTTCTGACCGTGTTCGTCAATCTGGGCATTATGGTGCCGTCGGCTCCCGGCTTCATCGGGACCTTTCAGTTCTTCGCCCGGCTGGCGCTGGCGCCGTTTGGCGTGGCGCCGGATGTGGCCTTTGGCCTGGCAATCGTGGCCCATGCACTGCAATACGGACTGGTCACTGGCACCGGGCTGGTGATCATGTGGCGCGACCAGGTGTCGCTGGCCAGTCTGGCGCGGGCGCCGGCCGATCCATCCGCCACCTGACGACTGGGCCGGCAGCATTGGACTTGAGAAGGACGCTGGCCCGGCCGATGCGTACTATGGTTACGGGCGGTCACGCGAGTGGGCCGCTCGACTGGCGACGACGAGAGTGGAGGCAGCGTGCGCGGCAACTGGCGGGTCTGGGTCGGCGTCGCGGTTAGCCTGCTCTTTCTGTGGCTGGCGTTCCGCAATAAGGACCTGGCCACCATGGGCCAGGCGCTGCTCGCGGCTGATTATCGCTACCTCGCGCCGGCGGTGCTGCTCTACTTCGCTGGTGTCTACATCCGCACGCTCCGCTGGCAGACGCTGCTGTCGCCGATCAAGGCATTGCCGGTCGCCACCCTCTTCCCGGTCGTCGTCATCGGGTTCATGGCCAACAATATCCTGCCGGCGCGCATCGGCGAGTTGGTGCGCGCCTATGTGCTGAGCTGGCGCCAGGGGATGACCAAGAGCGGCACACTGGCGACGGTGGCGATCGAGCGCATCTTCGACGGCCTGACGCTGGTGCTGTTCATCGTCGTTGCGGCGGTCCTGGTCCAGCTCAACGCGCAGGTGCAGGGCATTGCGATTGTGGCGGCGGTGTTGTTTGTCGGTCTGCTGGCCGGGCTGATCGTCTTCAGCGCCAGCACTGCACTGCAGCGCTTCGTGCTGGGCATCTTGCATCGCTTGCTGCCGGACCGGCTGGCGGGCCGGCTGGAGCAAATCGTGATTGGCTTCGTCAGCGGACTGGCCTCGCTGCGGTCGCGGGGCGATCTGATCAAGATCGTGGCGACCTCGGTGGCAGCCTGGCTGTGCGAGGCCGGCATGTACCTGATCATCGGCCTGGCGTTCGACCTGGGCATGACCTGGCCAATGGCGCTGCTCACGACAGCCGTGGCCAACCTGTTCACGCTGGTGCCGTCGTCACCCGGCTATGTCGGCATCTTCGAGGCCGGCATCCTGGCCGTGCTGGCCGGTGTGATGGGGTTGCCGGAGGATGTCGTGCTGAGCTACGCACTCGTGCTGCACGCGGCGCTGTGGCTGCCGCCGACGGTGCTGGGGCTGGTCTTCTGGTCCCGCGAGAGCCTGTCGTGGCGCGACCTGCGGCAGGTCCAGGCCGAGCGGCGCGGCGCGGTCCACGAGCCGAGCCTACCAGCCAGCCCGTGAGGTCGCCGTCGCGGGCGATAGTCTGTGGCGGCAGTCAATGGTACGATGTCGTCATGGGCGCCGATGCTCGCGGCACGTTTCGGGGACGCCTGCGTCCACAGGGGGCGGACTGGCGGTGGTGGTGAAGCGTGATATCCCGGATGTGGTCGTCCGGCGGTTGCCGCTGTATGTTCGGACGCTGAGCGATCTGCTGGCGGACGGCACAACGACGGTGTCGTCGACTAGCCTGGGCGAGACGATCGGCATCACCGCGGCCCAGATCCGGCGCGACCTATCCTACTTCGGCAAGTTCGGCAAGCAGGGCAAAGGCTACGATGTTCGGTCGCTGATCGACCAGATCAACTCGATCCTGGGCCTGAACCAGACCTGGCCGATCGCGATCGTCGGCATCGGCAAGCTGGGCGAAGCCGTCGCGCAGTACGGGGGCTTCTCGGCCAGCAACTTCCCCACCGTCGCGCTGTTCGATCACAGTCCGGCGCGCGTCGGTCAGGAGGTCGCCGGCCTGACGATCAAGTCGATGGCCGATCTGCCACGCGAGGTGGCGCGGCTCGGCATTCGGGTGGCCGTGCTCACCGTGCCGGCTGTCGGCGCGCAGGAGGTGGCTGATCGCCTCGTCGCCGCCGGCGTGACCGCGATTCTCAACTACGCGCCGGCCATCTTGCAGGTGCCGCCTCGGGTCAAGGTGCGCAACATCGACCCGGTGGCGGCGCTGCAGAGCATGAGCTACTACCTGGATGTGCCGTCGTAGGGGGCAGGAGCGTGGCGCATGGTCCGTAACAGCGGCCACGTCGCGCTCAATCGCTGGCGCGGCGCGGCGCTGGCGTCGGCGCCGCCGGTGGCGGCATCGCTGCTGCTGGTCGGCCCGGCGGTGGACAGCCGGCTGCTGTCCGCCGCTGGGCTGACGGTCGTCGGCGGGTGTCTGCTGCTGCGCGTCGTGGTGGCCGGTCGCGGCTGGCCGGTGGCGACCGCGGCGCTGGCGACGGCGGCCATGCTCGGTCTGACGGCGCCGGCGACCGCCATTGCCGCGGACCTGACGGCGCGCGCCCGGGCTGACCCGGCGATGGTCGTGGTCGGGCCGGCGCTGCTCGCCCTGGCGCTGGCGGCGGGCGCGGCGCTGGTGGGCTGGTGGCTGCTGCTCGCGAGCCGTCCGGAGCCGGATCAAGCGGCGGTGGCGCTGCTCAGTGCCGGTCTACCGCTGGTCTGGCTGCCGGCCTTCAGCGCCGGCGTTCCCGAGCCGGTCGTGTGGCTGGCGCTCGCCTGGAGTTGTGCGCTCAGCGCGGTCGCCTGGTTCGCGGCGCTGCTGCTCACGGGCTGGCTGGCGCTCGCGGCCAGCGCCCTGGCCGTGCTGCTGGCGTGGGCGGCTGTGCTGAGTCGGCTAGCTGGCCAGGCTGGCCCACCCGCCGCGGACCCACTCCTGACCACGCTGCCGCTTGGGCTAGCACTGGCGGCCAGTCTGGCGCCGCTGGTGCTGGCGGCGGCGCGCCTCACCACGGTCGAGTGGCGGGCGCGGCGCGCCGGCATCCCGGCAGCGCCGCCGCGCTAATCAGCAGGCGCCGGCACGGCGTCGACGATGGCACCGTTGTCGATGGCCTCGGTCGCGTCGATCGGCTCGACCGAGGCGACCCGGGCGCCGTCGGCCAGGCGCTGCAGGCGCACGCCCTGGGTGCCGCGGCCGATCCGGCGCACATTCGCCAGATCGATGCGAATGACGGTGCCCTTGGCCGAGATCAGCATGAGATGGTCGCTATCATCCACGACGCGGGCGCTGACGATGCGGCCGGTCTTGTCGGTGAGCTTCATGGTGATGACACCCGAGCCGGCGCGGCCCTGTAAGCGGTAGTCGGTGAGGGGGGTGCGCTTGCCGTAGCCCAGTTCGCTGACGACAAGCAGGTCCTTTTTGAGATCGACGACATCCATCGCCGCGACCTGATCGCCGGCGGCCAGCTTGATGGCGATGACGCCAGCGGCGGTGCGACCCATCGGCCGCACGTCGCTCTCGGTGAAGCGAATGGCCATGCCGCCGCGCGTGGAGATGATGATCTGGTCCCGCCCGGTCGTCAGCCGGACCCAGAGCAACTCGTCGCCGCTGTCGAGGTTGATCGCGATCAGGCCGTTGGCGCGCACCGCCGCGTAAGCGCTCAGGACGGTGCGCTTGATCGTGCCGCCGCGCGTGCACATGACGAGATACTGGGCCGCATCGAAATCGCTGACGGCCAGCACCGTCGTCACGCGCTCGTCGGGCTGGATGGCGATGAAGTTGATGACCGGCATACCCTTGGCGGTGCGGCTGGCATCGGGCAACTCGTGCGCCTTCAGCACGAACACCCGCCCGCGATTGGTGAAGAAGAGCAGGTTGTCCATGGTCGTGCAGGACAGGATGTGCTGCACCTTGTCCTCATCGCGGGTACTCATGCCGTTGACGCCGCGGCCGCCACGCCCCTGGGCGCGGTACGTTTCGACCGGCAGCCGCTTGATGTAGCCGCGCTCGGTGATGGTGACCAGCGTGCCGACATCGGGGATCAGGTCGGCATCGGTCAGCTCACCGGTGGCATCCGGCACGATGCGCGAGCGCCGCTCGTCGCCGTACTTCTCGATCAGGCTGGCCATGTCCTGCTTGATCAGGGCCAGCACCTGCTTGGGGTCGGCCAGGATGCCCTCCAGGCGACGGATCTCGCGCAGCAGCTCCTTGTACTCATCCTCGATCTTGCGCCGCTCCAGCGCCGCCAGGCGGCGCAACTGGAGATCGAGAATGGCGTTGGCCTGCTCGGTCGACAGCTTGTAGGCGGCGATCAGATTGTTGCGGGCGCTCTCGGTCGTGCGCGAGTTGCGGATCGTCGCGATGACGGCGTCCAGGTTGTCGAGGGCAATGCGCAGCCCCTCAAGGATGTGGGCGCGCTGGCGGGCTCTCTTCAACTCGTACTGGGTGCGGCGCGTCAGCACCTGCTGGCGGTGCTCGATGTAGTGATGGAGCACCATCTTGAGTGTCAACACGCGTGGTTGCCTGCCATCGACCAGCGCCAGCATGTTGACGCCGAACGTGATCTGGAGCGGCGTGTGCTTGTACAGGTTATTGAGGACCTTGACCGGCTGCGCGTCGCGCTTCAGCTCGATGACGACGCGCACGCCGGAGCGGTCGGACTCGTCCCGCAGATCGCTGATGCCGTCGAGGCGCCCCTCTTTGACCAGCGCGGCGATCTTCTCCAGCAGGCTGGCTTTGTTGACCATGTACGGGACTTCGGTTACCACGATTTGGTAGCGGTTGGCACGGCCCTCCTCGGTGTAGGCCTTGGCGCGCAGGATGACCCGCCCCTTGCCGGTGGCATACGCTTGCAGGATCCCCTCGCGGCCGAGGATGAGGCCGCCAGTCGGGAAGTCGGGGCCAGTGATGATCTCGGCCAGCTCTTCGACCGTCGCCTCCGGATGGTCGATGAGGTGGCTGATGCCCTGGCACAGCTCGGTCAGGTTGTGGGGCGGGATATTCGTCGCCATGCCGACGGCGATGCCGGAGACACCGTTCAGCAGCAAGTTCGGCAGCCGGGCCGGCAGCACCGATGGCTCATGCTCGCGGTCGTCGTAGTTGGGCCGAAAATCGACCGTCTCCTTGTCGATGTCGGCCAGCAATTCCTCGGCGATCGGCGCGAGGCGCGACTCCGTGTATCTCATGGCTGCCGCTGAATCGCCGTCCATCGAACCGAAATTGCCCTGGCCGTCGACCAGCGGGTAGCGCATGACGAAGTCCTGGACCATGCGCACCAGGGCGTCGTAGACGGCAGCCTCACCGTGGGGATGGTACTTCTTGAGGACTTCGCCGACGGCGCCGGCGCTCTTGCGGTAACTGGTGCCGGGCCGCAGCCCTTCGTCGTGCATGGCGTACAGGATGCGCCGTTGGACCGGCTTCAAACCGTCGCGCACGTCCGGCAGCGCCCGCTGGACGATCACACTCATGGCGTAGTCGAGGTAGGCGCTGCGCATCTCGCTGTCGATGCTAACGATCTTGACTGTCCCAAGTTCCGCCATGCCGTCTCGTCCCTCACTTGTGCCCACGCCACCCAGTGCGATTCATGAATTATACCGTTAGAACGCACGAATTCGCCAGTCGATACGAACAATCGTTCGATCGCTGGCGGCGGGCGCAGTGGGCCGAGCGGCCCCGACTCCGGGACGCTACAGCTGAGGCAAGGGGAAGTAGAGAATGGCGACGGAGGCCAGCCCCCACAGCAGGATGCAGGTCAGCAGCGGCAGGTCCCGGATCAGCGCCTCTTCCGGGCTGCCAGTCAGGTCCTTGCGATAGACCAGGTACAGGTAGCGGAAGATCGCGTACAGAACGAAGGGGATCGTCCACATCATGGCGTGATTGCTGGGCAGGTTGGGTGCGAAGAACGTGTACAGCGAGTAGGCCATGACCGTGCTGGAGGTCACGACGGCGACCATCTCCTCCAGCAGCGGGATGCTGTACTCCTCCAAGATGCGCCGGTGGCTGACCGCGCCGGTTGCTAGAAGCGACAGCTCGTGGCGGCGCTTGGTCAGCGCCAGGAACAGCGCCGCCAGCGTGGTGCACAGCAGGAACCACGGCGAGATATCGACGCGGATGACGACCGCGCCCCCAATGGCGCGCAGGACGAAGCCGGCGGCGATCAGGAAGACGTCGAGGATGACGACATGCTTCAGGCGCAGCGAGTAGGCGAGATTGCTGACGAAATAGGTGGCGGCCACCAGGCCGAACAGCGGGTTGAGGAGAAAGGCCAGCGGCACCGTCACCAGGAACATGACAACGACCAGCCCCCGGGCCTGGCCCATCGAGATATCGCCGGCGGCCAGCGGGCGGAAGCGCTTCTTGGGATGGCGCCGGTCCGCCTCGACATCGAGCATGTCGTTGATGACGTAGACCAGGCTCGACAGCAGGCAGAAGATGACGAACGCCGCCGTCGCCAGCATGACGGCCTCGGGGTTATTGAGTTGGCGGGCGAAGATCAGACCGGCAAAGACGATCGCGTTCTTGGTCCACTGCTTGGGGCGGAACTGCTTGAGCACGCTCAGCGCCCACGGCCGGCGGACCCGCTCGGTCGCGCTCGTCGGTGCATCGGTCTGAGTCGTCGCCATCAGTCGCTCCCGGGCCGCAGCGCGGCCTCCTGATACTTGTTGGCCGCGTTCCAGATCATCCAGCCGGAGGTCTTGTTCTCTTCCGAGGCGCGAATCTGGGCGCGCACCATGTCGACGGTGTACGGGAGTCCGTAGTCGAAATCCTGCAGCCAGGGCCGGAACCTGGCCCGCCCGCGCTCGAGGCGCGGGTTGCCGCTCTGCAGGCTGAGATTGACGACCTCGTAGGGCTTGGCGGCCGGGTTCTTGAAGCCGAACTCACCGGGAAAATAGTGCGATGGATAGACCATCGGACAAATGTAGTCAAGGGCATCCGCGACGGCGTCGACCTTCTGACCGATGCCCATATCATCTTCGGCCACCAGCGTCAGTCCGAAGAGGTCCGCGGCCAGGTAGACGCCGGTCGGCGCCAGCGCGGTGCGCGCGCGCGTCAGCAGGCTGGTGATAGCGGAGATGCGGCTCTCCTCATTGCTGGGTCGGCCGTAGTCGGTCTGATTGAGGGCGCCGTCCGAGGGGAAGCGCACGTAGTCGAACTGCACCTCGTCGAAGCCCAGGTCAGCGATCTCCTTGGCAATGGCGACGTTGTAGTCCCACACCTCAGACCGGTGCGGGTTGAGCCAGCCGATGCCGTTGATATCCCGCCAGCCCTGGCCGGTCGTCTTGTGGCGAATGGCCAACTCGGGCCGGGCCTTAGCCAGCAAGGTATCTTCCATGATGACCTGCCGGGCGATGGCATAGACATTAGCGGCGCGCATCTGCTGCAACCGCTTCCGAACATCATACGCAGGGTCCACCGCGCCAATTTCCCGGGCCAGCGGCACCTTGCTCTCGTAGAAGAGGTGGCCGCTCTCACCCTTGACATCGATGACCATGGCATTGATCTCGGTGCGCTTCACGAGCGCCAGCAATTCAGCGAACCGCTTGTCGTCGGCCGCGGTCAGGTGGGTCAGGTAGATGGCCTTGATAGCGAAGGGCGTTAGCGTCACCTCAACGGCGGCGCCAGGCTGCACCGGCTTGCGCTCGGCCTTGTAGCCGCCAGCCTTGACGGCCAGGGTCCCAGGCTCGGTCACGTTCGTCAGCCGGAACGTGCCGTCGGCGCCAGTCAGCCCCTGGGACTCGCCGATCGCCACCGTGGCCTTGTCGATCGGCGCACCATCCTTGCCGGCAACGATGCCGGTGACAACGCTCGGCTTGAGTCGGACGTCGACGACGGTGCGCTTGCCGACGGCCTCGCTGAAGGCGCCGTGGTCCGGCGCCTCAACGGTCAGCGTGGGGTCGGCTGGCACGTCGGCCAGCGTGTAGCGGCCCGCAGTGTCGGTCGTGGCGCTCAGACCGCCGGCCCGGACGCGGGCGCCGGCGACCGGCCGCCCGTCGCTGTCGCGCACGGTGCCGCTCAGGATGGTGGGCCGCAGGATGACCCGCAGGTCGTCGCTGACGAACGGGGCGACCTGGCGCTCCAGAGGTGCGTACTGGGGGAGGCTGACTTTCAGAACGCCGGCTAGCTCGGGGCGGGTCAGTCGGAACCGACCATCGCCGCCGGTGCTCGTTTGCTGCTCGCCCAGCGCAACGACCGCGCCGGCGAGCAACTGGCCGGTGAAGGCGTCGGCGACACTGCCGGTGAGCATCGGCACCGGCGTGGCCGTTGGCGCGGGTGTGGCCGTCGGCGTCGGCGGGCTGAGACTGATCAGGGGCGGAACCGCCGCCGTGCCGAACCAGAGGCGCTGCGCGCCCAGACCCACTCCCACCAGCGCCAGCACCCCCACGGTGCCAGCGACCAGGGCGACCAGCCCCGGCCCACGCCGGCGGGGCCGGCGACCAACATACAGCTCGCGGCGTCGCGGCATGACTCCTCCCCTGTGGCGCGCTCCGGCGCGTCCATCCTGATGCTGAACGGTGCGGCGAGGGCATGACCTCACCACCTGGCCGCGCCGGCAAGACGCCCACGTCATCATAACGTGTTACGGCCCACTGAGACGGTGAGATGCTGTAACACCCCGTCGCGGGGACGGACTAGTGCGTGGCGGCGGCCGTCGTCGCTGCCGCATCGTAGACTCGGCGGTGGTGATCGGGTCACCGCGGGCGGTGGCGGCGCCGGCTTGCCAGTCGCCCAAGGAGGAATGCATGGGGCTAGGGTCATTGTTCGGCAAGAAGGCAGAGCGGTTCCCGGCTGACGCGCCGCAGCGCACGCCACCGGGGCAGTACCTGACCGAGAAGTGGCCGGTGCTGCACTACGGTGGCGTCCCACGCATCACGCTGGCTACCTGGTCGCTGCGCCTGTGGGGCGAGGTCGAGCAGGAGACGACTCTCTCCTGGGAGGCGTTCCTGACGCTGCCCCAGCGGCAGTTTCACAACGACATCCACTGCGTGACGCGCTGGAGCAAGCTCGACAACGAGTGGGAGGGTGTCGCCATTCACGAGGTGGTGGGCCTGGTCCGGCCCAAGCCGGCGGCGACCCACGTGCTGGTTCACAGCTACAGTGGCTACACGACCAATCTGCCACTGGCCGAGTTGCTCGACGACGACGTGCTGCTGGCGACCCGGCACAGCGGTCAGGACCTGACGCCGGACCACGGCTGGCCGCTGCGATTGGTCGTGCCCAAGCTCTACTTCTGGAAGAGCGCCAAGTGGGTGCGCGGCATCGAGTTCCTGTCGCGCGACCAGGCCGGTTTCTGGGAGATGGTCGGCTACCACAACCATGGCGACCCGTGGCGTGAGGAGCGCTTCAGCGAGTGACGCCCAGGGCGCGTGGCCGCCCCGCCGTGACCTTTCAAGCCGCCTATCCGTCTTGAGAGATGGGTCGGCTTGTGGCCGGCTTCGCCGTGTGCTAGCGTCGGTGGTGGCCCCGTCGATGGGTCGCCGGCCCGCGCCTGGCCAACCGAGACGGAGTGAGCGATGGCAGAGAGCTTTCGGCGGCTGCTCGTGACCGGCGGGGCCGGCTTCATTGGCAGCGCCTTCGTGCGCCGGTCGCTGGCCCACCACGACGGCGAGGTGGTGGTGCTGGACAAGCTGACCTATGCCGGCAACCTCGGTAATCTGGCGCCGGTGGCGGCGGACCCCCGCTACCATTTCGTCCAGGGCGACATCGCCGACCCGACCGTCGTTGCCGAAGCGATGGCCGGCTGCGACGGCGTCGTCAACTTCGCCGCCGAGACGCACGTCGACCGCTCGCTGATCGAGCCGGGCAGCTTCATCCGCACCGATGTCCACGGCACCTGGGTGCTGCTGGAGGAAGCTCGGCGGCTGGGCGTGCGCCGGTTCGTGCAGGTCAGCACCGACGAAGTGTATGGCAGCATCGAGCACGGCTCATCGGTGGAAACGGACGCGCTGCAGCCACGCAGCCCCTATTCAGCCTCCAAAGCCGGCGGCGAAATGCAGGTGATGGCCTACCACGAGACGTGGGGGCTGCCGGCGATGATCACCCGTGGCTCCAACACCTACGGGCCGTATCAGTACCCGGAGAAAGTGCTGCCGCTGTTCATCACCAACGCGCTGGAAGATCGAGCACTGCCGCTGTACGGCGATGGCCTGAATGTGCGGGACTGGCTGCATGTGGACGATCACTGCGCCGGCATCGACGCCGTCCTGCGGCGCGGCCAGCCGGGCGCGATCTACAATATCGGCGGCGGCAACGAGCGCACCAACCTCGAGTTGACCCGGCGTATGCTGGCACTGCTCGGCAAGCCCGAGTCGCTGATCCGGTTCGTCACCGACCGGCCCGGTCACGATCGGCGCTACTCGCTGGATTGCGCGAAGGCGCACACGCTGGGCTGGCGGCCGGTGACGCCGTTCGAAGATGGTCTGCGGCAGACGGTCGAATGGTACGCGACCAACCGCGCCTGGTGGGAGCCGATCAAGTCGGGCGAGTACGCCGCGTACTACCAGCAGCAGTACGCCCACCGCTGACGCCGCGTGGCGGGCGCCGAGCCGAGAGGAGCGCTCCCTGCTGACGGTCGAGGTCGGCATCGCCAAGACGAACAAGTACGCCTCGCGTGACAGCGGCGACACGGCCGAGATTGTGGAGCGGCCGGGGGGCGGCCTGTCGGTGGTGCTCGTCGATGGGCAAGGCAGTGGCGCGGCGGCCAAGATGCTCAGCAATGCTCTGGCGGGCAAGGCCGTCGCGCTGCTCAAAGAGGGCGCGCGCGACGGCGCGGTGGCGAGGGCCACGCACGACTACCTGCACCACTACCGCGGCGGCCAGGTGTCGGCCACGCTCGACATCGTCTCGGTCGATCTCGTCAGTCGCACCGTGGTCGTGACCCGCAACAGCGACAGCCCGATGATTGTGCGCGACGCGTCGGGTGTTCAGGCCATCGCTGGCGGGTCAGGGCCGATCGGGCCACGCCGCCACACCCGCCCAGAGGTATGGCAGTTCCCAGTCGCTGCCGGATTGGAGCTGATCGTGTTCACCGACGGCATCGCCAACGCCGGCCGGCGCGCTGGCTCATGGGAGCCGCTGGCGTACCTGGCTGGCGTCGACCGGAGCGAGTTGCCGGCGGCGGTGCTGGCCGATGGCTTGCTGGCGGCGGCGCTGACCGCCGATCAGCAGCGGGCCAACGACGACATGACCGTTGTGGCGCTGACGATCGGCGCCGCCGGTGACCGGACTGCCCAGGATAGCGGGCCGCTCATCCGCCGACTCAGCCTCTCCTGGCCGCTGACGCTGCCCATCGGCTCGCTGCGCTGAGGCGGCCGCACCCACTGGTCGCCGCGTGCCGCTCCGTCCACCACAGCGCGCGCCAGGGTGGCCGACGCGGTAGGATGTGTGGGGGCGAGCATGGCAATCGATCTGGCGACGATTCCCGACTGGGCGCGACGTCCGGTGAGCCGGCCGGCCGGCCACCGGCCGCGCGTGGTCCTGGTTGGGCCGTGCGCCGGCGGGAAGTCGACGCTGGCGGCCGCGCTGCTGGGCGACGGCTACGATGCCGTTGCGCTCGCCCAAGAGCACTCGGAGGTGCCGCATCTGTGGGCGCTGTCACGACCGGACGCGCTGATCTACCTGGCGGTGACGCTGGCGGTCATTCGGCAGCGGCGGGCGGCGCCGAATTGGCCGGCGGCCATCTACCAGCGCCAGCTCCGGCGCCTCACGCTGGCGCTGGCGCACGCGACGGTCTACATCGACACAGACCGCCGCCAGCCGGCCGGCGTGCTGGCCGTCGCGCGGGCTGGGCTGCTCGCCGCTGGCGTTGTCGTGGCGAAAGATCTGGTCGCGGATGGAGGTAGGAACTAAGCGGGGGCGCCGGTCGCACGGTGGTCCGCGCGGTGGTGAAACCCTGCCGGCGCGCCGCCGTAGATAGGCACGAGGAGAGCACGATGTCGGGCACGCGCTCGCGGCTCGAAGAGGCCCAACTCATCGCGCAGGCCCAGAGCGGTGACCAGCTGGCGTTTGCCGAGCTGGTGGAGCGGTATCAGGTCGCCGTGTACAACCTGTGCGCGCGCATGCTCGGCCAGAGCCAGGATGCCGAGGACGCGGCGCAGGAGGTGTTTCTCCGCATCTACCGGCAACTGGGCAGCTACAAGTCGGCGCATCGGTTCTCTACCTGGGTGCTGTCGATCGCCTCCCATTACTGCATCGATCAACTCCGCAAGCGACGCTTCAGTCTGGTTCCACTCGACTCGATCGTTCCCTGGGCGCGCAGCCGGCAGGCATCGCCCGATGAGGTCGCGATTGAGGGCGAGCGTCGCACCGACATTCAACGCCTGCTGGAAGCCTTGCCCGAGAAGTATCGCGTGGCCGTGGTGCTGCGCTACTGGTACGACCTGTCGTATGCCGAGATCGGCCAGGTGCTGGAGTTGCCCGAGAACACCGTCAAGACACGTCTCCACCGTGCTCGCCAGATGCTGGCGGGAGCCTTGGAGCAGCAGGAGAAGCGCCAGGGTGTCGTGTCGCGAGCTGTCTGATCAGCAACTGTGGCTCTTTCTCGATCGCGAGTGTGGCGCCGATGAGCGCCGGGCGATCGAGGCGCATCTGGCCGGCTGCGCCGACTGTCCCGATCGGCTGGCGGCGATGCGCCGGCGCCCGCTCACCCTGGGTGAGCAGCGGCTGATGGCGCCGCCGCCCGATTTTCAGCGCCGGGTCATGGCGCGCATTCTGGTCGACTCGCAGGCGAACTGGCGAGAGCGGCACTGGGCGGCGCCGCTGTGGTCGCCGCGCCGCGCGGCTGGGTTCGCCGGCACGGCGCTGCTCGTCTCGCTCAGCAGCGCGCTCATTGTCGGCGCGGCGCTGGCAGCGCCGCTGGTGGCCGCCGTGCCGGCCGAAGGACCGCCGCTGGCCAACAGCATGGCGCTGGCCGTGCGCGGCCTGGTGCAACCGTTGCAGGGGCTATTCCGGGCCTGGGCCTGGCTGATCCTGCTGCTGGGCATGCTCGCGGTGCTGGTGGTGCTGGCTGCACGTGCAATGATCGTACACCTGCGCCGCTCGATCTAGCGGAGGCGTGGGTCGTGCCCGAGCGTCCGAACGTCCCGATCGCGCGGTGCGGGCGTGTGGACGCATCCGGGAGCGCAGTACTAGCGTAGGGACTTGCAGACAGCGTCTCATCTCTTGTATCCTTGCGATACGACGATGATGTCCGAACCTCTGCCGCGTCGGTGATCCCGTTTTGAGCGGAACAGCGTTGTTGTATCGACGCGGTGGCGCTTGTCCTGGCGGCAGCGCTGGCCGTGCGGGCCAGCAAGTTGGTTGCCGGACGAGCCTCGCGGGCGGGAGCGCATCCGCTCCCCCGTGGCCCTTCGCCACCGGTACCAATGGTGGCGCAATCTATGCGTACCGGTTGATCAGGCCGCTTCTGCACCTGGCCAACCTTTCGCTATAGCCCGTCTGGACGTCGCTGAGGTCGGCGCCCGGCGTCCGCCACATCATTCATGCTCCGCACCTGGGGCGAGACCGCGACCACGTGTCCCGGCAGCACCACGGCACGACAGCCGCTCTGCAATCGGTGCCCCCTCCGGTTCTGGCGCCCGCGCCTCCCCTGATTGATCTCCCCGCGCTAGAGAGTTCGTTGCCTGGCTGCCGGTGACCGCCGGTGCAAGCCAAGGTGGGCCGCGCATATGCGGAGCGTGACCGGGAACAGCGACGCGCGGGGCGTGTGCCGAACGACCCTCAGTCAGCACCACAGCCTGGCGGTGGCGTCGAAAGGATGGGACACCGATGGACTTGATGACGCGTCTCGAGCAATACCGCCTCGAAGAGAAGCATCTCGCCTGGACCGGCACGTTCGCGGACTATTTCGAGATCGTGCGCCAGCGCCCGACCGTCGCTCAACTGGCGCACGCGCGCATCTACAGCATGATCGTCGATGCGGGCGTGGACACCGACGACGCGAGCCGGCCGCACTATCACTTCTTCGATAACGAGATCTACGGCCTGGAAAGAACGATCGAGCAGATCGTCGAGTACTTCCGCTCGGCCAGCCAGCGGCTGGAGGTGCGCAAGCGCATCCTCCTGCTGATGGGACCGGTTGGCGGCGGCAAGAGCACGATCGTGTCACTGCTCAAGCGGGGTCTGGAGAAGTACTCACGCATCGAGAGCGGCGCCGTCTACGCCATCCAGGGCTGCCCGATGCACGAGGACCCGCTGCATCTGGTGCCGGAGGGGCTGCGCGACGAGGTGCTGCGCGAGTACGGCGTCTTCATTGAGGGCGATCTCTGTCCGCAGTGCCGGCTGAACCTGGAGCAGCAGTGGGCCAACGACATCCAGCGCGTGCCGGTCGAGCGCATTGTCTTCTCGGAGAAGAGCCGGCGCGGCATCGGCACCTTCACGCCGACCGACCCAAAGAGCCAGGACATCTCCGAGCTGGTCGGCAGCATCGACCTGTCGACGATCGGCGAGGTCGGTGTCGAGAGTGACCCACGCGCCTACCGCTTTGACGGTGAGCTGAACATCGCCAATCGTGGGCTGATGGAGTTCATCGAGATGCTGAAGGTTGATGAGAAGTTCCTGTACGTGCTGCTGACGCTGACGCAGGAGCAGAACATCAAGACCGGCCGCTTCTCGATGATCTATGCCGATGAGGTCATCGTCTCGCACACCAACGAGCACGAGTACCAGTCGTTCGTCGGCAACCGCAAGAACGAGGCGCTCCAGGACCGCATCATCCTGGTGAAGGTGCCCTACAACCTGCGCGTCTCCGATGAGGTCAAGATCTACCAGAAGCTGCTGCGCCAGAGCAACATCGCCGGCCGCGTCCACGTCGCGCCGTACACGCTGGAAACTGCGGCGACCTTCGCCGTTCTGTCGCGCCTGGAGGAGAGCAAGAAGGCCGGCATGACGCTGCTGAAGAAGCTGAAACTCTACGATGGCAAGCAGGTCGAGGACATGACCGACAAGGACATCCGCGAGCTGCAGGAGGAGGCTAAGCGCGAGGGCATGGACGGCATTTCGCCGCGCTATGTCATCAACCGGCTGTCGGCAGCGATGGCCAGGGAGACGACGACCTGCATCACGCCGATCGACGCCTTGCGCAGCCTGCGCGACGGCCTCGACCAGCACACCAGTATCGCCGCCGACGAGCGCGAGCGACTGCTGAACCTGATCGCCGAGGCCCGCCGCGAGTACGACGAGATCGCTAAGAAGGAAGTGCAGCGGGCCTTCGTCTACGCCTTCGAAGAGTCGGCCCGGACGTTGCTGAACAACTACCTCGACAATGTCGAGGCCTACTGCAATCGGAGCAAGGTCGTCGACCCGATCACCGAAGAGCCGAGCGAGCCGGACGAGAAGCTGATGCGCTCGATCGAGGAGCAGATCGGCGTCACCGAGAACAGCAAGAAAGCCTTCCGCGAGGAGATCCTGATCCGGTTGTCGTCGCTGGCGCGCCGCGGCCAGAAGTTCGAGTACACCTCGCACGACCGGCTCAAGGAGGCGATCGAGAAGAAGCTGTTCGCCGACCTGCGCGATGTCGTCAAGATCACCACCAGCACCAAGAC
>JADLAZ010000198.1 GCA_020849725.1 Chloroflexota bacterium
ATGAGGCCAGATGGGCGATGATCTCGCGCACCGACCAGTAGCCGCAGACGCCGGGCGTGTTCCAGTCGTCATAGGGCAGGCCTTTCAGCGCGCGCAGGACGGTGAGGTTGCCGTATTTGAGAACATCGAGAGCGTGCATGGATGGGTGTGACCTCTTTCAGTTGGGTGGGGATAAGATACCATAGTTTGCCCAGACCTGACAGGTGGGCGCGCCAACGTCTTTGCTCCAACAGATATCCTGGTAGGCCCACCTGTCAGGTCTCGTATCACCGGTATTGACCCGCCAAATCGCCCGCCATCGCGCGGCCGACCGGAGCGGGCCGCGGGTGATGATCGCCAGTTCGTCGTAGAGCGCGGCGATGGCCGGGTCGGCGATGACATTGCGGCCGCCGCGCAGGGTGTCGATGTAGCCGTCGGGCACGTTGCGCCGGAAATGGCCGATGCGCCAGTCGGCCGGGTCGCGCACCGGCAGCCGGGCCAGCAGCGGGTCGGTCAGCCCGTTGCGATCCACGATGTGGACGTCCGGCCCGGCGAAATAGCCCAGGAAGCCGACATTGCCATGTTCGATGACCGCCGGCCCCTGGGCGCGCAGCTCCATCCCCTGCGTGGCCCAGGGATGGGGGACACGGTCCCGGTTCATCAGACCGGTGTTGGGCCAGTAGTAGGCCCGCTCGTCGGCGATGTCGCCGTCGCGACGGGCGGCGTCGCCCACGGGGTTGCCCGCCAACCACACCGGCAGGTACCCCGCCAACGCCAGGGCCACGATGACCCCGGCCGCGACCAGTTGGCGGCGGCGCGTGCGCAGGCGGCCGTCGAGCAGCATCATCACCACGACCACGGCCATCAGCAGCGGCGCGGTCAGAAAGCGGCCGCTCATGAAGTCGCCGCCGATGCGCACGATGTAGAGCAGATAGAGGGCGATCCCCGTCGCGAGCGCCGCCCACGTCGCCCGGCGCGAGGCGACGGCCAGCACGATCGCGGCGGCGATGGTCACCAGGGTGATCGGATCCCAGCGCAAGGAGTTCCCCAGATAGACCAGTCCCTGCCGGGCCAGATCGGCCGTGGCGATGCCGGTGTTGAGCTTGGCGTAGGCGGTGTTGGGGAACGGGAAGCCATAGTAGGCCAGCGAGAAGGCCGTCCACAGCAGAAAGGGCAGGAAGCCGAGCGCGACCGCGGCCGGCGCCGCCCACGAACGCCCCCGCCGCGAGAAGTCGCGCCACACGACCAGCCCCAGCGCGGGCAGCACCAACAGCAGCGCGTCGGTGCGATTGAGCGCCACGAGGGCGGCCAGAAAGGAGAGCGTCAGCAGCCGGCGATTGCTCGCGGGCCGGATCAGATAGACCAGCAGGAACAGGGCCAGCAGCAGATGGGTCAGCGGGTTTTCGAGGCCCGATGTGGCGTAATCGGTGAACGCCCGCGAGCCGGTCAGGATGAGTACCCCCAGCGCGGCCGTCGTGGGTTGCAGCGGCAAGCGGAAGGCGAGCAGCCCGACGGCGGCCACCGACAGCCCGATGCCCAGCAGCGTGGCCGTGTAAAACAGCTCGCCGGTGATCGCCCGCCCGGCGATGAGCAGGAACAGCCACAGAGGGTGGGTGTAGGCCTGCACGCGCTCGTCGGGGTTCCACGTCAGGCCGCGGCCGTCGATAGCATTGTCAACTACGCGAAAGGTTATGTAGGCGTCGTCGCTAAGCCAGGCGCGGGCGGTGATGACGGCGGCGAAGAGGAGCAGGCAGCCGAGGAGGATCAAGACCTGACAGGTGGGCGCACCAACATACCGTCCGAAGAAAGAGTCTCGTCGCGCCCACCTGTCAGGTCTATTCTGATCGATCATGCTAGAATCGTGGCTCCATGAGGTCGTCAATCGCAAGCCGTCGTCCGCCGTTTCCTGTCATCGCGGCGATTATAGCACTCCTGCTCACCACGCTCTATATCATGGGGCTGCTCGTCGATTGGCCCGACTGGCTGCGCGGGGTCAACTGGGTGTGGGTGCGGCGCGTGCCTTCGCCGGGGTGGCGCTTCGTCCTGATGGCGCTCGCGCTGCTCGTCGGGTTGGGGCTGGGCTGGGCGGCGCTGGCCGAGGGCGACTGGCCCCGGCGGCGGACGGCGCTCTTTCTGGCGGCGCTGGTGGTGCTGACACCGCTGCTGCAAATCGCCGTGGCCGCCCAGCATCGCGTCCAGCCGCTCAGCGTGGCGGTGATGAGCGCGGCCGGGTTCTGGCATGAGGGGGTGCGCATCGACGACCCGCGGGGCTTCCTGCGCGACTACCCCGCGCTCATGCCCGGCTTCGCCGACGTCCATCTGCGAACGCAGCCGCCGGGCCAACTGCTGGCCCACCGCTGGCTGGCGGCCGCCTATGAGCGGCTGCCCGGTGCGGCCGATGTCGTCGGCCGCCGGCTGCATCGCTACGACTGCGCCGCGCCGCAGCTCAGCGGCCTCAGCTCGGCCCAACTGGCCGCGGGCAGCCTGCGGATCGCGCTGCTGTTCCTCAGCGGGCTGGGCGCGCCGCTGCTCTACGCCATCGGCCGCCGGTTCTGTCGGCCGCGGGCGGCGCGTCTGGCGGCGGTGGGGTTCGTCTTCCTGCCGGGCCTGCTGGTTTTCTCCGGCCGGATGGATGTCACGTTTGCGCTGCTGGGACTGGTCATGGTGTGGGCGGCGCTGAAGGCGATACTCGACGGCCGTCGCGTCGCGGCCGTCGCATTGGCGCTGCTGGTCGCCATCA
>JADLAZ010000199.1 GCA_020849725.1 Chloroflexota bacterium
CGACGTCGCGGACGAGATCCTGGAAACGCTACTCGAGGTCGCCGATGATCTGGATCACAGCCCGTCGCAGGTCGCGATCCGCTGGGTGCTTGAGCAGCCGGCCGTCAGCGCCGTCATCGTGGGCGCGCGCACCATCGAGCAGTTGCGTGACAATCTCGGCGCCGCCGAGTGGCGCCTGCCAGACGATGTCCGAGGGCGTCTGAGCGAGGTCTCGCAAATGCCGGAGCGTTATCCGCAGACCGGCGCACGCACCGTTCACGAACGCCGCGCGGCGGCAGTGGGCACATTGCAACGCATCACCTTGACGCCCACCAATGAGCCGAGCGCCTGACGGAGCGACGGCGATGGCATCACGCAGTCACCAATGGAGATTTCTATAGGGAAGTCAAATCACGACCGGCCGATCAGTGCGCGGCATCGGCAGATGATCGAGGCATGACACGGCCTAACCGATGAGCTGCGGGGTTCATCGGCTCTGTGACACGCGTTGGGTTGACCAGGCGTTGGCTAGAACGCCTTGGCCAAGTCGAAGTGTGAGCCGTCGCGTACCATAGCAAAGGCGATGCGCACGAGCTTGGCGGCGACGACGCACACGGCGGCATCGTAGGGACGCTGGTGTTCCTGCCGTTCCTTCAAGAACAACTGGCGTCCCTCGACGACATAGTGACTCCAGGAGCGGCCGACCAACCACATTATGCGGCGGCCGTACTTGGTGCCGCGTTTGGTCAGGTGGCTGGCGCCGGTGGCATGATTGGCCGATTCCGAGACGGCGGGATCGAGGCCGAACCAGGCGACGAC
The DNA here is from genome assembly GCA_020849725.1 of Chloroflexota bacterium. The sequence goes on from JADLAZ010000199.1 coordinate 799, forward strand.
ACTATCTACGGTTGGGAACCACTGCGGCAGACCCAACTCGCTCAGGAAGGCGCCGATGACGACCGGACCGAAGTACTTGATCTCGGGCAAATGATGGTGGATCGGGAAATCGGCGGCGGTCAAGGTCGTCTGGATGTGCGCTTCCAGCGGAGGTAGGAGTTGGGTATGGATGTGCTGGTAGGCTTGCGCCAGCAATTTCAGCGCATAAGAGCCGCCGGCGACAGCATAGGGTGTGGCGAAGGTGAAACGCGCCGACTGCTGGAGGTCAGCCGCCCGTGCGGCGTCGAGCTTGCCATGACTGGCCTGGTGAATCAAGGCAGTCAAGTCAGCCAAGTCACACTGCAGCAGACGTTGGGGCTGGACCAGTTCTGCCGCCATCAGCGCCACGGTGGTGGGGCAGACCGGATCGCTGAACAGGGCGTCAAACTCGGGATGCATCTGGTAGCGTAGACAGTGCATACGATTCTGGATCGCCACCGAGTAGTTGGTAAGGAATTGGTGCAGGCGGCAGTACTCGCGCAACGAGGCTAACGGTTCCGGGAGGATGCGCGTGGCATGTGACTCGCCCTGCTTGAAGACCTTGGTGATGTTGTAGGCGTCTTTGAGGTCGTTCTTGGCGGCGCGCGTGACGGTGCCGCGGGCATGATTGGTCTGGCGGCCACAGACGGTGGCGGTGGCGTAGCCGGCGCGATGCAGGAAGTTGCGTTGCGCCCGCCAGAAGACGTTGGTGGCCTCGAAGACGTAGACGGGCTGGGCCTGGAACGGGGCAGCCAGCCGATCACCAGTCTCGATCAGCCACAGCATGTCCTGCAGGTTGTTGTTGCGGATGATGCGCTGGGTCAACACCTCCTTGCTCTGCGGGTAGGGGTGGGCAAAGACCACGCCACAGATGTCGCCATGCGGGTCGACGCCGACAGGCAGGTAGAGTTGATCTTCCAGCGGTTCCGCACAGGGATCGTAGCCGGCGAGTGGGTGGGCGGCATCGGCCAGCGCCGGGTCGAGCAGATGCGCCATTGAACGGATCATAAGCGTGACCTCCTGCCAAGGGATGGGTGAGACCAGGAGCAGCCACCCAGCGAGCCGTCACCCATTCCCGTGACCTTGCTGTGATGGAGAGGTCAGGGCGGTCCTGCCAGTAAGTTTCTCATCAACGGTCTGGGCGACGCGCTGAGCGCACAACAGGATCCGCAACACGGTCATCGAAGATGCCGCAAACACCTTGAGGCAGTGCTCTGCGTCTCAGCTTCACATTCGCACTGATAGTCGGAAGCGTCAAGTTGGAGAGACAGGTGGAAACAACCTCCGTTACTGCGATAGTCGACGCTTCGCCAGGACACATGCGGCTCTCACCTGTCTCTCGGCCAGGAGCGACGGCCTAACTGATCATTGAAGAAAGGAGATGTATATTGGCAGTCCAGTCGCTCGGACTACAGTATACAAGGAGACATGAGCGTTGTTGCAGATCAGGATACCAAATAATTCAAGGTGATCGGCGGCCGGCCGATCCGTCACGACGGTGTGGACAAGGTGACCGGCCGGGCGCTTTACGGCGCGGACATCCATCTGCCGGGATTGCTCTACGGTAAGGTGCTACGCAGTCCGCACGCCCACGCTCGCATCCGTAAGATCGATGTGAGCAAGGCGCTGGCGCTGCCGGGCGTCAAAGCAATCGCCACCGGCGCTGATCTACCTACTCTCAGCGATCAGGTGAAGACGTTGGGTGAGGGTTCGGTCAACCTGAAATACCAGAGTACGGCGCTGCTGGCCGACGACAAGGTGTTGTTTCACGGGCATCCGGTCGTCGCGGTGGCGGCCACCAACGTCCACATCGCCGAAGAGGCGCTCGCGCTGATCGAGGTCGATTACGAAGTGCTGCTCCCGGTGCTCGATGGGCGTGTGGCGATGACGGCCGGCGCGCCGATCCTGCTGGACGATTTGCGCACAAACGAGCTGGGGCAAAAGGGTACAACGCCCACCAACATCGCCGAGCATATCCGGCATCAACGCGGCGACTTGGCGCGTGGTTTCGCCGAGGCCGATGTGATCGTCGAGCGCGAGTTCACCACCAGCACGGTGCACCAGGGCTACATCGAGCCGCAGACCGCCACCGCGCTCTGGAACAGCGATGGCGCGATCACGATCTGGACGAGCACGCAGGGCGCACACAGCGTGCGCGATCAGGTGGCGGAGATCCTGATGCTGCCGATCACGCGCATCAAAGTCGTGCCGATGGAGATCGGCGGCGGCTTCGGCGGCAAGCTCGGCATCTATCTGGAGCCGCTGGCGGTGGTCCTCTCGCGCAAAGCCGGCCACAAGCCAGTCAAGCTGGTGATGAACCGCGCCGAGGTGCTGATGGCGACCGGGCCGACATCGGGGTCGGCCATTCGTGTGAAGATGGGCGTGAAACGCGACGGTCGCATCACCGCCGCCGAGGTCTGGATGGTCTACGAGGCGGGCGCGTATCCCGGCTCGCCCGTCGGCTCCGGGATGAACGTGATCCTGGCCCCATATCGCATCGAAAACCTCCAGATCGACGGCTACGATGTGGTAGTCAACAGGCCCCGCGCTGCTGCCTATCGCGCGCCGGGCGGCACCAACGCCGCCTATGCCGCGGAGACTGTCATCGACGAATTGGCCGAGAAGGTTGGGCTTGACCCGCTGGCGTTTCGCCTGCTCAACGGCGCCCAAGAAGGAGACCGGCGCGGCGATGGGCCGGCTTATCGTCGCATCGGCTACTTGGAGACGGTGCGGGCGATCCAGGAAAGCGACCACTATCGGACGCCGCTGACCGGGCCGAATCGCGGCCGCGGCGTCGCCTCCGGCTACTGGGGCAATTGGGGCGGTAAATCGAGCGTCTCGGCCAGCGTGAATGCGGACGGCCAGGTGAACCTCATTGAAGGCTCCACCGATATCGGCGGTACCCGCACTAGCATC
>JADLAZ010000200.1 GCA_020849725.1 Chloroflexota bacterium
GCCGGCACACCGACCGCCAGCGTCGCCGGCACGCCGGTCAGGCCCGTCGGCGTGAAGGTGATGTACTCGTACTGGTCGGTCAGCAGGATCCGGTTCTGGACGGCCCGGTCGCGCTGAGTGCTGTCGGTGGCGAATGTGCGGGCGTTGATCTGGATCGGGCCGAGCTGGGCCGCGTCGAGGTCGCTCAGATCGAGCGCGATCTGGCCAGCGACCTGATCGGTCGCGCCGACGACAGTGAGGGGCTGGCCGTTGAGCACCTCGTCGATGACGTAGCGGGCCTCAGAGGCGGTCTGGTCGATTTCAAAGACAACGCGGTCCGCCGCGGTCGCGGCCGGCTCAAGGGCGATGGCGGTGATGGGATTGCTGGCGGCGGCCGTCGGCTTCAGGTAGTCGAAGGCGACAACCCCGGCGATGAGTACCGGCGCCATCAGGGCCAGCGCGCCGAAGCGCATGATCTTGCTCGCGAGCTTCTTCGTCATGGCAGTCCTCCTGTTCCACTCCCCGCCGGCGCTCGGCGGCTAGGTGTACAGTAGGCCGCCGGTGTTTACATTCTGTTCAGGGTCGATGTGAATGGTGTGAGGACAGCTGGGCAGGGTGCGGCGTGGACGCTCGGCCCGGCGGTGCGGTAGGCTCCGGCGTTGGCACGGTGAGCTGCCGTCGCCGTGGAGGAGCGGAGTGTCGGGATGAGCGCACTGACCGACGTGGCCGGGCTGCTGGTCGGCCACGCCCACGACCTCGATGCGCTGACCGGCGTGACGGTCGTGCTGTGTCCCGCCGGGGCCGTCGCCGGGGTGGACGTGCGCGGCGGAGCGCCGGGCACGCGCGAGACGGACCTGCTGCGGCCGGAGACGCTGGTCGAGCGCGTCCACGCGGTCGCGCTCTGTGGCGGCAGTGCCTTCGGGCTGGCCGCCGGCACCGGTGTCGTGGCGCACCTCAGCCGGCGCGGCATCGGCTTCCCGACCGCCGCGCGACCGGTGCCGATCGTGCCGGCAGCGGTCATCTACGACCTGGGGCTGGGGCGCGGCGACGCCTTTCCCGACGCCGCCATGGGCGAGGCCGCCTGCGCCGTCGCCGGCACGGTCGTGGCCGAGGGCTGTGTCGGCGCCGGGACGGGCGCGTCGGTCGGCAAGCTGCTCGGCAGCGACCAGGCGACGAAGGGTGGCGTCGGCACCGCCGCCGAGCGCCTGCCCGACGGCGTCGTCGGCGCGCTGGTCGTGTGCAACGCGCTGGGCGATGTCGTCGATCCGGCGACGGGCCGCATCATCGCCGGCGCGCGCTGGCCGGAAGACCCAGGGCTGGAACTGGCCGCGCTGGCGGCCGGCACGGTCGGACCTTTCGCCGGCGCCGAGCGGCTGTTGCGGCGCGGACGGCCCACGCCCGCGCTCGGCACGAACACGACCGTCGCCGTCGTCGCCACCAGCGCCGCGCTCGACAAGGCCGGCTGCACGCGCCTGGCGATGATGGCTCAGGCCGGGCTGGCGCGGGCGATCCGGCCGGCGCACACGCCGTTCGACGGCGACACCGTCTTCGCGCTCGCCACCGGCGACGGACCCACCGCCGCGCCAGCCGAGCTGCTGCGGCTGGGCGCGGTCGCCGCCGATGTGCTGGCAGCGGCGGTGGTGCGCGGCATCCTGGCCGCGACGGCGCTGGGGGGTCTGCCAGCCGCCCGCGACCTCGCCTCGTGAACCGCCCGCCGGCTGACTTCACCAGCCTGCTAGCCGCCGCCACTGGCGCGGCCGTCGTCACCGGCTACGACTCGGCCTGGGGTGACCGGCAGCCCGGCGCGCTGGCCTCGATCGTGACGGCTCCCACGGGCGCGGCTACCTTCTTTGCGCCCGCACTGGCCACGTTCGACGAGGCCGGCCGGCTCGGCATCGATCTGGCCGCGCGCACCCGCTTCAGCTTGCTAGCGATCGACCAGCCGACAGTCGTGCCGAACCGCACCGGCATGCGGCCAGTCGAGCGGGCGTTAGCGCCGGTGCTGGCCCGGCGCGGTGGCGCGATCCAGCCAGCCTACCGCGAGCGCGCCCTGTTCGCCGACGGCGCGCCGATCTGGCGGCTGCTGGCCGCGCTGCCGCACGTGCAGGCGCCCTGGGCCACGCCGAGCGCCAGCGCCGGCTGCCACCTGATCGAGGTGTATCCAGCGCTGGCGCTGCTCGGCCTGGCATCGGCGCTGGCCGAGCGTGGCCGGGTGGCGAAGTACAATCCACGCCTGCCCTCCTTCAAGCGCTACGACTGGAAGCTCATCTGCGCCCACCTGGCCCGCTACGGCGAGGCGGAGCAGATCGCCGGCCTGCCGGCCTGGGCGCGGGCCTGGTCGACGCTGGCCGACGAGACGCGCCGGCCGGCCAAGGCCGATCAGGACCGGCTGGATGCCGCCGTCTGCACCGTCGTCGGCCATGCCTGGTGGCAGCGCGGCATGGCGGCCGGCCTGGTCGTCGGTGATGTCGAGCATGGCTACGTCGTGACGCTGGCCGACGGCGCGCTGCGCGCTGAGCTGGAGCGCGCCGCCGAATGCGCCCGGCTCTTCCAGCCTCAGCGGGCGGAGGCACGGCGCGTCGCCCCGGTCGATCAGTAGCCGCGCCGCTTGTCAATCACGTTCGTCAGCGGCTCGCCGCGCACGAACCGGCCGACATTCTCGTGGAAGATCGACCAGACCAGATCACTCGTCAGGCGCGATGTCGGCGAATTGTGCGGCGTGATGATCAGGTTCGGCGCCTGCCAGAGTGGATCGCCCGGCGGCAGCGGCTCGACCGCCGTCACATCCAGGCCCGCGCCGGCCAGATGACCCGATTGGAGCGCCGCGATCAGCGCTGGCTCATCGACGATGCCGCCGCGCGACATGGCCAGCACGTACGAGCCAGGTTTGAGCAACCCAATCTGAACCGCGCCGATCATGCCGCGCGTCTCCGGCGTGATCGGCGCGGCGATCGTCAGCACTTCGGCCGACCGGCACAGGTCGTCGAGCCGGCTGAGAGGCCAGACCTCGGCCACGCCCTCGGCCGGCGGCAGCGGCTGCGAGTCGACGGCCAGCACGGCCATCTCGAAGCCGGTCGCCCGCCGCGCAATCGCCCGGCCGATGTTGCCGAAGCCGACAATGCCCATCGTCAGCCCCTTGAGGCCAACCAGCCGGTCGTTGATTTGACCGCGCGCCCACTCCTCGCGCGTCTGAAATTGCTCGAACGCGCGCAACTGCCGCGTCAGCGTCAGCAAGAAGCCGAAGGCATGCTCGGCGATGGTGACGGCATGCGCGCCGCGCATGTTGGTGACGACCACCGGGCTGTCGGCGATCATTGGGATGCGCCACAGCCACTCGACGCCCGCGCCGCCCGACTGGATCCAGCGCAGCTTACCGGCACGCTGGAACTCCTCGTTCGTCGGCGTGCCGAACATGCCGTCGGCATCGGCGATGTGCGCCGTCACGTCGGCGCGCGCGGCCGCGATGACGAAGCGCACGTCAGGAAACTCACGCCGCAACTCGGCCTGGCGGTCCGCTGTCACCCGTGGGTCGTTGATCAGGATCGTCGTCATGGTCGTCCCTCCTGTCAGTTGCTTGTTGCTCGTTGCTGCACTGCCGGCTGTTCTCACCGCTCATCACCCATCACATCGACCGCGCGGCCGGTGCGCTCGGCCTCGTAGATGGCCTGGATGACGGCCAGCGAGTGCAGCGCTTCCTCGCCGGTGACGGCTGGGGCGCGGTCGGCCCGCACCGCGTCGACCATATCCTGGATCTGCAGGAAGTGGCCGACCAGCGTGCCACGATCGGCGCCGGGGAGCGCCAGCTCGGCCGCGCTCGGCTGGCCCGGCTCGCTGCCCTCGATCTCCCAGCGGGTGATAGCGTAGTCCTCGAGAAAGATGCTGCCGCGCTCGCCGTGCAACTCGATCCGGTCGTGCTGACGCGGGAAGACCGAGGTCGTGCATTGGAGGACACCGAGCGCGCCCGACGCGTACTCGCAGACGGCGATGGTCGTGTCGTCGGCCTCGATGGCGTGGCGCAGGTGACGGGCGTAGCCCTGGACGCGCCGGATCGGCCCGGCAATCCAGGTCATCAGATCGACGCCGTGGACACCCTGGTTGATCAGCGCCGCGCCACCCTCGAGCGCCCAGGTGCCGCGCCAGCCGGACTCCCGGTAGTAGTCTGCCGGCCGCCACGACTTGAACACCATGTCCGCCACCAGCACGCGCCCCAACTCGCCGTCCAGCACGGCCCGCCGCGCCCGGCGCGTGCCGTGGACGAACCGACGGTTGAAGATCGACGCCAGCCGGACACCGTGCCGCTGGCAGACGGCGATCAGTTGCTGCGCCCGGTCCAGGTTCAACTCGATCGGCTTCTCGACGATGATGTGCTTGCCGGCCTCGGCCGCTGCCGTCGCGACCTCAAGGTGCAGCGCCGTCGGCAGGCAGATGCTGACAATCTGAACATCCGGCCGCGCCACGGCCGCGCGGAAGTCGGGCTGCCAGTCGACGCCGTATCGCTCAGCCAGCGGCCGGCCGCGGTCCTCGCGCAGGTCGCAGACGACGCGCAGCGCCGCCCCATCGGCCCGCGCCGCGAACTCGGCATGCGTCGGCCCAACCAGCCCGGCGCCGATCACCGCCACCCCAACCGGTACCGCCATCGGTCGCCCCCTCCCGTGCCCCGTCGATCACCGCCAGCCCACCCAGCCTAGCGAGCCAGCCGCCCGAGCGCAAGCCAGCCCTGGGTCGCCAGGTGTGCGTCAGGGTCTTGCGGGCTGCCGATGGCCGGCGACGGGCGGGGCGCGCCGCCACGCGCTCGCGCGTAGCGGGAGGGGCTACGGCCGCGTCGCCGGCCGGTTCGTGCCGGGACCCCAGGCTCGCTGCTGCGCGGCCAGTAGCTGATACAGCTCGGTGATGTCGCCGGCGGTCAGCAGGCCGACCAGCGCGCCGCCGGCGTCGACGACCGGTGCGACCGCCAGGCCGGTATCGACCATGCGCTGCTGCACATCGGTCAGCAAGTCGTCGGTGCGGGCCAGAGGGAACTCGGCGCGCATCACCGTCCGCACCAGAGTCCAGGCCGGTTGGTGCTGCAGTGCTGCTTCCAGGTCGCTCGCCGTCAGCAGTCCGACGACAGCCGTGCCGTCGCTGACCGGGAAGTCCGGCTGGAAGGTCTGCCAGCGCAGCGCCTGGACATCGCCAAGCGACTGCTGCGGCGCAACCGACAGCGCCGGCCGGATGCGCGCCTGTCCAACGCGCACGCCGTCGAGGACGCTCAGCGCCCTGACCATGCGCCCCTCCTGGGTGCCAGCGAGGTAGATGAAGACGGCCAGCACGACCAGCAGGAAGTTGCCCGTCAGCAGCCCGAACAGGCCGAAGATGGCCGCAGCGAACTGGCCGACGACGACGGCGACCCGCGTCGCCCGCACTTGACCCAGCACCATCGCCAGCAGCGAGCGCAGCACCCGACCGCCGTCCAGCGGGAAGGCCGGCAACATGTTGAACAGCAGCAATCCCAGATTGGCGGCGAACACGTACTGGAAGACGGCCTCGGCCGGGTTGGCGAGCGCGCCCCGACTGAAGAGCGCGAACAGCCGACCCTGCTCCAGGCTCGCCCCCAGCGGCGTCACGAGCGCCACCCCGTAGAGGATGATCGCCAGCACGACATTGACCGCCGGGCCGGCCAGGGCCACCACGAGCTCCTGGCTGGGGCGGCTCGGCATGCGCGCCAGCTCGGCAACGCCGCCGATGGGCAGCAGCACGATCCGGCGCACGGGGATTCGATACGCCAGCGCAGCGAAGCTGTGCCCTAGCTCGTGCAGCAGCACCACCACGAACAGCAGCAAAGTCACCAGCACACCGAAGGCGGCTCCCTGCAGGCCCAGCCGCAGGAAGAGGCCATACTGGAGCGCCGCCCAGATCAAGATCAAGGGGAAGGTCATGTGCATCCGGATGTCGATACCCGCGATCGTTATCAGTCTGATCGAACCGCCCATGTGAACTCCTCGGTCGCCGGCTTGAGCGATGCCGTGTCACTGAATATACGTTGGCCAGTCGCGGTAGGGTTAAGGCGCGCGGCCGGACCCTGGTTGCCGCGCGTGCCGCCGCCAAGTAGACTCGCCTGGTTTGCGGAGCGATCCGCTGTCCACCGGCATGACAAGGAGCCGCCATGACCGCCGAGTCGGTTCAATCGCTGGCCGAGCGCCTGATCGCCAATGTCGAGCGGGTCATCATCGGCAAGCGGGCGGCGATTGAGCTGGTCGTGATCGCGCTGCTGTGCGAAGGGCACCTGTTGATTGAAGATGTGCCGGGAGTGGGCAAGACGATGCTGGCCCGGGCGATGGCCACCTCGCTCGGCGCCGGCTTCCGCCGTCTCCAGTTCACGCCCGATCTGCTGCCGAACGACGTCATCGGTGTGTCGGTCTTCAACCAGCGCACCGGCGACTTCGAGTTCCGCGACGGGCCGATCTTCACCAACCTGCTGCTGGCCGATGAGATCAACCGCGCCACGCCGCGCACGCAGTCGGCCTTGCTCGAGGCCATGGGCGAGCGCCAGGTCAGCAGTGATGGCATCGCCCGGGCGCTGACCCGGCCGGTCCGGGTGATGGCGACGCAGAAACCGATCGAGTACGAAGGCACCTTTCCTCTGCCGGAAGCGCAGCTCGATCGATTTCTGCTGCGACTGCGGCTGGGCTACCCGGCGACCGCCGACGAGCGCCTGATGCTGCGCAACCTCCAGCACGAGCATCCGATTGGCGCGCTGGGCGCGGTCGCCAGTGGCGATGACCTGCTCCGGGCGGCCCGGGCCGTGACGGACATCCATGTCGATGACTCCGTGGTGGACTATCTGCTGGCACTGGTGCAGGCGACGCGCGATCATCGCGACCTGGCGCTGGGCGCCAGCCCCCGCGGCACACTGGGCCTGTTCCGCGCCGCCCAGGCGCGGGCGGCCGTTCACGGCCGCGACTATGTCCTGCCGGACGACTGCAAGGTCCTGGCCCCGGCGGTGCTGGCCCATCGGCTGCTGGTGCGGCCGGAGAGCTCGCTGCGCGGGCGCACCGCCGAGCACGTGATGACCGCCATTCTCGACACGGTCGACCCGCCGATCGGCGCGCGCGCGGCCGGCTGAGCGGTGTCGCGCCGGGTCGCGGCAGACACGATTGCTGCACCGGCCCCGCCGCCAGTCCCACCTTCACGCTGATGTTGGGAGCCTCGTGGGGATGGGGCCGCCGTTGCGCGCCGCCGGCCACCCGGCTAGAGTGCGCCCCGTGGCCCACTCGCACCCAGGCCACCGAGCTGTGCCAGGAGATGAACACGATGCACATCGACGCCCTGCTCGCGCCGCGCACCAGCCGGATGGATGTCAGCGCCATCCGCGAGATCCTCAAGGTCGTCGCCCAGCCGGGCATGGTGTCGTTGGCCGGCGGCATACCCTCGCCCGACAGCTTCCCGCTCGGGTTGCTCGATGAGCTAACCGGCATGGTCCTGCAGAAGTACGGCCCGCGCGCCTTCCAGTACGACGCCACCGAGGGCTTCGGCCCGCTGCGCGAGGCGCTGGTCGACCATCTGGCCGCGCGCGGCGTGCCCGCCACGGCCGGCGACATCCTCATCGCCACCGGCTCGCAGGGCGTGCTCGACGCGCTCGGCAAGGTCGTCATCGGCCCGGGCGACCTCGTCGCCGTCGAGGCGCCGACCTACCTCGGCGCGCTGCAAGCCTTCAACCCCTACGAGCCGCGCTACACCCAGATCGCGACTGACGACGACGGCCTCATCCCCGCGTCGCTGGCCGAGGTGCTGGCGCGCGCGCCGGTCAAGCTCGTCTACCTGGCGCCGACCTTCCAGAACCCGACCGGCCGCACACTGCCGCTGGCCCGCCGCCGCCAGGTGGCCGACATCATCCAGCGCCACGACGTGCTGCTGGTCGAGGACGACCCGTACAGCGACCTGCGCTATCGGGGCGAGCCAGTCGCCCCACTCAAGAGCCTCGCCCCCGACCATGTCATCTACATCGGCACGCTGTCCAAGACGTTCGCGCCTGGCCTGCGGCTCGGCTACACCGTCGCTCCGCCGGTGCTGTTGCGCTGGCTGGTGATCGCCAAGCAGGGCGTCGACCTGCACACCAGCACCTACAACCAGGCGCTGGCGGCCGAGTACCTCGGTGGTGGCTACCTGCAACGTCATCTGCCGCGCATCATCGAGATCTATGGGCCACGGCAGGCGGCGATGCTGGCGGCGCTGGCGCGCTCCTTCCCGCCCACCTTCACCTGGTCACGGCCCGAGGGCGGCATGTTCATCTGGGTCGAAGGCCCGCCCGGCTTCGACGCCGAAGCCGCCTACTGGCGGGCGATCGAGCGCAAGACCGCCTTCGTGCCCGGCAAGTTCTTCTATGCCCAGCCCGGCGACGGCCTGGCGACGCTGCGCCTCAACTTCACCATGGCCGATGAAGCCACCATCGAGCGCGCCGTCGGCGTGCTGGGCGAGATCGTCAGCACCGCCGTGCCGCCTGCCCAACCAACGAGCTAGAATGGAAGGCCGCGCGCGCCCTGGAAGCCCCGCACCGCGGCGATCTCGCCCGAGTGGCTGGCCGTGTGAATGAACATCCGGCCGATCAGGGCGGCGATGGAGATGGGCGCATCGCGAAAGACGACCAAACGCCGCAGGTCATCGTCGGTCAGGGTGGCCAAGTAGCTGTCGATGGAGCTGCGCACGGCCTCGGCGTACAGACGAACGGCGTCCAGGGCAAAGTGGCAGCGCTTGAATTCCTCCCAACTGCCGCCACTCGCCGGGAGTGTGATGCCGGTGCGAGTCGCCCATCCCTCGCTCTCCCAGAGCCGCGTCTGCCCACGCATCAGCACATTGACGAAGTAGTCCTCGCCCGTGAGGAGGTGCACCAGCGCGACGCCGGCTGAGCTAGCCGTGCCGGGCGGCTGATAGTTGAGTTGCGCGTCGTCGATATCGGTCAGCACAGCGTCGGCGGTCCGTCGCACGGCCGCCCACTGGTGCTGGATGTACTCCTGCGCCTCCATTCCGGTCCTTTCCCGCGCCTGGGCGCACCATCAATGCCGCCGGTCCGGCCACCACTGGCCATGCCGCCAGCGCGCTGGCCATTGTAGGCAGCCGACCGGGCGGCAACAAGACGACACCAGCGCCACCACCGGGCGATTCTGACAGGTGCGCCTGCATCTCAGGGATTTGCTCCGGCGCCACCCACGACTCCGGCGTCTGCGAACGCATCCACGCCCGTACGCTGTCGAGGAAAAAGTGGGCGCAATCACCCAGCACGAGCGCCTGCACCAGCGCGCCGGGGTCGCCAAGACCCTGGTAGAACTTCGCGGTTGCATCCCCGGCCGAGCCGCCCAGCGTGGGCTGGGGCGCTCGGTATAATTGGGCCGTCGGCACGGCGTGTGGTCGTGGTGGGCGCGGGCCAACGCCGGCCGCCATCGGGAGGGGAAGCATGGCCGAGCCACGGGCAACGATTGGCGTCATCGGCGGCAGCGGGCTCTACCAGATGCCCGGCCTGGAGCAGATCGAGGAGGTCGCGCTCGACACGCCGTTCGGCGCGCCCAGCGACGCTTACACCATCGGCACGATCGCCGGTGAGAGGGTCGCCTTCCTGCCGCGCCACGGTCGCGGCCACCGCATCCCCCCAACCGAGATCCCCGTCCAGGCCAACATCTACGGCTTCAAGATGCTTGGCGTCAGCCAGGTGCTGTCGGTCAGCGCCGTCGGTAGCATGAAGCTGGAGATCGAGCCGCTCGACCTGGTCGTGCCGGACCAGATCTTCGACCGCACCGTGCTGCGCCCGCGCACCTTCTTCGGCGACGGCATCGTCGGCCACGTCGGCTTCGGCGACCCCTTCTGCCCCGACCTGCGGCGCGTGCTGGTCGAGGCGGCCACCGCCACCGGCGCCACCGTCCACCCCACCGGCGCCTACATCTGCATCGAGGGGCCGCAGTTCTCGACGCGCGCCGAGTCGCGCATCTACCGCCAGTGGGGCGTCGACGTCATCGGCATGACCGCCATCCCCGAGGCCAAGCTGGCGCGCGAGGCCGAGCTCTGCTACGCCACGCTGGCGCTGGCGACCGACTACGACGTCTGGCACGAGAGCGAGGAGGCCGTCACCGTCGAGATGGTCGTCGAGAACATGCACAAGAACGTCGTCCGCGCCCAGGAGGTCATCCGCCGGGCTGTGCCGCTGCTGGCCGCCGTCCGCACCCAGCGCGGTTGCTCATGCAGTGAGGCGCTGGCCGGCGCCATCATGACCGCTCCCGAGCGCGTACCGCTGGCCACCCGCCGCCGCCTCGGACTGCTGCTCGACAAATACCTGCCGCCAGCCTGAGGAGAGCGCCCCATGAGCAGTGCCGCCAGCCCCGCCCCCACCCGCGTCGGCCTGGTCGTGCGCGGCGCCAACGCCGCCGAGGCCGTCGCCACCATCGTCGCCGCCGAAGCGGCCGGCGTGCGCCAGATCTGGATGACCCAGAGCACGACCGCGCCGGATACGCTGGCGATCTTCGCCGCCGCCGCGCTGCGCACCAGTCGCGTCGGCCTCGGCACCGCCATCGTCACGACCTACCCGCGCCACCCAATGGTCATGGCGCAGCAGGCTCTGACGGTGACCGACCTGGCCCCCGGCCGGCTGCGGCTCGGCCTCGGCGGCAGCCACCGCAGCACGATCGAAGGCACCTACGGGTTGACGCTGACCGCACCGATGGCCCACCTGCGCGAGTACCTCGGCATCGTGCGCGCGCTGCTGTGGGACGGCGCCGTCGATCATCAGGGGCAGTTCTACCGCGTCACCGCGACGTTCCCCCGTGCGCCGCGCCCGCCGCTGCTCATCTCGGCGCTGCGGGCTGGCGCATTCCGGCTGGCCGGAGAGATCAGCGACGGCGCCCTCTCCTGGGTCTGCCCGGCGCCCTATCTGATCGGCACGGCGCTGCCGGCGCTGCGGGCGGGCGCGGTCGCGGCCGGCCGGCCCGCGCCGCCGCTGGTCGCCCATGTGCCGGTGGCCATCACCGCCGACCGTGGCGCGGCGCTGGCAGCGGCGCGCATGGCGCTGGCATCCTACGCCCGGCAGCCCTTCTACGCCGCCATGTTCGCTGACGCCGGCTTTCCGGTCGGGCCTGGCATGGCGCCGTCGGATGCGCTCCTCGACGAGCTGGTCGCCATCGGCGAGGAGGACGCCATCGCCGCCCGACTGCGCCGCCTGCTCGATGGCGGGCTGGATGAGCTGCTGGTCATGGGCATCCCGGTGACCGACGGGGCGGCCGAGTTCGCCCGACTGGCGCGGCTGGTGGGTCAGCTTGGCTGAGCGGGCCGGCTGGCGCGCGTTCCCGGCCGCTCGTATACTTGGTCGGCCGGCCGCCGCCCTGGCCGGCGTGTGGATGGATGGGCCGCGCCGGCCGGCTGGTTCGGCCGAAGTGCAGGAATTCGATGCCGTATCAGCGGGTGCTGGTGCCGATCAATGGTGGGCCGGGCGACGAGCACGCCCTCCGCGTCGCCATCGGGCTGACCCGTCGCCAGCGCGCCGTCATTCACGTCATCTACGTCGTCGAGGTGCAGCAGGCGCTGGCGCTGGACACGGAGTTGCCGGACGAGATCGACCGCGGTGAGAAGGCGCTCCAGCGCTGCGAGGCGATCTGCCAGGCTGAGCGCGCCGAGGTCCAGGCTGACCTGCTCCAGGCCCGCCTGGCCGGCGCGGCCATCGTCGATGAGGCCGCTCAGCGCCAGGCCGATCTGATTATCATGTCACTTGAAGGGCGCAGCCGGCGCGGCGAGTTCAGCCTCGGTCGCACCGGGCCGTACGTCCTGAAGAACGCGGCTGGCGAGGTCTGGGCGCTGCGCCGGCCACTGCGCCCCGCCTGAGCCGGGAGGACACCACGTGAAGATCGTCATCATGGGCTGCGGGCGCGTCGGCGCGCGCCTGGCCAACACGCTCGACGCCGAAGGTCACGATGTGGCGATCATCGACCTCAACCAGGAGTCGTTCGCGCGCCTGGCGCTGACCTATCGCGGTCGCACCGTCGTCGGCACCGGCATCGATGAGGATGTGCTGCGCAGCGCCGGCACCGACGAGGCCGACGCCTTCGTCGCCGTCACCAGCAGCGACAACCCGAACATCATGGCCTCGCAGATCGCCAAGCACATCTTCAACGTGCCCGAGGTACTCTGCCGCATCTACGACCCGGTGCGTGAGGGCGCCTACCACCTGCTCGGGCTGGACACCGTCTGCCCAACGACGATGGTCGCCAATGTCATGCGCGAGCACATCCTCAGCACCGCCGGTCGTACTAGCTAGCGCCAGTAGAGCCAGTAGAACGAGGGGGAGGGCAGAGCTGGTCCCTGCTCAGTCCACCCACTCCACCCCAACCGGGCGCTGGCTCACCAGTCGGGGGCCGACGCCTCACACCGCGGGGAGAGTTCACGATGTACTTGATCGTCGCCGGCGGCGGCAAGGTCGGCTACTACCTGACCAAGACGCTCGTCAACGAAGGCTACGAGGTGCTGCTGATCGAGAAGGACAGGAAGAAGGTCGACACCTACACCGACCGCTTCGGCGAGGTCGTCATGTACGGTGACGCCTGCGAGGCGAGCGTCCTCGACGCCGCCGGCGCCGGCCGCGCCAACGTCGTCATCGCCGTCACCGGCGACGATGAGGACAACCTCGTCATCTCGCAGATGGCCAAGCGCAAGTTCGAGGTGCCGCGCGTCATCGCCCGGGTCAACAATCCCAAGAATGAGGAAATCTTCCGCCGGCTCGGCATCAATGTGACGGTATCGCAGACGAATGTGATCCTGTCGCTGATCGAGCAGGAGATCCCAGAGCGCTCGTTCGTCCACCTGCTGACGTTGCGCCACGCCGACCTGGCGCTGGTCAGCGCCACCATCGCGCCCGACTCGCCCGTCGTCGGCGAGTCGATCGGCACGCTCAAGCTGCCACCCGAGTCAGTCATCGGCGCGGTCCTGCGCGACGGGCATGTGCTGCCCCCGACCAACGGCACCACCCTGCACGATGGCGACGAGGTCATCATCCTGGCCCGTCGCGAGCACGAGCCCGCCCTGCGCCGCCTCCTGACCTAACGCACCCCAGTGCAGGCCACAACGCCATACGTATTGGATGCATCCGCCTGTACCGACACTGCGCGTGGCTCTCTGGCGCCGACATCGCCAGCGTTGGGGTGTGATGAGCACGGGGTGAAGCGTCATCTCGACTCATCACCCGTCACTCGTCACGGCTCGTCGCCCGGCTGACGGATAGTGCGCAGCGGGAATTCCTGGTAGCCGCGCCGCACCATCGCTGCCTCGTCCATCTCGACGCCCAGGCCGGGCGATGTCGGCAGTGTGATGTAGCCGTCCTTGGCGACCAGCGCGTTGGGCGCGATCTCGCGGCCGATCTCCTCGAAGTTGACGAAGTACTCGGTGATCAGGAAATTGGGGATGCAGGCGCACAACTGCACCGTCGCCGCCAGGCCCATCGTCGTGCTGTTGTAGTTGTGCGGCGAGACGACGACCGAGTACGTCTCGGCCATCGCCGCGATCTCTTTCAACTCCAGGATGCCGCCGCAGTTGCAGATGTCGGGGTTGATGATGTCCGCCGCACCCAACTCGAACGCCTTGCGGAACTCGGCCTTGGTGTAGAGCTCCTCGCCGGTGACGACCGGGGTCGTGATCTCACGCTTGACCTGCGCCAGCAGGTCCATGTTGCGCGATGACACCGGCTCCTCGTACCAGAACGGCTCGTACTCCTCGATCATCCGCGCCACACGCACGGCGTGCTGCGGCGCCAGCCGGCGGTGGACCTCGATCAGCAAGTCGATCTCCGGCCCGACCGCCTGCCGCACCGCCCGCACCGTCGCCACCGCCTGTCGCTCCTGGTCGCGGCTAATGAACTCACGCCAGGGGTTGGGGAACGGGTCGAACTTCATCGCCGTGAAGCCACGATCGACCAACTGCTTCGCCGCCTCGCCCAGCGCCTCTGGCGTGCGCGCGCCACCGCCCCAGCCGTTGGCGTAGACGCGAATGCGGTCGCGGCAGCGCCCGCCGAGCAGGTTGTAGACCGGCTGGCCGCTCGCCTTGCCGACAATGTCCCACAGCGCCTGCTCGATGCCGCTGACGGCGCAGTAGCTGTCCATTGCGCCGCGCTTGCCAGCCCAATCCAGGTACATGACCGTCGTGAAATGCTTGATCGCGAACGGGTCACGGCCGATCAGGTAGCGCTTCATCTGGTGAATGTGGACCTCAATCGCCCTGTCGCGGTCGGCCTGCGTGTAGGCCTCGCCCCAGCCGTGAATGCCGGCGTCGGTCTCGACCTTGACGATCAGCCAGTTCTTGCCTCGGCCAGGATGCACCAGAAACGTCTTGACATCAGTCACCTGCACGGCGCGCCTCCCTCCCCTGCGTCTTCCCCCTGTCGCTGGACGCGCCGATCATAGCAGGCGCCAGGCGCCAGTCAACCGAGCGCTGCAACAGTAACTGTTCAGAGTAGGCCGGGTGAGGTAGGCTGGGCGACATGGACCTCTACCACGCCAGCCGCGACGACCTGATCCGGCTCGTGCTCCAGCAGCGCGACCAGATCATCGACCTGGGGCAGCACC
>JADLAZ010000201.1 GCA_020849725.1 Chloroflexota bacterium
CCTGGTCTGCGCCGGCGGCGGCGGCATCCCCGTCACCGTCGACGCCGCCGGCCGCTACGAGGGCGTCGAGGCGGTGGTCGACAAGGACCTGACCGCGGCCCTGCTCGCCCGCTGCCTCGGAGCCGACCTGCTGCTGCTGCTGACCGACCTCGACGGCCTGTACACGGCCGACCCGCGCCTGGACCCCAGCGCACGGCTGATCCCCGAGGTGACGCAGGTGGACGCGCGCCTGGAGGCGCTGGCCGGCGGCGCGGCGACTCGCGCCGGCGCGCACGGCACCGGCGGTATGGTGACGAAGCTCCAGGCGGCGCGGACGGCGCTGCGCTCGGGCGTGGCGGTCGTGATCGCGCACGGAGGCGCGGACCGGGTGATCGAGCGGGTCGCGCGTGGCGAGGCGCTCGGCACGCGCTTCGTGCCGGAGCGATCCAGCCGGGCGCGGGCGCGCGAGGCCTGGCTCAACACGGCTATCGCCGCGCGCGGCGTGCTGACCGTCGACGATGGCGCGGCGCGGGCGCTGCGCCAGGAGGGCAAGAGCCTGCTGCCGGCCGGCGTGCGCCAGACGAGCGGCCGTTTCGGGCGCGGCGACCCGGTCGAGGTGCGCGACCCGGCCGGCACGCGGCTGGCCTACGGGCTGGTGAACTACTCCTCGGTCGACCTGGCGCGCATCATCGGCCACCACTCCAGCACCATTGAAGCGACGCTCGGCTACCACTATGGAGACGAGGTCATGCACCGCAACAATCTGGTTCTGCTCTAGCCCCTTGAGGCGCGCCGGACATGAGCCGATACCATCAGCAGCGGGGCGCGTGCCGGTCTGTCACCGATCGGCCGCTGGCGCGTTGTACGTCCACTATTGTCGGTGCAGGCCGGCCCGTCATCCTCGCCACTAACACGACAGATGTCATTCATGGCTGGTCTGCTGGCACGATCTCCGCGGATCACCTGGCAGCACGCCATCAGCGGCGACACACGGCTTGCGCCGGCTGCCCGACGCGTGTTGCTGAGGTTCTGGTGCTGAGTTGAGGATAATCGCATGCGAAACGCCGATCTGCCGGCCTCACCGCAGCCGCTTCGCACGCCGGTCTCGCTGACGCGGCGGCTCGATCTGGTGCTGTGGCAGTGCTTTGGCCAGGGTGGCTGGCTCGCCGGTCGGCGTCGCCTCGCGCACGTCACGACGCTGCTGCTGTCGCTCGGGCGCTAGCTGGCGAAGCACAGCCATGTCCACCGGCGCTGGCCGATGCACCGTTAGCGCCAGTGGCATGGACGTTACGCGATGGCGCAGTGGGGCGGTGGCCAGTTAGGCCGACTCGGCCTCCTGGTCGGCGGTCAGCAGCAGGCCATGCGACATGGCGTAGATGGCCGCCTGGGTGCGATCCTTGACGTCGACCTTCTGGAAGAGCACCGACAGCTTGTTCTTGATGGTGCTCTCGGCCAGCTTCAACTCGTGGGCGATCTCCTTGTTGCTGCAGCCACTGGCGATCAGGCGCAGCAACTCGACCTCGCGCCGCGTCAGCCCACCGCGGGCGGCGTCTTCGCCGGTGGTCTGGACGATGCGCCGGAACTCATGCAACAGCTTTGTCGTCATGTTCGGGTCGATCTGCGACTGGCCGGCGGCGACCGTGCGCACGGCATCGATGACGCGGCTCGAGTCGGCGTCTTTCAGCAGATAGCCGCGGGCGCCGGCGGTGACGGCCCGCACGATGTAGCCGTCCTCGCGGCACATCGTCAGCATGATCACGCCGACGGCGGGGTTGTCCTCGACGATAGCGCGGGTAGCGGCAACGCCGTCAATGACCGGCATGTTGATGTCGATCAAGAAGACATCGGGCTGGCTGCGGCGCGCCAGCTCGCGCGCCTGCATGCCGTCGACGGCCTCGCCGACGACCTCCATGTCCGGTTCGAGCTCCAGCAATTGGCGCAGGCCCTGTCGGAAGAGCGTGTGATCGTCAGCAAGCGCAACGCGAATCACGGGTGAACCTGGCTCCTGGTGCGGGTGACGCACTCGCGGCGCGGCCACGAGGCCCAGCGGCCATGCCGGAATGGCTGGTCCTGGAGTCACCATACACCGCGCCAGCGGCCCGCCTCTATGGGAAGGAGGTACCGGGCGGCGCGGGCCGATCGGGGGACCTGATGGCGGCCTCGCGGGCCGCGCAGCCAGGCCACGCGACCGGGCATGCTACAATGGCGGGCCAGGGGAGGGACGGCTGGTGGCAGGCTTGGCGGCGCGCGTTACGCACCTGTGGCCCACCGAGCGGTGGCAGCGGCAGGTGCTGGTGCTGGCCGTCGCTTCGTTCATCTCCTTTACCGGCTTCACGTTCGTCATCCCGTTCCTGCCGCTCTACGTGCAGGAGTTGGGAATCACCGACCCGGGGGCGGCGGCGTTGTGGACCGGCTTGATCTTCGGAATCAGCCCGCTGCTCGGCGGCCTGCTCGGTCCGCTGTGGGGCCGCATCGCCGACCGCTACGGCTACAAGCCGATGGTGCAGCGGTCGCTGGGCGCGTTTGTCATCCTGCTCTTGCTGATGGCCTCCGTCCAGAACGTCTATCAGTTGTTCGGGCTGCGGCTGGTCCTGGGCATGGTCGGCGGCTTCGGCGCGCTGTCGATGGCGCTGGCGTCGGCGGCGGCGCCGCGTGAGCGCGTCGGCCAGGCGATCGCGTCGATTCAGACGGCGCAACTGCTGTCCGGCGTCGGCGGGCCGTTCGTCGGCGGCGTGGTTGCCGACACGTTCGGGTTGCGGCCGGCCTTCTACTTCGCCGCCACCGCCTGCGCGGTCGCCTTCGTGCTGATCACAATCGGCTACCAGGAGCGGCGCCCGGCCGAAAGCAGCGCCAGGCGCGCCAGCCCACCGCTGCGCCAGTTGTTCACGCTGCCGAACTTCGCGCTCGTCTTCTTTGCCATCTTCGGCATCAACTTCATCGACCGCTCGTTCGGACCGCTGCTGGCACTGTACGTCGCCTGGCTTGGCGCGCCGCCCGCTCTGATCGCCACTATCTCTGGTGTAATCGTGTCGCTGGGAGCGATCGCCGCGGCGATCGCGGCCAACGTCGCCGGTCGCTTGGCCACGCCTGAGCGCGTGCGCCGGCTGCTGCTGCTGAGCCTGGCCGGCGGAGCGCTGGTATGCGTGCCGATCGCGTTGGCGACCGACTGGTGGCAGTTGCTGGCGCTGCGGCCAATGCTGGGGCTATTGGCCGGCGGGTCGCTGACGCTGGCTTTCACCTGGGGTAGCCAGTCGTTGCCAGCGGAGGGGCGAGCGGCGGCGTTTGGCGTGCTGGGGTCGGCGGCGCTGCTGGGCACGGCTATCAGCGCGCCGTTCCTGGGACTGCTGGCGCAGATCAGCCTGCGCGTGCCGTGGGCGTTCGATGCCGCCTTCTATGTCGTGCTGCTGTTGTGCCTGTGGCTGCTGCGCCAACCGGCAACGGCCACGACACCAGTCCGCCAGCCTGCCGACTGACGTGGTGATGCATGCGGCCGCCGGCGTGATGGCAGATCTCGGGCCATCGCCTCGGTCTGAGAGGGTTGATTGATCCGGCGCGGCCGCTGAGCAATCTGGGCGAGGAGGAGCCGTGTGACCGACGATCAGATGATGACGCTGACGCTTGGCGACGCCCGGGTGACGCTGGTGCGCGACGGTGAGTTGGACGTGCCGGGCGATCGGCTCTATCAGGGCTTTCCAGCGGAGATCTGGCGCGGTCGGCTGCCGGATGCGGGCGACGGACTGGTGACCGTTACCGTTACGGTCGCGATCGTGCAGGTCGATGGCGAGATCATCCTGCTCGACACCGGGCTGGGCGAGGCACGCACGACGCAGCGGCGCGGTGGCGCGCTCGGGCCGGCGCTGGCGCGGCTGGGGCTGACGCCAGCGGCGGTGACGCGCGTTGTCATCTCGCATGCCCACGGCGACCACATCTGGGGTGCGGTCACAGCCGCCGGCGTGCCGGCCTTCCCGGCCGCTCGCTACCACCTGCCGCGCGCTGACTGGGCCTGGCTGCAGCGTTTCCCCGACAATCCCGGCAACGCGGTGCTGACACCGATCGAGCGTGCTGGCCTGCTGACACGTGACGATGGCGATGCCGTACTCACGCCATCGCTGCGCTCGCTCGACACGGCCGGGCACGCACCGGGACACCGCTGCCTGCTGCTGACGGCCGGCGGTCGGTCGTTCTGCTTCCTCGGTGACCTCGTTCATGACCCGGAGCTGCATTTCGCTCAGCCCGATTGTGTGACGGCCTTCGATTACAAGCCGACCCTGACGCCGGCCGCGCGCCGCCGGGTCGCGTCCGCCGCCGTAGCTGGCAACTGGCTGCTGTGCGCCGCGCACGGTATCTTCCCGCCGCTCGGTGGGCTGGCGGCGACCGAGGCAGAAGGTTGGACCTGGCAGGCGGTCGCCGGCCTGTGATCGGCATACCAGTAGCATCGTCCACCAGGCACCGACATGAGAAATCGGTCCAGCGGCGTGACCGGTAGACCGGGAAAGAGAGGGGAAGGCGTGCGCGCAGTTACCAGAGAGCGCAGGGGGTGGTCAGCCAGTCTGACAGCGGCACTGCCGGGCCTGGCCCTGGTGACAGTGCTCGCTGTCGTGGCGCTAGCAATGGAGCAGACTGCCCGCTGGCTGACCGGCACGCCAGCGCCACTGGTCGAGGCGTTAGTCGTAGCGCTGCTGCTGGGCGTGCTGATGCGCAACACGATCGGCATGCCAGCAGCAGCCGAGCGCGGTGTGGCGCTGATGAGCAAGCCCGTGCTTGAGGCGGCTGTGGCGCTGCTCGGTGCGACGATCAGTGCTGGGCAGGTGATAGACCTGGGGCTGCCGGTGCTCGCACTGACGCTGGCGTGCGTGGCGCTGGCGCTGGGGCTGAGCCTGGTGCTCGGCCGGCGGCTGGGGCTTGGCCCGCGCCTGGCGACGCTGATCGCTGTCGGCAGCGCCATCTGCGGCAACTCGGCTATCGCCGCCGTCGCACCGGTGATCAAGGCGGAGAAGCGCGAGGTCGCCTCAGCCATCGCTGTCACCTCCGTCATCGGTGTGGCGCTCGTGCTGACGCTGCCGGAGCTCGCGCCGCTGTTTGCTTTGACCGATGCGCAGTATGGCGTCGTCGTTGGTACGACCGTCTACGCCGTGCCGCAGGTGGTGGCAGCATCGTTTCCGATCAGCGTCGAGGCCGGCCAGGTGGCGACGGTCGTCAAGCTCGTGCGGGTGACGCTGATCGGACCAGTCGTGCTGGTGCTGGCGCTACTCTGGCGCACCGAGGGCAGCGGCTCGTGGCGGTCAGCCTTCCGGCTGCCATGGTTCATCACCGGTTTCCTGGTGCTGGCGGTGCTGGCCAGCAGCGGCCTGCTGGCTGGTCTGTCGGTGGCGCTGGGACTGCCGCCGACCGGGCTGGCGACGATGCTGAGGGACATCAGCAAAGCGCTGATGATCGGCGCGATGGCAGCACTGGGCCTGGGTGTTCTGTTCGCATCGGTGCGCACCGTCGGGCCGCAGGTGCTGGCGGCCGTCGTTGGCTCGACGGTCGTGCTGGTGGCGGCCAGCCTGGCGCTGGTGGTGCTGCTGCGCCCAATCTGAGTGGCCCCGCTCGTCGTCGCCCAGGAGCCAACGCTCCAGACGGCGGACCAACAAGGGACTGGTTGACGCCTCGCCTCCGGAGAATCGGCGAGGCGCGTCCCAATGGCAGGAGCCGCGCCGCTAGGGCGACGCGGCGTGTGGGTTGGGCGGTCTACGCCTTCGGCGCGGGGTGGCAGCCGGGCCGGTCGTAGCGGTGGTACTCGCCCTTGACGCCGATGGCGACGCGGATCGACGGCGTGTCGCCCAGCACTTCGATGTGGTGCCACTGGCCCTTGGGCGCCCAGACCCAGTCACCGGCCTTCACGCGCTGTGTTGGTGCGTTCTCATAGTGCCAGGCTAATTCACCTTCCAGGATCGCCCACAACTCGTCATGCTCGTGATAGTGGGTGTCGTTCTGGTGACCGGGCGCCTGGCAGATGATGTAGACCTGCATGTCGTCGTTGACGAACAGCGGCGCGCCCCACGGCGGCGCTCCCTTCTCAGCCTTGATGGCGGCGACGGAGGCGCTCAGCGCCTCCATGCTCATCAGCGATTGCTGCACGGCAGACATCGGTACTCCTCCCCTACAACTGACAACTGACGACTGGCTCACCGACGACGGGCGGCCGGCAACTGGCTACTGAACAACGTAGCCGATCTTGTTGGTGATGGCATCGCAGACCCAAATGCGGCCGGTGGCATCGCGGGTCATGCCATGGATCTCGAAGCCTTCGACCTGCCAGCGGTCGAGCACCTCGCCGTCGGCCGGGTCAATGCGGAAGATCTTACCGACACCAGTCGCATTGCAGACGATCGTGTAGGGTGCATCCTTGCCCGGCTGGTCATAGTCGAAGTAGATGCCGTGCGAGCGCGGCGCGGGGTAGGGGAGCCGGCGCAATAGTTGACCGCCCTCAATGCGATCCAGTTGACCACCGGTCGGGCCGACCGCGTGCGCGCGCACGCGCTGCACCTCGTATGGCTCGTCGGTCACAAGGTCCAGCACGAACAGACCTGGTCGCGTGACCCACAGCGTCGGTGTGCCATCAGTCTCGACCCACTCGATACCGTGCACGCCGCCCGACAAGCAGTCGGGCAAGGCGATGCAGCCGACCGCGCGGCCACTGGCCGGCTCGTGCTTGAACAGCAGCGCCGGTCGCTTGTTGTGGGCGACGTAGACGAAGCCACCGCCGACGGCCATGCCGCTCAGATTGCGGCCAGGGCTGGGGAACTTGCTCAGCACCTTGCCGCTGCCTGGCTCGATGAGATAGACCTGATCGTCACACTGATCGCAGACCCACAGCCCCTCCGGCGTCGCCGATAGGCCGTTGGCCTGCGGGCCGGCGAATTCATAGGTGACTTCGACCTTCCAGGTACCGCCCATGCGAGTGTCTCCTCCTCGATCTGCCGCGCGCCATCGTCTCAGATCCACAGTCGCGGCAGTATACGCGCGGGCGTCGCGGGCGTCTACCGTCGCCGGTCATGCCACATTCTCGTACCAGCAACCGTTCGTGCCCGTGCCAGCTACTCTACAATGTGGGCGCTGCCGATAGCAGAGTGTGGGTATCGTCGCGTTCGTCGGATGGAGAGGTACACATGGACCGCCGCGTGGCACTGCTGACGCTGATCCTGGTGCTGTCATTGCTGGTCGGGTCGACCCTGGGACCGGCGTCCACCGATGCGGCGACCACCACCGGTGCGCTGGCCCTCACCCCGGCGTCGGCGCTGGCCGTCATCCGCTTCGCGCCGGCGCCCGGCCAGTGGCTGCGTCTGCAGGCGCTGCAAGAGAAGCTGGCGACGGTGCCGGAGATCCGAGCGGCGATGGAGGGGGGCCAGCGGGAGCGCATCGGCCGGGCGATGACGGTCGAGAACGATGTGCTGCCCTGGCTGGGCGGTGATGTCGCCCTGGCTGTTCTGCCGCCATCGGCCGCGAGCGCGTCTGATCCGGACCTGGCCGTCCTGCTGGCCAGCCGTGATGTGCGCGGCGCCGAGCGCTTCCTGCGCGATCTGCGGACGGAGATCGAGCGCTCCGGCGAGCCGATGCGCAAGCGCGAGACCGCCGGGGTGACGTTCTATGCCCGTGGTGCTGGCCCGGCGCTGGGCATGGTGCGCGGCTTCGTCCTACTGTCGACGAGCACCGATCGCCTGAAGGAGATGATCCTGATCGCCCGTGGGCGCGGCCAGAGCCTGGGTGATTCGGCGGCATACCAGGCCATCGCCGGTCTGCTGCCGCCGGAGCGGTTGGGTGAGATCTACATCGCGCCAGACCTGTCGGGCGGCTCGGTGTCGGTGGAGCGTGTGGCGAACCGGGGGGTGGCTGTCAGCGCCCGCCTGACATCAAGCAGCCTGGTCTGGGAGACGGTCGCTCCCTACGACCTGGAGCGAATGCACCCCGACATGCGCGCCTGGGTCCAACAGCCGCCGAACCCGCTGGGCGTGGCCGCGGCCCTGCCGGATGCGACGGTGGCGGCGCTGGCCGTGCGCGACATCCCGGCGCTGTGGCGCGCCACGACGGCCGTCGTGCGTGATGAGCCGACATTCCAGCAGAGCCTGGCCGACTTCGAGGCCGGCACCGGCTTCAACCTGGAGCACGACCTGCTCGGCTGGCTGAGCGGCGAGGTCGGTCTCGGCCTCATCGCCGACCCGGCCTTCACCGGTGGGCTGCCGGTGGGCGAGGTCCTGGCGATCGAGGCACGCGACCGGCCACTGGTGGAGGCCAAGCTCGCCCGTATCACCGACGTGCTGGCGCAGCGGCACAAGATCACGTTGTCGCCACATCCGCTCGATGGCGGCGCCGCCCAGGTCGTCGACACGGCTGGACCGGCGCAGGGCGTCGGCTATACCTTCGCCGGCGACTACCTGCTGATCGGATCATCAGTGGCGATGCTGCGCGAGTCCGTGGTCGGGCGTGGCGACGGCCTGGCAGCTAATCCACGCTATGTCGCCGTGCGCGAGGCCATGCCCCCGGCGGTGACCAGCCTCGCCGTCGTTGACATGGTGGCCGCGCGCCAGATCGCCGCAGCCTGGGCCGAGTCCCAGCGCCAGATGGATACCTGGCGCGCGGTCGAGCCGTGGCTGCGGCCGCTGGCAGCGATTGGCAGCGCCAGCGCGACCGTCGGCGCTGACGGGATCGGGCGGTCGACCGCGGTTGTTGTCTTTGACTTCGCCGCGTTGGGGGTGTCGCCATCACTCGACGACGTGTCGGTGGCGACGAGCCTGGCGGTCGCACAGGTTGGCCTGTGGGAGGTGCGGGCACGCCTGCGTGCCGCGGTCGCCTGGCTCGGCCACGACGCCCTGACGTCCCAGGCTGACAGCTGGTTGGACCACCCGCGGGCCGCCCTCGACGCCTGGCTGGCCGAGCGGCCGGCCTGGGCGGCGGCAGCACGGCTCGGCGCGACTGTCAGCCAGTGGCGAACGATGGACGGACCATGAGGTGGTGGGTGGATGCTGGGGGCGCAGCCGGGCAGGAAGATGCCCCCGGACTTTCCTGTCAGAGGCGATGCCGCTGAAGCGCGCCGGCCACAAGCCCGCCGCGCACGAGCGTGACGCGCACCCCACCGATTCACTCCCCCTGACAAGGCGGGTCAGGGGGAGTATCCTCTCTGGCCACGACCTGCCGCGGGAATGCGCCGTCGGGGGGTCCAGCCGGCTGGTCCAGGTTCGTGGGGACGCGTGTGACACTATCCTACGTGATCGGGAGCCTGCTGCGGTGCCTGCTGACGATCTGGGCGGCCAGCACCTTTCTGTTTCTGCTGCCGGTGGTGACGCTCGGCCAGGACCCGACGCGGGCACGGGGGTACTTCCTGCGGCTCGGGTCGGGTGAATCGCTCTGGCAGCAGTACCTGGAGTTTCTTGGCCACGTGGCGCGGCTCGACTTCGGCGTGTCGCGCGCCATGGCGCCGGCGCGCGTCAACGACGTCATCGCTCTGTTGCTGCCGTGGTCGATCGCGCTGCTGGGCGTGGCGACGCTAATCGCCGTCGTGGGCGGCACGCTGCTTGGGGCGCTGATGGCCTGGCCGGGCACACGCCGCTGGTCGAGCGCACTGGCGTTGCCGCTGGTGGCGCTGTCGGCCGTGCCGGCCTACCTGCTCGGGCTGGTGCTGGTGGACCTGCTGGCCTTTCGGCTGGCGATCTTCCCGCTCAGCGGCGCATCGCCGACCGGCATCATCGCCGCACCGTCGCCAGGGAGCCTGCTGGCGATGCTGCGTCACGCGGCGCTGCCGGCGCTGACGCTGGTGCTGGCCGCCATCGGCTTCTGGGCGCTGTCGGCGCGCGGCATGATGCTGACGGTGCTGAGTGAGGACTATCTGACGCTGGCCGAGGCCAAGGGGCTGCGCCCGCGCCGCATTCTGACCGGCTA
>JADLAZ010000202.1 GCA_020849725.1 Chloroflexota bacterium
AATGAGGGCGAAGCCATCGGCTCCGCCCATGCCAGGCCCACAAAAATGGAGCGGAAGACGAGATTCGAACTCGCGACCTTCTCCTTGGCAAGGAGACGCGCTACCGCTGCGCCACTTCCGCCCGCTGTGGGGCCGATCTTCGATTGTGGCGAAATGCTACCACCGGCCGGCGGCCGGTGTCAAGTAGACGAGGACCGCCGTGACCCGCCTGCGGGGGTCGGCTAGACGCCCGCTCGCACGGGAGTATACCATGGCGCGGTCGCGGCCGGCACGGCGGCAGGAGGAGAGCGCGGTGCGGCGAGTGCTGGTGGCCAACCGGAGCGAGATCGCGCTGCGCGTCATGCGCGCCTGTCACGAGTTGGAGTTGGAGACGGTCGCCGTCTACGATGAGGCCGAGGGCCGCGCGCCGCACGTGCGCTACGCTGGTGCGGCGGTGGCCGTGCCCACCGGCGACGCCGGCCGGCCGTATCTCAACGCCGCTGGCCTGATCGAAGCGGCCCGCCAGGTGGGGGCAGACGCGATCTACCCCGGCTACGGCTTTCTGGCCGAAAGCCCCGCCTTCGCCCGCGCCGTCCATGCCGCCGGCCTGACCTGGGTCGGCCCGCCGGCGGCGGCCATCGCCATCATGGGCGACAAGGTGGCGGCGCGGGCGCTGGCGCACGCGGCCGGTGTGCCGATCGTGCCCGGCAGCGCCGAGGCGCTGGGCGACTGGCACGATGTGCTGCCGCTGGCCGAAGAGTGGGGCTATCCGGTGGCAATCAAGGCTGCGGGCGGCGGCGGCGGGCGCGGGTTTCGGGTGGCGCGCGGGCCAGACGAGGTGCGGGCAGCGGTCGAGGGAGCGACGCGCGAGGCCGAGCTATTCTTCGGCAATGCCGCCGTCTACGCCGAGCGCTACATCGAGCGCCCGCGCCACGTCGAAGTGCAGGTGCTGTTCGATAGTCACGGCGCCGGCGTGCACCTGGGCGAGCGCGACTGCTCGGTCCAGCGGCGCCACCAGAAGCTGATCGAGGAGGCGCCCTCGCCCGCTGTCGATGGCGCTCTGCGCGCGACGCTGGGCGAGACAGCGCTGCGGCTGGCCCGCGCCGCCGCCTACGTCAGCGCCGGCACGGTCGAGTTCCTGCTGGCGCCGGACGGCCGCTTCTACTTCCTGGAGATGAACACGCGCATCCAGGTCGAGCACACCGTCACCGAGATGGTCACCGGCATCGATCTGGTCAAGGCCCAGCTCCGGATCGCGGCCGGCGCGCCGCTGGGCATCGAGCAGGCGGCCGTTGTGTGGCGCGGCCACGCCATCCAGGTGCGCGTCAATGCCGAGGATGCCGGCGCCGACTTCCGGCCCACACCCGGCCGCATCAGCGAGTACAGCGAGCCGACCGGCTTCGGCATCCGCGTCGACGCCGGTGTCGGGCGCGGCGACGCGATCTCGCCGCGCTACGACTCGCTCGTCGCCAAGCTGATCGCCTGGGGTGAGGACCGCCCCGAGGCGCTGGCGCGGCTGCGGCGCGCGCTCCACGACTACCGGATCGAGGGCGTGCCGACGACGATCCCGTTCCATCAGCGCGTACTGGCCAACCCCGTCTTCCAGGCCGGCGCGGCGACGACCGATTTCCTGGAGCGGGAGGACCCGACCCACGGCCTGGCGCCGGCCGTGCCGCCCAACCCGGACGACGAGCGGGCCGCCACTACCTACGAGGTGGAGGTCAACGGCCGGCCGTACGCCGTCCGCGTCTACGAGCCTCGCACCGGCAGCGGGGCCGCGCGGCGACCGGACGCTCGCCGGCGCACCAGCGACCACGCCGCACCGCCGGGCGCGGTCATCAGCCCGATCCAGGGCACGGTCGTCAAGATCGCGGTCGCCGATGGGCAGCACGTGGCCCGTGGCGAGGTGCTGCTGGTGGTCGAGGCGATGAAGATGGAGAACGAGATCATCGCTCCGGCCGCCGGCACCGTGGCCGAGCTGGCGGTGGCGGTCGGAGCAACCGTCCAGGTCGGCGCGGTGCTGGTCCGTCTCGACGCCTGATCGCGCTACGCGATCAGCCGGTAGAAGCGGAAGAAGACATGGTTGATCGGCAGGACTTCGACCGCCCGGAAACCGGCTGCCAGCGCGTAGTCACACAGCGTGTCGGCGCGCAGCACCGTGCCGGTGCCGACCGCCGGTGGATCGACCAGGCCGACCGGCAGGCAGTGGAGGATGCTCCAGCCGTACATCATCCACTCGACGTCGTTGCCGCTCGGTGTGAACGTGGCGCCGACGCGCTCGTCGGCGACCAGCACCGCGCCGCCCCCGGCCAGCAGCCCGCGCATTGCCCGCAGCACGCCGACCGGGTCTGACAGATCGTGGATGCACTCGAAGGCGGTCACCAGGTCGTAGCGGCCGGCTAGCCCCGGGTCGGCCGCGTCGCGCACGTGGAACTGGACGCGGTCAGCGACGCCGGCCGCCTGCCCATGCTCGCGCGCGGCGTGGATTGACGGCGCGTCCAGGTCCAGCCCATCGACCAGGACGTTGGGGTAGCCGCGGGCGATGCCGATGCTGGACCAGCCGAAGCCGCAGCCGACATCAGCGACGCGCGCCGGCGGATCAGCCTGGAGCCGGGCGTGCACGTCCGGCATCGTCGGCAGCCACTCCTGCGCCAGTTGGTGGAGGAACGCCGGTCGGTTGATCGCTGCCTGACCCTCGCGCAGATCCGCGCCGTAGTCGGCGAACGGAACACCATGGCCGGTCCGATATGCGTCCAGCAGCGCCGGCAAGGGCGAGACAGCGCCGGCCACCAGGCGTGCCAGAGGGGCGATGTAGTTCAAGCTGTCCTCGTGGACCAGCGGCTCGACGTGGCCCACCGGTAAGCGGAAGCGACGCTCGGTCGGGCCGGCGTTGGGATTGTCGACCTCGAGCAGCCCCATGACGGTCTGCTGCTCCAGCCACTCGCGCACGTAGCGCTCGTGCGTGCCGGTGCGCTCCGCTAGCGCACCCGACGTCAGCAACTCGCCCGACATCAGTGCGCGGTAGAGGCCGAGCCGGTCACCGAGATACAGCGCGAACAGGTCGAACGCGCCGCGCGTCGATGCGATCACCCGCTCGACGAGCGCGTCGCGCTGCTGGGTCTGATCCGCCGTGAGCGTGGAACCAATCGTCATGTCACTCTCTCCTCGGGGCAGCCGGTGGAAACTGGCCGCCACGCGCGTTTCCTGGCCAGCAATGACGGCACGCAGCGCCACCACCCAGGCGCGCCTGGGTGGCGGCCATGCTCGGCCGGCGCTCGATCGCCACGGCGGAGCCGCCGGGACCGCCGTCCCCGTTGTGGCTGCTCACATCGTTTACTATAGAGTGATTGGCCACCACGCCCGATCGGACAGTCCCGCCCTGGTCTGGTTGGACACGAGTGTCTTGGGCCAGTGGACCGATGCGAACGGCAAGCGCTCGACCAGGAGGTCGCGACGATGACGTCAGGCTCGATCGGCGCCACCCCCTTGTTGGCCGGCCGCGACGGTGCGATCGCCCGGCTGCGGCCGGCGCTCGATCGCCTCGCCGCCGGCCAGGGCGCCCTGGTGCTGATCGCTGGCGAGGCCGGCGTCGGCAAGACGACGCTGGCCGAGGTGGGGCTGGCCGGCGCGCGGGTGAGCGGGGCGATCACTGCTACCGGGCGCTGCTACGAGCAGGGCGTCGCGCCGCCTTTTGCACCCTGGACCGATCTGCTGGCGACGCTCGCGACGAGCGATGCCCTGGCTGTGGCCAGCCTGCCGCCGCCGTTCGGCGCCGGCACGGCGGCGCAGACGACCTATCAACTCCTGCAAGCGGTCGTGGCCGGGCTGCGGGCGGCCGCCGTCACGCGCCCACTGGCGCTGTTGCTCGACGACCTGCAGTGGGCCGAGCAAGAAGCGCTCGACCTGCTGGACCTCCTGACGCGCCAACTCGACGACACGGCGCTGCTGGTGCTGGCCACTTACCGGCCCGAGGATGCCCGGCCGGGCCAGCCGCTGCACAGGCTGCTGGGGCCGCTGCAACGCAACCGGCGCGTGCTGTCGCTGGCGCTGGACCCGCTGACCGCGCCCGACATCGGTTGGCTGGCCGAGGCGCGACTGGGTCCGTGCTCGGCCGACCTGACGGCTTACCTGCTGGCGCGCACTGAGGGCAATCCGCTCTTCCTGATGACGCTGCTGGAGGAGTTGGCTGGCCAGCAGCGGCTGCCGCGCGGTGACGACGGCCGCTGGCAGGCGCCGGTGGATACACTGAGTCCACCTGCGTTGCTGCGCGTCGTCACTGAGCAGCGGGTCGCGCGCCTGGGCGGCGAGGCAGTCGCGCTGCTCGATGTCGCCGCCGTGGCCGGCATGGAGTGGGACCTGGCGACGGTCGAGACTGTCCTCGGCTGGCTAGAGGAGCCACTGCTGCGGGCGCTGGATGACATCGTCGCCACAGGTGTCATCGAGCCGGCGCCGAGCGCGGCCGAGCGGTACCGATTCCACCACAGTTTGGTGCGCGATGTCCTCTACGAGCGGCAACTGGCGCGTCGCCGCCGTCACCTGCATCAGCGCATCGGCCGAGCGCTGGAGGCGACGCTGGCGGCCAGCCAGTCGAGCGCCGAGGTCGTGGCAGCGCTGACCTATCATGCCGCCGCAGCCGAGGACTGGCCGCGCCTGGCACGGTATGCTCTGGCGGCCGGCGATATCGCCCGCGACCGCATGGCCAGTCACACGGCAGCGCTGCGCTATGGGCAGGCGCTGGACGCCGCTGAGCGCATCCCCGCTGCCGATCGGCCAATCGCGCCGGCGCAGGCGGCCGAGCGCCTCGGCCATGCACTTCTGCTGCTAACCCAGCACCAGGCGGCCAACGCCGCCTTTGGCCGCATGGCTGGGGCGGCGCGCGATGCTGGCGACGCCGACGCCGAGACCCGCGCGCTGTGCTGGCAGAGCTGGATCGCGCGGCGCGCGTATCGGTTGCCGGCAGCACGGGCGTTGGCCACGACGGCGCTGACACGCGCGCAGGCGGCCGGCAGCTCCTCTCTGCTGGCCCACGCCCACTGGAACCTGGGCCACCTGGAGAAGCTCGCGGGTGACCCGCCAGCGGCCATGCGCCACCTGACCGAGGCGGAGCGGGCAGCGCGCGCCGACGGGGCGACGGATGTGCTTGGCTGGTGCTTGCAGAGCCTGGCGCAGATCGCCATCTGGCGTGGCGACTACCTGCTGGCCGAGGCCCAGGCGACCGAGGCGCTGACGCTGGCGCGCGCCGGGCACGATGCCTTGACTGTCGGCGGCGCGGCCTGGGTGCTCGGCATCGCCCTGGGCGAGCGCGGGCACTACGGTGCGGCTCTGCGCCGGCTGCATGACGGGTTGGCCCAAGCCGGCGAGTCGGGCGAGCGTCACTATCAGGCCCGGCTGCTCAACACGGTCGGCTGGCTGCACGCCGAGATCGGTGACTTCGCGATCGCCCGCGAGTGGGACGAGCGCTCGCTGGCGTCGGCCCGTCACGACGCGGGCGACACCGTGACCGAGGCCGAGCGCTACGCGCTGTTGAACCTGACGATCGATGCGCTCGGCCTGGGCGACGTGGCCGCGGCCGAGACGCATGCCGCGACTTTTGCCCGCCTGCTGGACGATAGCGAGTATGCCCGCCTGCGCTACCTCAATCGCTTCCAGTTGGTGCAGGGCGAGCTGGCGCTGGCGCGGGGCGACGGCACGGCGGCAGTGCGCGCGGCCGAGGAGGCGGCGCGGCTGGCACAGAGCACGGGCGTGCGCAAGAACCTGGCCCGGGGCTGGCTGCTGGCCGGCCAGGCGCTGCTGGCGCTCGACCGGCCGCGCGAGGCCGCCGAGCGTCTGCGCCGCGCAGTCGCGCTGGCCGATGAGCTGACGCACGGCGCGCTGCGCTGGCAGGCGCGGCACTGGCTCGGCCAGGCCGAAACGGCCCAGCATCGGCCGCGCGAGGCAGCGGTGGCTCGGGTCGCGGCACTGGCGCACGTCGACGCCGTCGCGGCAGTCCTGCCGACGGCTGAGATGCAGGCGGCGTTCGCCGCCTGGGCACCGGTGCAAGCGGTGCGCGCCGCCGGCGGCGCATCACCGCCGCCGGCCGCCGACTACCCGGCCGGTCTGAGCGCCCGCGAGGTCGAGGTACTGCGGCTGGTCGCCCAGGGCGAAACGAACCAGGCCATCGCCGATGCGCTCAGCATCAGCATCAAGACCGTCAACACGCACATGACCAGCATCTTCAACAAGACCGGCAGCGCCAACCGCGCCGCCGCGACGAGCTTCGCGCTGCGGCACGGCCTGGCGTAGCGGTCCTGCCCTTGGCGAGCTGTGGTGTCAGCCAGGAATCCATCCCAGCCTGCGGCCGATCGCAGCCCATGGACGCGAGGTGGAATGTCCCCCGCCCCCGTCCGCCCCGACAGCGGGGACGAGAAGGCTAGTGCCGACATCTGGCTGTAACCGCACAGGCCCAGGTCGGGCGGGTGGGGATGGTGCTCCTCGTGCGCCGATCTGGCCCTATACCGAAGCGCGCATGGGAATAGCATACTTCGTATTGCGTAGCGTAGGGGCGGTTCGCGAACCGCCCCTGCGGTGGCCTGGGCATCCCGTCTGGACTTCGGCTTAGATGTCGAGCTTGACTTGACCCAGCCGCTTCACGGCCGCCGGGTCGCGATGATCGAAGAAGCTGCTCTCCTTCTTATCGAGCGTCGCGATCGCCGCCAGGTCGTCCGGACTCAACTCCACATCGAAAATGTCGATGTTCTCCGCGATGCGCTCCGTACGGACGGACTTGGGGATGGCCACCACACCGCGCTGGGTCAGCCAGCGCAGGATGATCTGCGCCACGGTCTTGCGGTGCTTGGCCGCGATCGAACGCAACACCTCGTTCTGGAAGATGTCATTCCGCCCCTCCGCGAATGGCCCCCAGGCTTCGATCTGCACCCCGTTCTCTTGCAGGAATCTGTGGGTGTCGATCTGCTGGTTGAACGGGTGGCATTCGATCTGATTCACGGCGGGCACCACGTCGTGATGCACCATCAGGTCCATCAACCGGTCGGGCTGGAAGTTGCTGACGCCGATGGCGCGCACCCGGCCCTCGCGATACAGCGCCTGCATGTCCCGCCACGCGCCGTAGACGTCCCCGAAGGGCTGGTGGATCAGGTACAGGTCTAGATAGTCCAGCCCCAGCCGCGCCAGCGACCGCTCGAACGCCCGCCTGGTGGGGCCTTCCCCGGCGTCCTGGACCCAGAGCTTGGTGGTGACGAAAAGTTCTGCACGCGGCACGCCGGCCCGCGCGATGGCCCGGCCCACGGCCTCCTCGTTCCCGTAGGAGGCCGCGGTGTCGAGCAGGCGGTAGCCGGCCTGGAGCGCGTCGACAACGCTCCGCTCGCACTCCTCGGCGTCGCGCATCTGGAAGACGCCGAACCCCAGCAGGGGCATCTCCACCCCATTATTCAGAGTGACTGATGGAATAGCTGTCATGTGTAGCCCTCCTTGCGGACCTGATCCACGCTGATTGCCTTGTTCCAACGACGTCACTGCGTGAGCAGTCCGATGCGCCGCAGCCACGCCTCGACCGCGGTGCCGGACGCCGCCACCTCCTCGCCGCGCACCGCGAGGCCCTCCCCGATGGTCGCGCCGGGGCACCACGCGGCGTAGTCGCGCGCCGCCGTGCCCAGCCCGCTCATCGCATGCGTCGTGAACGGGAAGACGGTCTTGCCGGCGAAGTCGAAGCGTCCGGTGAAGGTCGCCATGATCAGCGGCGGCCGGACGTTCCAGATCGGGCTACCCAGCAGCACGGTGTCATAACCCGCGATCGAGGCCAGCGGGTTGGCGATGGCCGGGCGGGCGTCGGCATTCTGTTCCCGGACGTTCCGCGCGACGGTTTCGGCGTAGTCGTCGGGATAGGGTTCCGCGGCCTCGATGCGGTGCACATCGCACCCGATGAGCCGGGCGATCATGCCGGCCACCACTTCGGTGTTCCCGACTGCAAGTTGCGTCCTCCCGCCGTAATAGTAGTTCTCGCCGGCCCGCGAGAAGTAGGCCAGCAAGACCTTGCGCCCGGGCGAGGCCGTCCCGACAGGAATCCCAGCGATGCCGGGCGAGGCCGTCGCGCGAGGGGTCGCTGACGGGG
This sequence comes from Chloroflexota bacterium, assembly GCA_020849725.1. Next base: position 8,087 of record JADLAZ010000202.1, read on the forward strand.
TCGCGGTCGGGGGCTGCCCCGACCCGCTCCCTGGCGCGATCTCGGTCGCGCGCGGTGTCCCTGCCAAAGTACCGGTCGGGGTCTGCCCCGGCCCGGCTGCCGCGCGTGGCGTCGGCGCGTCGGCGCAGCCGCCCAGCGTAGCACCCGCAGCCAGCCCCACCACCCCCGCGAGCGCACCCCGCAGGAACGAGCGCCGCCGCAACCCGGCCGGTCCGACGGCGCGCCGGGGCGCGGCGATCGCCACCTCCCCCGTCGTGCCGGGCCGCGCTAGACCGTCGCTCGTCCACCCCATCATCAGCCCATCACCTCCTTCATCGTTGCGTGTCGCTCCGCAGCGTTGGCGACCATTTCCTTTGCCCCCATGACCGCCGACCATGTGAGGGAGGCTCACGACTTCGGAGGCGCCTCCATGCCGGACAGGGCCAGGATCGGGTCCGGGAGGCGCTGCCCGAGGATCTGGATCGCCGCGACACTCGCATTCAACTCGGCGAGTTCGTCCGGTGTCAGATGAACGTCGGCCGCGCCGGTGTTCTGGAGCATGTGCGCCATCTGGGTCGTCCCGGGGATGGGCACGATCCACGGCTTCTGCGCCAGCAACCAGGCGAGCGCGATCTGGGCGGGAGTGGCGCCCTTCCGTTCGGCCCAGTCCTTGACCACGTCGACGAGCGTCAGGTTGTTCGGCAGATTCTCCGGCGAGAATCGGGACTCGAAGGCGCGGAGGTCGCCGGGGGCGAACCGCGTGTTCGCGTCGATGGCGCCGGTGAGGAACTGCTGACCGAGCGGGCTCCACGGCACGAAGCCGATCCCCAGCTCCTCGCACGTCAGGAGAACGTCCTGCTCGGGCCCGCGCCAGAACATCGAGTACTCGTTCTGGACGGCGGTGACCGGCAGCGTAGCGTGCGCCCGGCGCAGTGTGTTGAGCCCCATCTCCGAGAGGCCCCAGTGCCGGACCTTGCCCTGGCCCATCAGTTCCTTGACCGCCCCGGCGACGTCCTCGATCGGGACGTCGGGATCGACCCGGTGCTGGTAGAGCAGATCGATGCGGTCGGTGCCAAGGCGCTTGAGCATCCCTTCGACCGCCAGCTTGATGTGATCGGGCTTGCTGTTGAGCCCCCCGCGCATCTGACCAGTCTCAAAGTCGATGTCCCAGCCGAACTTGGACGCAATCACGACCTCGTCACGGAACGGCACAATCGCTTCGCCGAGGATGCGCTCGCACTCGAACGGGCCGTACGCCTCGGCCGTATCGAAGAATCGGACGCCGCGGTCGTAGGCCGCGCGGATGATGTTGATCATCTCCGGGCGGTGCGGCACCGTCGTATCGTACTTCCGGCGCATGTTCTGAACGCCGAGCCCGATGCTGGAGACCTCCAGCGAGCCAAGCCGCCGGCTCCCGATCGCCTCGGCTGCAGTTGGCGCGCTCGGCTCGGCCGACTGCGCACCGGTCCGCGGGGCAAAGCCGCCCATCATCGGCGTGGCGGCGAGGCCCGCCGCCGCCAGCAGGAGGGATCGCCGTCCGATGTCACGTGTGCGTTCTGTCGCCATGTCAGGTTCTCCTCTCAGTGGGGCTGGCTACTCGGGAGGGCTGGCGCGATCTTCCCTCCTGTGGAGAAGTATGAGGAGCGCGAGCGTGGCGCAGTGACACGATCCTCCGGCATCGTTGTACTATCCTGTAACATGTGGCGATGGCGATGCAGGGACGAGGAGAGGGGCTTCCATGGCTTCGACAAGCCGCCGGCCGGTACTGGCCGAGGCGCACGGCGCGCGCGCTGGCCATGACGAGTTGGTCGAGCGCATCGCGCGGGCCGTCCGCGACGACGGGACGGCCACCCCGCTGGACGGGCTGAAGCTGCACCGCGCCGCCGCGCCCACCGAACTGGGGCACGGCGTGACCTCTCCGGTCTTCTGCGTGATCGCCCAGGGCAGCAAGGAGGTCCTGCTCGGCGAGCGCCGCTACCGCTACGACCCCGACCATTACCTCATCGCCACCGCGGCGCTGCCCATCGCCGGCCGGATCACCGAGGCGTCGCCGGAACGCCCCTACCTGGGCCTCGTCCTCCGGCTCGACCCCGCTCTCGTCAGCTCGGTCATGGTCGAGGCCGGCCACCCCCCGCGGGGCCAGGCCGCCGTGCCGGCCATCGACGTGAGTCCGCTGAACGCGGGCCTGCTGGACGCCGTGCTGCGGCTGGTCCGGCTCCTGGACGCTCCGGCCGACGCGCCCTTCCTGGCACCGCTGATCACGCGGGAAATCGTCTACCGGCTGCTGCGGGGCGAGCAGGGCGATCGGCTCGGACAGGTCGCGGTGCTGGGGGGCGCCGCCCACCGCATCGCCGAGGCTGTCGCGCGGCTGCGGCACGACTTCGACCGGCCGCTGCAAATCGAGGCGCTGGCGCGCGAGTTGGGGATGAGCGTGTCGAGCTTTCACCAGCACTTCAAGGCGGTCACGGCGCTGAGTCCGCTGCAGTACCAGAAGCAGCTGCGCCTTCAGGAGGCCCGCCGGCTGATGCTCGGCGAGCAGCTCGACGCGGCCGACGCCGGCTACCGCGTGGGCTACGATAGCGCCTCGCAGTTCAGTCGGGAGTACAAGCGGCTCTTCGGCGCGCCGCCGCTGCGCGACGTGGGACGGCTGCGGGACGCCGCCTGGGAGAGCACCGCCGTATGAGCCGAGCGGGAGCCGGGCTGGGTCGCTCCCAGCCCCACATCTAGCCACCCTCACCTGTCGGCGCTGACGCGCGGTCAGTCGTTCGCCCGATACCGACGGCGCCGGCCGCCCTGCGTGTGGCCGGGTCAGAATCGGAGTTTCTCCCGATGTGACCCCTGCCCGTGGTCGCTACAGTGGCGTCAGTTCGGACGCACGCCAGGCACCACGAGGAGGGGACATCAATGGCGACTTCACGCGAGACCGTCGAGCAGTTTGTCACGGCGCTGGCCGCCCGCGACTTGCCGGCGGCGATGCGGCTGTACGCGCCGGCGGCGACCTGGGAGGTTCACACGCCCGGCACCGACGGCTTCCGGGACGGCCCCGGCGAGATCGCCGACCTGATGGACCCGTGGTTCACCGGACGGGATGGCTTCACGGTCGCGCGGCACCGCGCGATCGGCGATGGGCCGGTGGTGGCGCTGCAGTGGGAGCTGCACTGGCGCGACGCGCAGGATGGCGCGCCGTGCGTCTCGCACCAGAGCCATGTCTTCGAGGTCGTGGGCGGCCTGATTGAGCGCCACTGGCTCTACTGCTCGGGGGTGCGGGTCTACGACCTGCCGGCTGAGGGCGAGGATGCCGACGTGGCGACGGCGGCTCCGGCCTGAGCGGCGCAAGGACGCCAAAGACGCCAACACCGCCACTCCTGGAGGAGATCACCGTGGACGACCGCGCCGCGTCGCGTGGGCCGCCGGGGATGTGCGCCCCGCGACCAGACCGCCAGACGCGCCAACGATGAGAACGCATCTTTATTGAGGCGACAGGGTTTACCCAGGAGGAGAGTGCCATGACCCGCCAGCAAGTGTACGCCGAGATCGAGTCGATGTTCGGTCTGGTGCCGAGCATGTTCAAGGAAGTGCCCGACAACACGTTGGAGCTGGAGTGGCGGCTGTTCAAGGCTGTCCAGTTCGACCCGGGCCCGATCCCCAACAAGTACCGCGAGCTGATCGGCGTGGCAATCGCGGCGTCAACGAAGTGCCGCTACTGCCAGGTGTTCCACACCGAGGTCGCCAAGCTCAACGGCGCGACTCAGGCGGAGATTGAGGACGCGGTGCACTACGCCAAGTCGAGCGCTGGCTGGAGCACCTACATCAATGGTCTGCAGATCGACTTCGACACCTTCCGCGACGAGGTGCTGCAGGCGTGCGACCATGTGCGCTCGGCCGCGGCTGCGGCCGCCGACTGAGCGACGACCCGGGGTGTGTCGGCCGCACCGGCTGGCGCACCCCAACCAGGCCGCCAGCGACGGCGGGCACCCCGAGCGAGCAGCGACCATGGACTTCGAGACCGACGAGATGCTGGCGCTAGAAGAGCAGCGCCAATCCCCGAGCGCGCAAGCGAAGCTGGCTCACCTGCTGAATCAACTGGCGCTGGCGCCGGGCGAGCGGGTACTCGATCTCGGTTGCGGTGGCGGCAGTCTGGCCCGGCTGGCCGCGCCGCTGGTCGCGCCCGACGGCATGATCATCGGAGTGGACCCGTCGCCGGCAGCAGTTGCACTGGCGTGTCGGCTGACGCCGGACCCCAGCGGCCATGTGCGCTTCGAGGCGGGTGACGGCCACGCGCTTCGCTTCGCCGATGGCCACTTCGACGCCGCCGCGTGCGTCAGCGTGCTGGCTTTCTGTGATGACCCGGCGCGGGTGCTGGGCGAGGTGCGCCGCGTGCTGCGACCGGGGGGGCGGCTGCTGGCGGTCAACTCGGATGAGGATACGCGCGTGTACAACAGCCGCGATCGCGCGCTTGGGCGGCGCGTGCTGCGCGCCATCGCCGACCGCGCCCGCGACCCCTGGATCGGACGGCGGCTGCACGGCGAACTGCGTCACGCCGGCTTCACCATCGTCCGTGAGGCGGCGACGGTCACGATCGAGCATGCGTTCGACGCGAGGAGCGCCGGGGCCATCTATGCGCGGTCCTGGCGGGCAGTCGCAGTGGGCGGCGATGGCGTCACGGCCGAGGAGTATGATCGCTGGCTCGACGATCTGGCGACCTGCGCCCGCGCGGGCCAGTACATCTACAGCGTCACGACCTTTGCGTACCTCGTGATGCGTGATGCATGATCGAGACACCATCGGGACCGTCGGGTCGGCGCGCCCAACCGGGAGGTTCAGCATGCGGAATGATCTCTTCGCGACCGTCGAGGCGATGCTTGAGCCGGCGGCACTGTCGGCGCTGACCGGCCAGCCGGTAACGGCGGTGCGTCACCGGCCGTTTCACTCCGCCGACTCGCTGTCCGGCAGCCGCTTCCTGGCGATCGAGACGGACGGTCCGACGCCGGATCGCTACATCGTCAAGCGCATCAACCGGGCCTGGGACTGGATCATGCGAACCACCGACGACCGGCAGGGCCGGGCCATCGCTGCCTGGCAGGCGGGCCTGATCGCAGGTCTGCCGCCAGAGATCACGACTGGGTATGTCGCCTGCGCCCGCGATGGCGACGGTTGGGCGATCCTGCTGCGCGACCTGGGTGCGGCGCTGGTCCCGCCGGGCGACGCGCCGATCACCGCCGACGACAATGCGTTCTTTCTCGACGCCATGGCGGCGATGCATGCCACCTTCTGGCAGCAGCCGCATCGGGCCGACCCGGCACTCGGCTTCTGCGCCCTGATCGACCACTACCGGGAGTTGGCGCCGGCCGTTGTCGCGCGCGAAGCGAACGGCGACGACCCGATCCCGCCGCTGATCGGCGCGGGCTGGGCACTGCTGCCGGACCTGATGGCGCCGGCCGTGGTGGCGGTCGTGCAGCCGCTGCTGGCCGACCCGACGCCGCTGGCGACCGCGCTGGCGCGTGGGCCACAGACCATCGTCCATGGCGACTGGAAGCTGGGCAACCTGGGGCTGCTGGCCGGCCCGCCACGGCAGGTGGTGCTGCTCGACTGGGCCGTCGTCGGGCCGGCGCCGGCGGTGGTCGACCTGGCCTGGTACCTGGCTGTGAACTCGGCCCGGCTGCCGGTGACGAAGGAGGTGGCGATCGCGTGCTACCGCGCGGCGCTGGCGCGACGGCTCGGCGCGGCGTTCGACGACGCCTGGTGGGCGCCGCAGCTCGATCTGGCGCTGCTGGGCGGGTTCCTCCAGCTCGGCTGGCCGAAGCTGCTGGGTGTCGCCAACGGCGCGACGGCGGCGCTGCGCACCCGCGAGCAGGTCGAGTTGGACTGGTGGTCTGAGCGCGTGCTGGCCGGCGCGCGGCGGCTGGCGCTGGCGACAGTGTAGGCGCCGCCAGCGCCAGCCGGCACGGCGGCTTACCGACTGGCTGCTGCGCCGGCGACGAGGCCGAGTGCGGCGACCAGTATGGCGAGCCAGTCCCATCGTCGGATCACAGTCGGCGGGCGGGCCGCACGGGCCTGGTCGGCCAGCCGGTCGCGGGCGACCTCGGCATGAAACCGGTCGTGCTGGTAGGCGACGTGTACGTGAAGGCTGTCGACGTGGAGACCGTGCATGGCGGCGTCTCTCCTGGAGCGGCCCAGCTCGTCCGAGCCTGGACCGGTCGTTCGAGTCAAAGGTGGCGGCCCCAGGCCAGAGCCGGTAGGCGCGAGCAGCGCGGGCCAACCCGTCAATCGTGTCGCGGCGCATCGGCCGCGCGGGCGGGCCGGTCAGTCAGCGATGCGCCCAACGCACGCCGGCCGGTATGGGCAACTGGGCTGACTGGGTTAGCGGCGCCGCGTCAACAGCCCCGTGCGGCGGACGTAACGGCCAGGCCGCCGCGTTGCGCCAGGCGAGCATCGAACGGCAGCGGCCGGACGGTACACTGCTTCGTCATCTAGCCTCTCCTTCCGACTCTCGCGGACCCGTGGCGGTGGCCCGCCGTGGGAGCGCGCCGGTGCGCGCCGAACTGTATCCTAGTCACCGGCCGGGGCCGCGTCTATTGGCCGATCGGCCAGTGTCCCTTCGACCCGTCAGCGTCGGGTAGGATCGCGAGGGGGCGCCCGGACGGCCGGCATGGTCGGCGGGGCAAGCTGGTCTCGAAAGAGGAATGAGCGGCGTGAACCGGCTGGCGACGAACACGACGGCGCTGCTGACGGCCCAGGCCGGCGTGCGGCTGACGTCGCTGATCGTTGTGCTGCTGGTCGGCCGGCTGCTCGGGCCCGAGGGACTGGGGCTGTACGCGATGGCGTCGGCGGTGGCGTCGCTGGCGCTGGTCGCCGCCGATGCCGGCGTCGACACGGTCACGGTCCGGGCGATGGCAGCCGGCCGGCCGGCGGCACGCTATCTTGGGGCGCTGCTGCCGCTGCGGGCGGTGCTGCTAGCGACAGCGGTGGCGGTCGCGGGCGCCGGTGCAGTCGTGCTCGGCTACCCACCGGCGGCGCTGGCGCTGACGCTGGCCTTCGCCGTCGGCAGCGGTCTGGAGATCGTCGCCGGCTCGCTGCGGGCGGCGCTGCGCGCGGCCGAGACCATGGTCGCCGAGGCGACGCTGGTCACGGTCGGCCAGGGGCTGCGGACGCTGCTCGTCGGCGGTGGGCTGCTGCTTGGGATGGGGTTGGTCGCCGTCGGTGGCGGTGGCATCCTGGCCGGTGTGGGCAGCCTGGCGCTGGCGCTGGTGGTCGTCACCCGCCGGCACGGTCGGCCGCGGCCGCGGCTGGATACGGGCCTGTGGCGCGAGACCGTGCTGCAGACCGCGCCGGTGACGGCCTGGGTGCTGCTGACACAGATCGGCGCGCGTTCCGACGCGATCATCATCAGCCAGTGGTGGCCGACGGACGAGGTCGGCCGCTTCCACGCCGCCGCTGGTGTCCTGTCCGGGCTGAATCTGGCCGTGGCCATGGCGCTGGCGGCGCTCTACCCGCCGCTGGTGCGTGCCTTCGCCGCGGGTGACGAGCGACATGCTCGGCGCTTGAGCGCGCCGATTCTAGCCGGCGGCCTGGCGCTGGCGGCGACGATGGCGCTGCTGGCGCCGCTGGTGATCGAGCCGCTGCTCAATCTGCTGCTGGGCGAGCGGTTTGCCGGCGCCGGGCCGCCCCTGCTGGTGCTGCGCTGGGCGCTGCCGGCGCTGGTCGTCTCGGGGGTGGCCGGCGTCACGCTGCGGGCACGCCACCAGGATCGACCGCTGGCGGCGCTGGCGCTGGCCGGCGCGGGCGTGAGCCTGGCGCTCAACCTGCTGCTGATCCCGGCGCAGGGGGCGCTGGGCGCGGCCGTCAGCACCGTCGCGGCCGAGGTGGTCATGGCCGGGGTGGGAGCGGCGCTGCTGTGGCGCGCGCGCCTGCCGCTGGGCCGGCCGCTGCTGGCCGGTGCGCTGACCGGGCTGCTGGCCGGGGCGGCGGGGCTGGCCGCGGCCGCGCAGGGTCCAGCGCCGTGGTGGCTGGCGGCGCTGAGCGCGGTGGCCGCGGCGCTGCTGGTGCTGGCGGCTGCCGCCGGGGCGGTGCTGCTCGTGCGCCGCGGCCGGGCGCGCCGCCTGAGTCAGGCTTGACCGGCGCCGTCGATCACCCGATCACATCCATCGCGCGCTGCCGCGCGTCATCATCGGCGGGAGGGCTTGGATGGAGCATCGACTGGTCGGTGAAGCGCGCAACGCTAGCGGCGGACCGGCTCGACCATGACGCGCGGCTCTGCTAGGCTGACCGGCATGGGATGGACGACGGCGCGCCGGGCGGCAGCGGCGGCGCTGACGCTGGTGGTCGGCCTGGCGCTGGCCGGTGTGACGGCGGGCCTCGACGGCTACCTCGGGCGCGGCGGCGTGTGGGGCGCGGAGACGACAGCGCTGCGGCCAACGCCGCGCGCACTGGGCGCGAATACGTTTCTGCACTTCGAGGTCGAGCGCGCCAAGGTCAATCGCACGGCGCGGATGCTGCGCGAGGCCGGCATCACCTATGCCCGCCAGCAGTTCGCCTGGAATGAGATCGAGCCGGCGCCGGGCGTCTTCGTCGACAGTCAGGGACGCGACACCTGGGCCAAGTACGACTATCTGGTGC
>JADLAZ010000203.1 GCA_020849725.1 Chloroflexota bacterium
ATCACCAAGCACGACGTAGGTGCGAGAAGGCCGGCCATCGAGCCGCGCCGCCAGCGCCGTGCCGACACCGATCGACAGCCCCTGACCGAGGCTGCCGGTCGACGCCTCGACACCTGGTAGGCGGCGCATGTTGGGGTGCCCCTCGAGCGGACTGCCGATCTGGCGCAGCGTCATCAGATCGTCGACCGGAAAGTAGCCGGCCAGCGCCAGCGCGGCGTACAGCCCTGGCGAGGCGTGGCCCTTGGACATGATGAACCGGTCACGCTCCGGCCAGTCCGGCCGGGCTGGGTCGTAGCGCAGGACGCCGCCGAAATAGAGCGCCACCAGGATTTCCGTTACCGACATCGACGAGGAGGGATGGCCGGAGCCGGCCTGGGTAGTGCTCTTGACGATCCAGCGGCGCATCTCCCGCGCCCGCTCCTGCAGGTCTTCCAGGGGTGGTGTTTCGCCACCTGGACGCGTCGTTGCCGGTGTGCCCATGCCGCCGCTCCCTCCGGTCGCTGACCGGATACCCGCTCGCGCCGTCTGGCCGCTCAGTCGCCGGTGCGCGCCATCTCGAAGATGCTCAGGCCGCTGGCCTTCCAGTCCTCGGTGAAGCGCTTGAAGCCGGCGTCCGTCAGCGGGTGCGTCAGGCACGACAGCAGCACCTTGTACGGCATTGTCGCCACGTCGGCGCCGGCCAGCGCTGAGCCGAAGACATGGGTGGGGCCGCGCAGGCTGGCCGCCAGCACCTTCGTCTCGATCTGGTGCATGCGGAACATCGTGGAGCAATCCCGAATCAGTTGCAACCCGTCCTGAGAGATGTCGTCCAACCGGCCGATGAACGGGCTGACATAGGTCGCGCCGGCGCGGGCCGCCAGCAGTGCCTGATTGGCGCTAAAGATCAGCGTCGTATTGATCTTGGCGCCCTCGCTCGCCAGCGTGCTGATTGCCACCAGCCCCTCGGCGCCGATCGGCACTTTGATGACGACATGCTCGTGCCAGGTCATGATCTCGCGGCCCTCGCGAATCATCTCGTCGGCGTTGTCGGCGACGACTTCTGCGCTGACTGGCCCCTGGACGATCTCGCAGATCTCGCGGACCGTTTCGCGGAAGGTGCGGTTGCCCTTCTCCTTGGCCAGCAGCGACGGATTCGTCGTCACGCCGGCTAGAATTCCGAGTCGCTTGGCTGCCCTGATCTCGTCGATGCTGCCGGTGTCCAGAAAGAAGCGCATGGCGATCTCCTCCTGTGCCGCGTTCGCTGTCCGTTCGACCTCACACCCGCGCGCCTGCCCAATGCTGCCCAATGCTAGCATGCGCCCTCGGACGGGGCAATTGACGGCCACCCGGCTGGGTTGGCGCCGGCTCAGTTGACAGGCGGCCCGGCCCTGGCCATCATCTGTGACGTGACCCAGGCTGTCAGGAGCGCGGCCCGTCGCGTGGTGGCTGGAGGGGGCGTGAGCGGCGACGACACCGCCGAGCTTGGCCGGCTGGATACGCTTGTCGCCCGGCTGCGGGTCGAGGGTTGGTGCTCGCCGGACGAGCGGGCGCTGCTGTACCAGTTGGCACGGCACGGCCCAGGCGACGGCGCGATCGTCGAGGTGGGCAGTTGGAAGGGCCTGTCGACCATCTTCCTGGCCGCCGGCAGCCGGGCCGGTGGCCGGGAACCCGTGCACGCGGTCGACCTCTTTGACGGCAGTCCCCTCGTGCCGGCCTCGCTGGCCACCGGGACGCTCGCCGAGTTCCGCCAGAACCTGCTGAGTGCCAGCGTCGCCGACCACGTCGAGATCATCGTGGCCGACTCGGCCACGGCCGGCCGAGATTGGCAGGGTGGCCCGATCCGGCTGCTGTACCTGGACGCCAACCATGACTACGAGGCGGTCGCGCGCGACCTGGCGGCCTGGCAGCGCTGGCTGGTCCCGGGTGGGGTGATAGCCTTCCACGACGGTATCGAGCCTTCCTGGCCGGGCGTCAGTCGGGTGCTGGACGAGTCCCTGGGCGACGGCGGCTGGTGCTGGCCGGGACTGTCGGGAACGATCGTCTCGGCGGTGCGGGCGCCGGCAACCGCCCCTGACGATCCGGCGCTGGCCGGGCGGCAGGGCATTTTCGCTCTGCTGCGCGAGCTGGAGGCACAACGCCGTCACCTGGCCGAGCAACTCGCGGCGTCCTGCCAACGCGAGCAGATGCTGCAGGCGCGGCTGGACGATGTCGAGGCCGACTGGCGCCGCAAGTCGGCCTATATCGCCGATCTGGAGCGCACCGCGCAGCCAACGGCCGGCTGGCGTGGCCGGCTGGGGCGATGGGTCCGGCGGCGTGCCCGCGCCTAGCCGACCGCGCGCTTCTGGTGTGGCATTCTCGCGACTCTTGCGCCACGGGCAAGCAAAAACCCCCGTGTTGCAGGGGGTTTTCCAGTCGGGGTGCGGAGATTTGAACTCCGGACCTCAGCGTCCCGAACGCTGCGCGCTAACCGGGCTGCGCTACACCCCGCCGGTGTTCCAGTCTATCACGCTGCGCCGGCAGGCGCAAGCTGGGCAGGTTGCGCCGACGCGGCAGCCCCCTGACACGGAACCCGAGCGCGGCGGCCGGCGTATGCAGGGTGGCGTGCCCGACGCTGGACGCCGCCGCACGGCTGCTATACTCTGCCAGAGATGGCGCGACCGTGGTGTACGGACGATGCGACCGTAGTGGAGTGCAGGGCGTGCATGCGTGAGGTGACAGCGTTCGCCGAACGCTTGATTGACAATATCGAGCAGGTCATTGTCGGCAAGCGGCGCGAGATCGAGCTGGCGCTGGTCGCCCTGCTGTGTGGCGGCCATGTCCTGATCGAGGATGTGCCGGGTGTGGGCAAGACGGTGCTGGCGAAGGCAATCGCGGCCAGCTTAGGCTGCCATTTCCGCCGCATCCAGTTCACGCCGGACCTCCTCCCCAGCGACATCACCGGCGTCTCGATCTACAACCAGCGCACCAGCAACTTCGAGTTCCGGCCCGGGCCGATCGTCGCCAATCTGGTGCTGGCCGACGAGATCAACCGGGCGACGCCCAAGACCCAGTCGGCGCTGCTGGAGAGCATGGAGGAGCGGCAGATCACCGTCGACGGGCAGACCTACCCGTTGCCCGCGCCCTTCATTGTGCTGGCAACGCAGAATCCGATCGAGTACGAGGGCACGTTTCCCTTGCCGGAAGCGCAGTTGGACCGCTTTCAGGTGCGGATGGCGCTTGGCTATCCCGGCCGGGCCGGTGAGCTGGCCTTGCTCGACCGGCAGGCCCACGGCCATCCGCTCGATCAGCTGACTCAGGTGACCGACACGCGCGCCCTGAAGCTGGCGCAGCGCGCAGTCGAGGAGGTCTACGCCGATCCCGCAGTGAAGGACTATATCGTCCTGCTGACCGAGGCGACGCGAGGGCACGATGATGTCTATCTGGGCGCCAGCCCACGTGGCTCGCTGGCGCTGTTCCACGCGGCGCGGGCGCTGGCGGCGCTGCGCGGTCGGGCCTATGTCGTGCCGGATGATGTGAAAGAGCTGGCCGGCCCCACCCTGGCCCACCGCGTCATCGTCAGCCCGGCCGCCCGCATGAAGAATGTGGACGGACGCGATATCGTCGATGATCTGCTGCTCCTGGTGCCGGTGCCTGGGGCGCGCGTCGGCCCGCGCCAATGACGGCCGTCAAGCTGGCCATCATCACGGCCGCGGTGCTCCTGGCCGCACTCCTGACTGGCTGGCCGCTGCTCGACCGCCTGTTCTATGCGCTGGTCGGCCTGGGCCTGCTGGCCTTCATCTGGAGCCTGGTCAGCCTGCGGGGCGTGCATCTGAGCCGGCGACCGGCTATGGAGCGTGGTCAGGTCGGCCAGGTGTTCACGGAGCGGTTGCGCCTGGAGAACACTAGTCGGCTGGGCAAGCTCTGGATCGAGGTGGCCGATCAATCGACGTTGCCCGGGCATCGCGCCGATCTCGTCACGCCGCTGCCGGGTCACGGCGTGCGCGAGTGGACCGTCAGCGCGGTGCTGACCCACCGCGGCCGCTTCCAGATTGGCCCCGTTAGCCTGCGGTCGGGGGACCCGTTCGGGCTGTTCCCGGTCGACCGTCCCGTGCGCGGCACACGGGAGGTGCTTGTCTATCCCACCGTCGTGCCCCTGCCGCGGGTGACCGTGCCCGGCGGTGACCTGGCCGGCGACAGCCGGACGCACATCCGCACGCCGCATGTCAGCCCGACCGCCGGCGGCCTGCGGGATTACGCGCCCGGTGACAGCCTCAACCGCATTGCCTGGGCACAGACGGCACGCCTCGGCCGGCTGGTCGCCAAGGAGTTCGAGCAAGACCCGACGGCCGACATCTGGATCGTGCTGGACATGGACCGGACCGCCCACTCCGACGCTGATGTGCCGGCGCTGGCCGGGGGCGCGCGCGAGCCATGGCGCCGGTCGACCGGCGAGTTCAGCGTGGTGCTGGCAGCCTCATTGGGGGCGCACTTCTTGGAGCAGAAGCGGGCGATCGGCCTGCTGGCCGCCGGTCAACATCACGAGGTGCTGCCCGTCGATCGCGGGCCGCGCCAGTTGACGAAGCTCTTGGAAGCGCTGTCCGTGCTGCAGCCGGCCGGCAGCGTCAGCCTGGGTGTGCTGTTGATGGCGGAGGCGGTCCGGTTCCGCCGCCACAGCACGCTGCTGATCGTGACGCCGACGACCGACGAGCGTTGGACGCCGGAGCTGGGCGCCCTGGTGCGCAGCGGCATCCACGCGAGCGCGGTCCTCGTCGACGCGGGCACCTTCGGCGGGCCAGAAAGTCCGCTGCTGCTGGTGGGGCATCTGGCGGCACTGCGTGTATCGACGGTTGTCCTCAACCGCGAGGACGACGTAGCCATGGCGCTGAGCCATCTCGATGCGGGCCCGCCGGCAAGTCGGCCACCGCGCCGGCCAGGGAGAGCGCGGCCATGATCGTCGCCGAGAGCGCCGCCGCACCAGCCGCGCAGGAGTCGCGTCTCCTTGGCCCGCCCGATGCGCTGCTATCGCTGGCCGTCGTCGTGTATGCCGTCGCCGCAGCGGCAAGCGCGGCCGGCTGGTTGAACGGGCAACCCGGTATCCTGCTGGCGCCGGCGCTGGGCTTGCTTGCTGGGCGCCTGCTCGCGCGCTGGTCGGCGCTGCCGCCGCTAGTGGCGCACTGGCTGGCGCTGCTCGGCGCCGGCGGGCTGGCGCTGGTGCTGGCGGCGCCCGCCGGCGGTGGCTGGGACGAGCGCGTGCAGGTCCTGGCCTCGCGCCTGTTCACCTGGCTCGACGCGCTCCAGCGCGGCACGGTCCCGGCCGACCCCGTCCTGACCACGGCGGCGCTGACGGCTGGGCTGGTCTTGCTGGCTCACGCCGCGGCCTGGTGCGCCAGCCGCCACGGCTGGGTCTGGTGGTGCCTCATCCCTGCCGGGGCAGCGCTGACGGTCACGCTCGGCCTGACTGGCAACACGAATCCGCTGCCGCTGGCGCTCTACTTGGTAGGCATGCTGGTGTTCCTGGCCAGCACGCACGCGACATGGCGCGCGGCGCACTGGAGCGCGCAAGGCATCGTGGCGCCCGGGCGGCTGCGCTGGCGCCTGGTCGGGATCGGCGCGACGCTGGCGCTCGTGCTGGCCCTGCTGGGCGGCTTCCTCCCAGCCCTCAGCCGGGACGGGCGGCTCGTGACGGCACTGGAGCACGTCAGCCAGCCCTGGCGCGCCCTGGAATCGACGTTCAGCAGCGCTCTGCAGCAGATCCAGGGCGGCCCCGGCAACGGCGGCAGCTATGCCGGCTTCGGCCCGAGCTTCGAGATCGGCGGCTCGCCGGAGCTGTCGGAGGAGCCGGTCGCGCTAACGGCTGGCTCCGCGCCGCGCTACCTGCGCGGTGTCACGTATGATCGCTACACCGGCCGCGGCTGGCAGACGACCACCCCGGACAGTGTCAGCGCAGCCGATGGCAGCGGCACCCTGTATTCGTCTCAGGTGCTGCTGGGGCCGTCTGTTCGGCTGCCGGTCGAGCCAGTCACGGCCCGACCTGTCGGTGCATCAGTAACGCTGCTGCGCCCCAAGGGCGTGCTGCTGCTCACACCGGGCCAGTTCGTCGGCGCGGCGATGCCGGTCAACGTGCGCGTCGGCTGGGTGCACTTCGACCGCACGCGCATCGATCCGTTCAGCCCCGAGGCGGCCCAGTTGCCGGCCGTCGTCCAACCGCTGCTCAGCCGGCTGCGCCAGGCCACGCAGTTGGCGCCAGCGCGCGCCGACGCCGACCCCGGCCGGCGCCAGGACCTGCAAGCGGCCTCGGCCCAGGGTGAGCGCGACGCAGTCGCCATCCGCACCGAGATCGACCGGCTCCGGCGGCAGCGTGGCATCCTCGCCACCGTCACGACAACGGCCGGCGGCACCGTTGCCGAGGTGGTGCTGACTGGCTATGCGCCACGCTACGAGGATGTCGAGGCCGTCTTCACGACAACGCCGCTCGCACCCGGCGCCATCTACCAGGTGCAGGTCGCCGCGGCGGAGCCGGCTGCCGCCGACCTGCGCGCGGCCGGTGTGGCGCCGGCCTGGCTGCGTGACCGCTATTTGGCGCTGCCGCCGGACCTGCCGGGGCGCGTCACCAGTTTCGCCCGGCTCATCACGCAGGATGCCCGCACCGACTACGACCGGGCGCGGGCGCTCGAGCGCGCGCTGCGGACGCTCCCCTATGACGAGCTGACCCCCGCCCCACCGGTCGGGCGCGATGTCGTCGATCACTTCCTGTTTGAGGGCCGGCGTGGCTACTGCGAGCACTTCGCGTCAGCCATGGCCGTGCTGGCGCGGACACTGGACATCCCCGCGCGCGTCGTCACTGGCTACAGCCCGGGCGAGCCGACCGAAGGCGGCCGGCTGGTGCGCGAGCGCAACGCCCACGCCTGGGCCGAGCTGTACTTCGCCGGCTACGGCTGGGTACCGTTTGAAGCGACACCAGCCCAGACTGAGCAGACGCGCGGCGACGCGGTCGCGCCACCGGCCATCGTCCTGGCCGCGCCTACGCCGGCGCCGGACGCAGCCGCTCCGCTCGCACCCGATCCGGCAGTGGCGGTGTCGGACCAGCCACCGGCCTGGCTGGCTATCGCCGCGCGCCTGGTGCAACTGCTGCTGCTGGCCGGACTGGTCGCGGTGGCGGGTTTGTCGGCACTGTGGTGGAGCAGCGTTCGCCGGCTCAGCGGCGCCGGCCGCTGGTACGGCCGCCTGCTGTGGCTGGGGCGCTGGGCAGGATTGCCGACCAGTCCCAGCACGACACCGTTCGAGCTGGCCGGCGAGGTTGGGCGCGTCGCGCCCGAAGCGGCCGGCGCGGCCGACATGATCGCCAGCCTGTATGTCCAGGAGCGCTATGGTGGCCAGCCCCTGACGATGCCGCAGGTGACGCGCGCCGAGCGCGCCTGGCGCCAGGTGCGCTCGGCGCTGCTGTGGCGACTCCCGCGCCGGCGCGGCTGAGCGTCAGCGTAGCAACCGCGATCGACTATCGCGTTCGGTGACGCCAGGTTCAGACAGGAGGCAAGCCAGATGGGGCGGGTCATCGTCCTGGGCAGCATCAATTCCGACCTGGTCGTGCAGGTGGCGCGGCTGCCGCGGCCGGGCGAGACCGTACTCGGCGGCACGTTCGCGGTCCATGGCGGGGGCAAGGGCGCCAACCAGGCTTTGGCCGCGGCGCGCGCCGGCGGCGCCGTGGCGATGGTTGGCGGTCTCGGCGACGACGCCTACGGCGACGACCGGCTGGCCGATCTGCGGCGCGAAGGCATCGATTGTACCGGCGTGCGCCGGTTTGCCGGTCAGGCCTCGGGCGTCGCCCTCATCGGCGTCGACGCGGCTGGCGAGAATCTGATCATCGTCGCGTCCGGCGCCAATCATGCCGTGACGCCGCTG
Source organism: Chloroflexota bacterium (assembly GCA_020849725.1). The sequence continues at coordinate 7,858 of JADLAZ010000203.1, forward strand.
ATGGCCGCGGCCATCCCTTTCGCCCCTGGCGACGTCCTCTTGCAGCAACTGGAGATCCCCCTCGACGCGGTCGCGGCCGGGCTGGCGGCGGCCCGGCGCGCCGGCGTGTCGGCGCTACTCAACGCCGCACCCTGGAACCCGGCGATCGCGCCGCTGCTGAGCCAGGTCGATCTCCTGATCGTCAACGAGGTCGAGGCCGCCGACCTGCTCGGCACGCCGGCCCTCACCTTTGACGCGGCGACGCTGGCGCGGCTGGCGGCGCACGGCCCGCGTCAGGTCATCGTCACCCTCGGTGGCGACGGCGTCGTCGTCTGGGACGGCGCGCGCCTGAGCCGCATTCCGGCGCTGCCAGTGACACCGGTCGACACGACCGGCGCGGGTGATTGCTTCTGCGGCGTGCTGGCGGCCGGGCTGGCGGCCGGCCTGCCGCTGCTCGACGCGGCGCGGCGGGGCGCGGCCGCCGGCGGTCTGGCCGTCACCCGCGCCGGTGCCCAGTCCAGCCTGCCCGTTCGCGCCGAGATCGAGGCCGCGCTCGACCGCCTATCCACGTCGTGATCTGGCCGGACGCAGTGGACATGACGCCGCCGTCGGCGGCGCTGGTGCTGCTGCTGGTGGCTGGCAGCGCCGGTCACGCGCTGGCACTGCTGGCGGCGCGCCGTGGTCAGCACGGGCGGCGCCTCGGCGCGGCAGCGCTGGCGCAGGGGATGCTGCTGGCGTCGCTGGTCGGTGTCAGTCTCCGCTGGCTGGAGACCAACGACGCCCTCGGCTGGCTGCCGGCGCGCACGACTGACGCGCTCCAGTCCGCCGCCAGCCTGGCGCTGGCGCTCTACCTCGTGGCCGGCTTCTGGTGGCGCTCGCCGGGCCTCGGGGTCACGCTGCCGCTCGGTGTGCTCGGCCTGGTGATCCTCGCTGACACGGCCGGCAGTGCGGCCGCGGTCACACGCGGGCTGCCAATCGACGCGGCCTGGCGGCCAGCGGCCGGCGCGGCACTCGCCGCCGCGCTAGCGCTGGCAACGCTGGCCGTGGCCGGCCTGGCGGCACGCTGGGTGGAGGCACGCGAGTTGGGCCAACCGCGGCTCCGCCGGCGCGTCATCGCCTGGCAACTGTCGCTAGCGGCCGGGTTGCTGACGCTGATCGTGGCCGGCGCAGCCTGGACCTGGCTGCCGCGCGATCGCCCCCTGCCCACGTGGTCGCTGCAGCAGACCTGGCTGGTGGCGAGTTGGGTGACGCTGGTGGTCGCGGCTGAGAGCGCCTGGCGTCGCCGCGCGGCGCTGCCGGCGCTGGTCATCGCCGCTGCCGGCGTGCTGCTGGTCAGCCTCGTCGTCGTGGCTGGCGTCGGCCTGCGCGCCTGACAGTGCGGCCGCGATTTCTGCTATGATGCCGGTACACAGCGGACTTACCCACGGCGCCGATGCTCGACCTGATGCCAGTTGACAGCATGGTCCGCCGTGCGAGACTTAACGGTGACGCGGCGGCCGCAGCCGCCGCGAGAAGGAGGAGAGGCATGATCTTCCGACGCAAGGACAGCAAGCCCAAGTCCAAGTATTTCGTCGGTCAGGACGTGTACGACAGTCAGGAAGTGACGCTCGGCCAGATCGTGGCGATCAATGAGGGCTACATCGAGATCGCCAACCGGGGTGGCACAACCTCTGGCAAGTCGATGTACGTGCCTAATACCTTCATCTCCGAGATCCCGCGTGGTGATACGATCTTCCTGACCGTGACGAAGGCCCAGGCCAGCGTCAAGAACTGGGATCGTCCGCCCCAGTAGGGATCCCGCCGACTCCTCGGAAGCGGTCGGGCGAGCCGAGGTCGCGCGCCCGGCGCGGCACCGCGTGTGCGCGCAGTTGGACTGCAAGATGGGCGGGCAACATGCGCATTGGACCGCTCACGATGGAACGCCGGCTCAGCCGTGGTGCGACGGTCCGGCATGCCACCCTCACGGTGACGCCCGTCGCCCAGGTGCTAGAGGCTTCGCTGCGCGCGCCCGGGTTGACAGTGCGCTGGATTCGGTCTACGCCACATCATATCGTTGTCGCCACGCTCGCCGGCGAGCGCCGCGTGCGCATCCAGGCCATGCTCCCCTGGCTGCCGATCGTGGCCGCGCTGCCGGTCATGGCCGCGACCGCGCTGATCCACCGCCGCGGGGGGCCACGGCAGGAGGACCTCAATGGTGTCTGAGACGTCTGACGTCCACGCTCCCCCTCCATCATCGGCCGCGCCCGAACACCTGACACGGGCCACCGGGCAACTCATCGACGCCGCCACGGTGCGGCGAGTGTTCGGTGACCCAATCGAGCGCGGTGACCGAACGGTGATCCCGATGGCCAGCATCGAAGCGATGGTCGGCTTCGGCAGTGGCTCGGGCGGACAAACGGCCCCCGACGGCGGCGGCAGCGGCAGTGGCGTCGGGGGCCGGACGCAGGCCACACCGGTCGGCGCCATCGAGCTCGACGCCGACGGTGTCCACATCCACTTCAGTCCCAATGTCACGGCGCGGATCGTGGTGACGATCGCGCTGGTTGTTGCCTGGAATGCCTTCTGGGCGCTGTACACCATCCGCCGCACACGCCAGCAGCAAGCCATTAGCGCGCCGGGCGCGTAGATTCCTCCGGTGGCCGTGATGACCACCCCCAGGAGCAGCGTTGATGTCGACCAGCAGCCTCCCAAACGCCCCGGCCGAGGTCCGGTGTGCCCGCCATCCCGACACGCCGACGCGGCTCCATTGCGGCCGCTGCGGCACACCGATCTGCCCGAAATGCATGATCAATACCGAGGTCGGCCAGCGCTGCCCGGCCTGCGGACGGGGCCGCCCGCTGCCGACCTTCCAGGTCTCGCCGGGGCTGTTGGCGCGCGGGCTGGCAGCCGGTCTGGCAGTGGCGACGGCGATCGGCTATATCTGGAGCCTCGTGCCAGCTTTTTCCTTCTGGATCGGGTTGCTCATGGGCTTCCTGACCGGCGAGGCGGTGGCGCGGGCGAGCAACATGAAGCGCGGCCCGGCGATGATGATCGCCGCGGCCATGGCGGTACTCGGCGGCTTTCTGATCGGGTTCCTGATGCTCGGCCAGGGGCTGGGCGGGGGCAGCATCCTCGCGGTGCTGGTCAATCCGCTGTTGCTGGTGCGGCTGGGCCTGTTCAGCCTCCTTGCGCTCGGGCTGGCGGTCGTCATCGCCGCCGTGCGCCAGAAGGGCTTCTAGGCCGAACGCGGTATACTGCCTGCGGCCCGAGCGCCGCGCCGCGGCGCGTACCGACGCCCGAATACACCCCGGCAGCCGGCGCGACCGCGGGCGGCCGGCCGGCCACCGGTGCCCATGAATGATCTGCGCGCCACGCTCGATGCGCTGCCCGGTCAGGCCGTGCTGGTCATCGGCGATCTCATCCTGGATGAGTACATCACCGGCCAGGTGGCGCGCGTCTCGCGCGAGGCGCCGGTCATCATCGTCGAGGAGGAGCGCCGCCACTGGCTGATCGGCGGTGCGGCCATGGCGGCGCTGAACGTGCGTCACCTGGGTGGGCCGGCGTGCCAGCTCGGCGTCGTCGGCCCGGACGAGGCCGGCCAGCGCCTGCTGGGCCTGCTGCGCGAGCAAGGGGTCGACATCGGCGGCGTCGCCATCGACCCCGACCGCTGCACGACGACGAAGACGCGCATCATGGCCGAGGGCTTCCTGACCTTTCCCCAGCAGGTGGCGCGCGTCGATCGGCTCGACCGGCGTCCACTCGCGCCGGCCGTCGAGCGCCACCTGCTGGCGACACTGGCGAGCGCGGCGCCGGCTGCCGCAGCCATACTCGTCTCCGATTACAAGAACGGCGTCCTGACGCCCAACCTGATCGCTGGGGCACGGGACCTGACGCGCCGCGCCGGTCTGCTGCTGACGGTCGACACCCAGGGTGATCTGGACCGTTTCGCTGGCTTTGATATTGTCAAGTGCAATCATCACGACGCGGCCGCCTTCCTCGGTCGCCCGGTCGAGACAGAGGCCGAGGTGCGCGCGGCCATCGCCGAGGTGCAGCGCCGCCTTAGCGCGCCCGAGGTCGTCATCACCCGCGCCGCCGCCGGCCTGTCGCTCCGCGATGCCGCTGGCGTGTACCATCATGTGCCGGCTACCAATCGGACCGAGGTCTTCGACGCCACCGGCGCCGGCGACACGGTTATCGCCGTGCTGACGCTGGCGCGCGCGGCGGGAGCCAGTTTGCTCGACGCCTGCCGGCTGGCCAACGTCGCCGCCGGCATCGTCGTTCGCAAGCGCGGCAACCAGCCGATTGAGGGCGCCGAGTTGGCGGCAGCGCTGGCGGAGGAGAGCGAGGGATGATGCAGCGGCTCACCCCGTCGGGCCGCGCCGGTCACCGCTCCTGGCAGCGCGGCGCGTGCCGGTGGGGCAGCGCATGGGCCGCGTGATCGAGCGCGCCGCGCTGGTCGAGGAGTGCGCCCGGCTGCGGGTCGCCGGCCAGCGCGTTGTCCTCACCAACGGCGTCTTCGACCTGCTGCACGTCGGTCACGCGCGGTCGCTCCAGGCCGCCCGTGCTCTGGGCGACCGGCTCGTCGTCGGCATCAACGACGATGCCAGCGTGCGCCGCAACAAGGGACCGCTGCGGCCGATCGTGCCGGCGGCTGAGCGGGCGGAGCTGGTAGCGGCGCTCGCGTGCGTCGACTACGCCGTCATTTTCGGCGAGACGACAGCGGCAGCGCTCGTCACAGCCGTGCAGCCGGCCGTGTATGTCAAGGGCGGCGACTATGCCGCGCCCGGCGTGGAGGACGGCAAGCCACTGCCGGAGACGGCCGCCGTGCTGGCCACCGGCGGCACGATCCACATCGTGCCCCTCGAACCGAATGCCTCCTCGACCGGCCTGATCGAGCGCGTGCTGGCGCGCTACCAGGCCACCCCGCCGGCGCCAGGCAGCGACCGTGAAACCTGAGGCGACAGCTCCGATCGCCGGCGCTACCAGCGCCGCCCCACCACCGATGGCGGCGCGCATCGCCGGCGCGGCGGCGCTGATCATGCTCGGCAACGTGCTGTCGCGCGTGCTGGCGCTCGGCCGGGTGATGCTGTCGTCCTACTACTTCGGCGTGTCGGTCGACATGAAGGCGTTCGTCATCGCCGACAACGTGCGCACGATGCTGTTCGATCTCCTGATCTCGGGAGTCGTCTCAGCCGCGCTCGTGCCGGTCTTCAGCGAGTACGTCGATCGTCAGCGACGCCCGGATCTACAGCGCCTCATTGGCACGCTGCTGGCGCTGGCGCTGCTCGGCATCGGCGCCGTCGTCGGCCTGCTGGTGGCCAACGCCGCCACCGTCGTGCACGTCATGACGACGTTGTTCGCGCCGCCGGGCAGCGTGCCGCCATCGCCGGCCGAGCAGGCGCTGACGACCGAACTCGTTGCCGCCATCCTGCCGTCGGTGCTGCTGCTGAGCCTGTCGGCCATTCTACTGGCCGGGCTGCAGGCGCTGCACCGCTTCGCTGCCTACGCGCTGGCGCTGCTCATCCCCAACGCGGCGCTCA
>JADLAZ010000204.1 GCA_020849725.1 Chloroflexota bacterium
ACCATCAGATTCCGCCGCAGCCGCTTGCGCTCGCCGCCGGACATGTGCAGCCGGCGCCCCGCCACGCGATGTCTCATCGCTCCGCATCCTCCCCGGCCACCCCCGACCCGGTCATCGACAGGTCGGCCGTGCCGGTCGTCGTCTCGTCGCCGCTGCCGCCGTCCGCGGCCTGGGTGAGGGCTGCCTCGGGTAGGAATCCGTGTTGCACCAGCTTTTCCCGCAACTCATCGAGCGACTTCTGCCCGAAGTTGCGGATCGCCAGCAGGTCCTTTTCGTCCATCGCCAGCACCTGGCCGACGCGAGTGATCTTGCGGCCGTGCAGCGCGTTGAGCACGCGCGGCTGCAAGTTCAGATCGGCCAGCGCCTTGGCCTCGGCTTCCGGCGTCACATAGACGCCGCCGGCAGCCTGACGCGTCTCCGGTCCCGGCTGGCGATTGAAGTTGGCGATCAGCGAGGCGTGCTGGACCAGGATCTGGGCCGCGTCAGCGATGGCCGTCGACGGCTCGACTGTGCCGTCGCTGAAGACCTCGATGATTAGCCGGTCGAAGTCGGTGCGGTCGCCGCGGCGGGTGTGCTCGACGACGAAGTTGACGCGCGGGATGGGTGTGAAGATCGCATCGATCGGGATCTCACCGATCGACAGCTCGGTCTGCGTCTCCGCCGGCGCGTAGCCGCGATCGCGCTTGATGGCGAAGTCCATCGTCACCATCTGTCCGCCCTGGTCGATGGTGCAGATCGGCTGGTCGGGCGTGATGCACTCGACCTCAACCGGCCACTGGACCGCGCCCGCTGTCACCACACCCGGCTCGGCCACCTGGAGCATGCCCCGCAGTTGCCGGTCCGTCGCCGAGCGCAGCCGGATCTTCTTGATGTTCAGGACGATCTCGGTCACGTCTTCCTTGACACCGGGGATGGTCGAGAACTCATGCCAGACGCCATCGATGCGCACGCTGGTGATGGCAGACCCCGGCAGCGAAGACAGCAGGATGCGGCGCAGCGCGTTGCCCAGCGTCGTGCCATAGCCCGGCTCGAGCGGCTCGATGACGAACCGCCCGTAGTTCTGGCCGGTCAGGGTGCATTCGACTTTCGGGAGCGCCATCTCAGTCAAAGGAAGTCGCCTCCTTGGCACAACCACCATGCACGCCGACCGGCCTGGCGGGTGCGCCCATCGTCCAGGCCGTCGTTCGATCGCTAGCGGCTGTAGAACTCGACGATCAACTGCGGGTTCACCTTGGCATCGATCGCCTCGGCCTCGGGCAGGCCGACGACGCGGGCCGACAGGTTGCGGGTGTCGAGGCTCAGCCAGGGAGCAACGGTGCGCCGCGTGAGTTGCTGGGTGATGGTCTGGAAATACTCACGCTTGCGGCTGCCCTCACGCACAGCGATCACATCGCTCGGCTTGACCGAGAACGACGGGATGTCCGTCCGGCGGCCGTTGACAGTGAAATGCCCGTGGCGCACAAGCTGGCGGGCCTGGGCGCGCGAGTCGGCGAAGCCCAGCCGGTAGACGACATTGTCCAGCCGCCGCTCCAGCAACTTGATCAGGTTGTCGCCGGTAGCGCCGGCGGTGCGCTCGGCCTCGGCGTAGGTGCGGCGGAACTGGCGCTCCAGCACACCGTAGACGCGGCGCATCTTCTGCTTCTCGCGCAACTGCAGGCCATACTCGCTGACCTTGCGAGCGCGGCGCTGGCCGTGCATGCCGGGCGGATAGCCGCGCCGCTCGACGCTGCACTTGGGCGTCAGGCAGCGCTCGCCCTTCAGGAACAGCTTCATGCCCTCACGCCGGCACAGTTTACACACGGGACCCGTGTAGCGGGCCATGCTTCCTCCTCGTGGCGTTGCCAGAGAGGCCCCGCCGTGGGCGGGGCGCGATCTCGTTTGTCGGCGTCTGGCTGCCACTGCGCCGCGCGAGTCGACCGCTCGCCACGGGCGCCGGTGCGCCGCTGCCGGAATTCTCCCTCGTCGCTACACTCGGCGCCGCTTGGGCGGCCGGCAGCCATTGTGCGGGATCGGCGTCACGTCGGTGATCGAGAGCACCTGGATGCCGGTCGCCTGCAGCGACCGGATGGCTGCCTCGCGCCCCGAGCCGGGACCACGCACGAACACATCCACCTGGCGCAGCCCGTGCTCGATGCTGCGCCGGGCGGCGCCCTCGGCCGCCACCTGCGCGGCGTAAGGCGTGCTCTTGCGCGAGCCTTTGAAGCCGGCCGCGCCGGCGCTGCCCCAACTCAGCACGTTGCCGGCCGGATCAGTCAGCGTGATCAGTGTGTTGTTGAACGACGCCTTCACATAGGCGCAGCCGCGCGGCACGTGCTTGCGGTCGCGCCGCCGCACACGCGGCGCCTTGCCGCCCCGGGTTTGTCCAGCTCGCCGTCGATCCGCCATCCGTTCTCCTCATCCACCAGCCGGCGTCGCCCACACCGCTGTGTTCGCCACGGGCCATGCCGGCCTCAGCCCGGCGCCGCGGCCAGCCGTCGACCGCCACCCGTGCTACTTGCGGGCCGCCTTCTTCGCACCGATCGTCTGCCGGCGCGGACCACGCCGGGTGCGGGCATTCGTGCGCGTGCGCTGGCCGCGCACGGGCATGCCACGCCGGTGGCGCACGCCCCGGTAGCAGCCAATATCGACCAGGCGCTTGATATTCAGGGCCACCTCGCGCCGCAGGTCACCTTCGACGACCAGATCCTTGTCGATCGCCTCGCGCAGGCGATTGACTTCTTCCTCGGTCAGCTGATTCACCCGCGTGTCCGGGTTGATCTGGGTGCGGTCCAGCAGCTTCTTGCTCGTCGTCGCACCAATGCCGTAGATGTATGTCAACGCGATCTCGACGCGCTTTTCACGCGGCAGATCGACGCCAGAGATACGCGCCACGCCGTCCTCCTAGCCCTGCCGCTGCTTATGCTTTGGGTTCTCGCACAAGACACGCACGACACCCTTGCGCCGGACGATCTTGCATTTCTCACAGCGCGCCTTGACGGCGGCCTGGACCTTCATCGCCGTGCCTCCCTGAGCCACCGGTCGCCGGCAGCCAACGTGACAGTATAACCCAGCGTCAGCCGTTTCTCAAGTGGTCGAGCCAACTCGCGCCGGCACGAGCCGCGCCCCGATGGCCTGGTCGTCGCCACGGGTCAGAATCTCCGGTCCGTCGTCGGTGATGACGATGGTGTGCTCGAAGTGGACCGACAGCGAGCCGTCAGCGGTCACCACCGTCCACTTGTCGCCCAGCACGGCCGTCGCCTCGCCGCCAGCGTTGAGCATCGGCTCCACCGCCAGCGTCATGCCGGGGCGCAGCACCGGCCCCTGGCCGGCCGGCCCGTAGTTGAAGACTTGTGGCTCCTCGTGCATCCGGCGGCCGATGCCGTGCCCGACATACTCGCGCACGACGCCGAAGCCGTGACGCTGGGCGCAGGCTTCAATCGCCGCGCCGATGTCACTCAGCCGCCCGTTGGCTCGCGCCGCGGCCAGTCCTTCGGCCAGTGCCTGGCGTCCAGCCGCCATCAGCCGCTCCGCCTCTGGCGTGACCTGACCCACCGGCACCGTCACCGCCGCGTCGCCGTGCCAGCCATCGACGATCGCGCCGATGTCGAGCGACAGGATATCGCCCTCGCGCAGCGTGCGCGTGCCAGGGATGCCATGGACGATCTCCTCGTTGACCGAGGCGCAGACCGAGCCGGGGAAGCCATTGTAGCCCTTGAACGACGGTATGCCGCCAGACGAGCGGATGATGCGCTCCGCGAGCGCGTCGAGCTGCTTGGTCGTCACGCCCGGCCGCACCGCCGCCGTCACCTCGGCCAGCGTGCGTGCGACGAGCCGGCCGGCACGCCGCATTGCGGCAATCTGAGCGGCGGTCTTGATCGTGATCGCCATGCGCTGCTCCTACCGTTCCCGCGCCTGGGATGCCAGGGCCGCCAGGATGTCGTGCGTGACCTGGCCGATCGGCTGGTCGCCGTCGATGCGGCGCAACCGCCCGGTCGTCTCATAGTGCTTGATCAGGGGCAGCGTCTGGCGGAAGTAGGCAGCGAGCCGGTGAGCGACTGTGAGCTCGTTGTCGTCCATCCGCTGGTAGAGGCCACCCTCGCAGCGGTCGCACAGCCCTTCGACCTTTGGCGGATTGACGCCCCAGTTGTAGATGGCGCCACAGTCGCCGCACTGGTAGCGCTTGGTCAGCCGCTCCAGCAAGATGGCCTGTGGCACATCGAGGTAAAGCACCGCGTCAATCGACTGGCCGGCCGCTTCCAACGCGCGCGCCTGCTCCAGCGTGCGCGGAAAGCCGTCGAAGATGACGCCACGCCGCGCCGCGTCCGGCGACTGGCTGAGCGTGGCGCGAATCATCTGCACCACGAGATCGTCCGGCACCAGTTCGCCCCGGTCCATGAAGGCTTTGGCCTGCTGTCCCAGCGGTGTGCCCTGGCGCACCGCCTCGCGCAGCAGGTCGCCGCTGGCGATGTGCTTCAGTCCGTGGACGCTGGTAAGAATATCGGCCTGCGTTCCCTTCCCGGCCCCGGGTGCGCCGATCAGAATCGCGTTCATGCTCGCGCTTTCGCTCCTCGCCCGGCGCCGGGAATCACTTGATGAAGCCCTCGTAGTGCCGCATCAGCAACTGCGCCTCGAGTTGGCGCATGGTGTCGATCGCCACACCGACGACGATCAGGAGTGCCGTGCTGCTCAGCAGCAGTGTCGTCACGCCGGTGATCGCCCCGGCGATGAAGGGCAGCACCGCGACGATGCCGAGGAAGAGCGCCCCGACGAGCGTGATCCGGTTCAGCACGCGCAGCAGGTATTGCGACGTCGGCCGGCCGGGGCGGATACCGGGGATGAAGCCACCATTCTTCTGCAGGTTTTCGGCAATATTCTGCTGTTGAAAGACAACCAGCGTGTAGAAGTAGGTGAAGAAGACGACCATCAGGAAGTAGACGACCTGATACCACCAGGTGTTCGGGTCGAAGGCGCGCTGGAGGAAAGCGGCTGTGTCGCGCAGCCAAGGCGCCTCGGCCGCCGTCAGCCAGGTGGCGATGGTGCCGGGGAAGACGAGGATGCTGACGGCGAAGATCAGCGGGATCATGCCGGCCGAGTTGACCCGCAGCGGGATGTGGGTGCTGGTGCCGCCATACATGCGGTTGCCGCGGATGCGCTTGGCGTAGTGTACCGGCACGCGCCGCTGGCCCTCGTTGATCAGCACGATGCCGACGATCGTCACCAATCCGATGGCGATGAAGGCGCCAATGCCGGCAACGTTCTGCAGAGCGTTGCCGCCGGCCGCCAACTGGGCGATGCTGGCCGGCATGCCGGCGACGATGCCGCCGAAGATGATGATCGACACGCCGTTGCCGATGCCATTCTCGGTGATCAACTCGCCCAGCCAGACACAGAAGATCGTGCCGGCGGTGAGGCTGACCAGCACGGTGATGCTCGGCAGCATGAACTCGGGGTTCGTCAGGTCAAACGCCGGCAGGACCCCTTCCCGCTGCATCAGGACGCTCTGGCCGAACGCTTGCAGCAGCGCCAGCGGCACCGTGATCCAGTGCGTCCACTGGTTGATCTTCTGTCGGCCGAACTCACCCTCTTTCGACCACTCGGTTAAACGCGGGATGACCGGCGTCAGCAGTTGCATGATGATCGAGGCGGTGATGTAGGGGTAGACACCCATCGCCGCAATCGAGAAGTTCTGCAGCGCGCTGCCGGAGAACAGGTTCAGCATGCCCAGCAAGGCGTTATTCTGGAACAGCTCGGCCAGGCGCTGTTGGTTGACGCCCGGCACGGGGATGTGCGCTACCGTGCGGAACACGATCAGCATCGCCAGCGTGAACAGCAGCTTGGCCCGCAGATCCGGAATCTTGAAGGCGTTGAGTACCGCCTGGAGCATCGACGTCCCCTATGCCTCGGCAGTTGCCTCGTCTGCTGCCAGCGCCTCGATGAGGTCGACCCGACCGCCGGCGGCCTCGATCTTGGCCCGCGCCGTCGCGGACACGCGGTGGGCCTGCACCGTCAGCGCCTTGGTCAGTTCACCATCGCCAAGAACCTTGACGCCCAGCTTCTTGCGGCGCACCACGCGCCGCTCGAACAGCAACGCGACCGTCACCTCAGTGCCAGTATCGAAGGCTTCTAACTGGTCGAGATTGACGGTGTTGTACTCGACGCGGAAGTTGTTGGTGAAGCCACGCTTGTAGGGCAACTGCTTGTGGATCGGGTTCTGGCCGCCCTGGAAGTAGCGCGGGATGCTGCCGCCGGTGCGCGACTTCTGGCCCTTGGTGCCGCGGCCGGCGGTCTTGCCGTAGCCGGAGCCGACACCACGGCCGATCCGCTTGCGGTCGCGGTTGGCGCCGGGCGACCGGAGATCGTGTTCCTTAAGCATTGGCGTCGTTTGCCTCCGCGCGCGGCGCCGCTGGCTCGTCGACGCGAACCAGGTGGGCGACCTTGCGCAACATGCCGCGCACGCTGGGCGTGTCGACGACTTCAACGGTCTGGTACAGGCGACGGAAGCCGAGCGTGCGCAGCGTCGCCTTCTGCGTGTAGTGATAGCCAATGCCGCTCTTGACCTGCGTCACTCGCAGCCGAGTCGTCTGCTCCACCATGCTGCTCAAGCCCTCCCGCCGCCATCGGCCGTCGGCCGCGCCCACTGGGCGCCGAACGACTCGACTGTCTTACCCCGGCGCGCGGCCACGGCCTCCGGCGACTGCAACGCCGACAGCGCGACGATGGTCGCTTTGACCAGATTGACCGGGTTGTTGTTACCGAGCGACTTCGTCAGCACATCACGCACACCGGCGGCCTCCAGCACGTGGCGCACACCGCCGCCGGCGATGACGCCGGTGCCCGGCGACGCCGGGCGCAGCAGCACGCGCGAGGCGCCGAAGTGCTCCTCGACCTCGTGCGGGATCGTCGAGCCGACCAGCGGCACTTTGATCAGGTTCTTCTTGGCATCTTCCACGCCCTTGCGAATGGCGTCGGGCACTTCGCCGGCCTTGCCCATGCCGGTGCCGACGTGTCCCTGGCCGTCGCCGACGACCACGACCGCCCCAAAGGAGAAGCGGCGACCGCCCTTGACGACTTTGGCGACGCGGTTGACCTGGACGAGGCGCTCCTCCAACTCCAGCCCTGTCGGATCGATCCTGGCCATCCAACCTCCCTCGCCTGGACCTAGAAGTCCAGGCCCGCCTCGCGCGCGGCATCCGCCAGCGCCTTGATTCGTCCGTGGTACTGGTAGCCGGCGCGGTCGAAGACGACCTTGTCGATCCCTTTCTCACGGGCACGCTCGGCCACCAGCTTGCCGACCGCCACCGCCGCCGTGGTCTTGGTCGTGTCATCGCCACTCAGCTGCGCCCGCAGCGCCGGCTCATGCGACCCGGCGGCGGCCAGTGTGACACCCTCGGTGTCGTCGATGATCTGGGCGTAGATGTGCAGGGAACTGCGGAACACGTTCAGGCGCGGCCGCAGCGGCGTGCCGCTGACCTTGCCCCGCACCCGGCGCTGGCGCCGCTGGCGCGGCGTCATCCGGAAAGTCGCTTGGTTGATATGGCGTCGCTTCGGCACCTCAGCTCTCCTGGCTCCTCGTCGGCGGCGCCCCGCGCCGGACCGTCACCTGCCCACGCCCGGTGGCGGCGCAGCTACTTGCC
>JADLAZ010000205.1 GCA_020849725.1 Chloroflexota bacterium
GCCAGCGCTGGCCAGCAGCAGCGTGGCCGGGATCGCTAGCGCCATTACCGCCCCCAGGTCGCGCAGCGCGGCGGTCAGCTCTGCCTCCGGGCGCGCGGTCTGCACCACCCCCAATTGGCGGGATCCCTCCAGCACCGGCCCGGTCAGTTGCCGCCACTCGGCGCCATCGGCGCCGCGCACGACGTCGATGCGCCACGGCCCGCGCACGGCGGCGACCTCCTCCCGGCCCAGCCGCGGCAGCAGCCGGTCCGGGTCGGTAGTGAACAGACGCTGGCCGCGCTGGTTGTAGAGTGTCACTTCCAGGCCAGCCGGCATGTAGTCCGACCGCAGCGGGGCATCGAGCCGGTCGCCCTCGATCTCGACGCTGGCCAGCACCTGCTGCGTATCGCTCATCAGGCGCGCGTCGGCCTCGGCCTGCATGCTGCGCGCCAGGCCCAGGTACAGCACGCCGCTGAACAGCACCAGAATGACCGCCAGCAGCGCCACGTACCACAGCGTCAGCCGGACGCGGATCGTCCGCAGCGCCTGCCAGGCGCGCCGCCCGGGTCCGGCTAGCTGGCTCATGCCGGCGTCGCCCGCAGCTTGTAGCCTGTCCCGCGCACGGTCTGCAGCAGGCGCGCCTCGCCCTGGTCGGCCAGCTTGCGGCGCAAATAGCCGACATAGACGTCGACGACGTTGCTCATGGCCACGAAGTCATAGTCCCAGACGTGCTCGGCGATCTGGGCGCGCGTCAGCACCCGGTTGGGATGGCGCACGAAGTACTCCAGCACGGCGTACTCCTTGCTGGTCAACTCGATCGGCCGGCCGCCGCGCCGCACCTCGTGGCTGACGGTGTCGATCTCCAGATCAGCGACTTTCAGCACCGGGTCACGCGCCAGCACGTCCCGCCGCAGCAGCGCCCGCACCCGCGCCAGCAACTCGCGGAAGGCAAACGGCTTGACCAGATAGTCATCGGCGCCGCTGTCCAGCCCGGCGACCCGGTCATCGATGGCGTCACGCGCCGTCAGCATCAGGATCGGCATGGCCCGGCGCGCGGCACGCAGCCGCCGGCAGACAGTGAAGCCGTCGAGGCCGGGCAGAAGCACGTCGAGCAGCACCAGATCGTACGGCTCCTGCTCGGCCAGGTGCAGTCCGTCGTCACCATTGGCGGCGATATCGACGGCGTAGCCCTGCTCCTGCAGACCGCGGCGCAGCACCGTCGCCAGCCGCGCCTCGTCTTCGACGATCAGGATGCGCATGGCCCACTCCTCCGTGGCCACACTATCGCCCGCCAACATGAAGATGAGGTGAAGGTCGGATGAGCGACCGAGCCACTGCATGAGAAACGACCCATGCGCGGTTCACGGCTGCTTCACGTCTCCCGGCTACGATTGGCGATGATGGACGGTTCGGATGCGCATCTCCGCCCAACATAGTCGAGACGACAGGTCTGTTCCGGGAGGTGAAGCATGTCGTGGCTCGAATCGACAGGTCCCGCGCGGGTGCGGTGGCTGGCCACACTGCTGGTCCTGGTCGCGCTGGCCGGGCCGGTCACCGGCACGCTGAGCGCCACCGAGCCGGCGTTCACCACTGATTTCCGCTTGCGTCATTGTACCTTCAGCAGCCGGGGACAGGGCGCCTACTTCGTCCTCCAGCCGGGCCATCAGTTGGTGCTGGCGGGCCAGGAGAACGGCACGGCCAGGGAAACGACGATCACGGTCCTCAATCAGACGCGCCGCATCGGCAGGATCGAAACGCGCATCGTTGAGGAGCAGCACCTCGAGGACGGTGAGTTGATCGAGTACTCGCGCAACTACTTCGCCGTCTGCAAGCAGACCAACAGCCTGATCTACTTCGGCGAGGACGTCGACATGATCGAGGGCGGCGTCATCGTCGGCCATGACGGCGCCTGGCTGCATGGCGTCAACGGCGCGCGCGCCGGGTTGATGATGCCGGCACTGCCGCTGCTGGGGGCGCGCTACTATCAAGAGATCGCGCCGGGCGTGGCGCTCGACCGAGCCGAGATCATCACCCTCGATGAGGTCGCGGTCACACCGGCGGGGAGCTTCACCAGCGTGCTTCGGACGCGGGAGACGACGCCGCTGGAGCCGGGCGTCGTCGACGACAAGCTCTATGCGCCCGGCATCGGCCTGATCGCCGATGGTGCGCAGCGGCTGGCGCGCTACCGGCTCGGCTGGGGCGTGCGCCCGCCCGACGACGAGGGCGGGGATGATGACCTCGACTGAGTGGCCGCGCCGGCCTTCACGTGCGTTTCATGTTGACCGGGTAGCATGGGCGGGCGGTGTGACGAATATGCCCTCGCGGTACGAGGCAGAAGGAGGATGAACCGATGCGTGTGCGAATGATGCTCCGCGCTACCAGCGCGCTCCTGGCCCTGCTGGGTCTGTTGCTGGCCGTCACTGGCGTCGGCCGGGCGGCCGGCGCGGTGGTCTCGCTCACCAGCGCGCCCGATACGGTCGAGGTACTGGCGCAGGGCTTCCAGCCCGGCGAAACCATCACGGTGTGGCTGACTGGGCCGCGTGGCCAGACCGTTGCCACCAATGTGTATCATGCCGCCGATGACCAGGGGGCGGCGCGCTTCCCGCTGGTGCTGAGCGTCGCCAACGAGGTCGGCCGCTGGACGATCACCGTCTACGGCCTCGACAGCGAGCTGGAAGCCTACGCCCAGGTCGACCGCGAGACAGCTGGGGCGGCCGCCGCGGACGATGACGGTGACGACGAGGATGAGGATGACGAGGACTCGGACACCGACGATGACGGCGATACGGATGGCGACTCGGACTAGCCGGCCCATGACCGGAACGGGCCGGCGGCCCTGATGCCGGCCGAGGCGGCGGTCGGCCATCGCGCCGGCGTCGACTCGCGCCAGGGATGGCGGTGGCGGTCACCGCCAGCGCCGCTCTTGGCGCTGGCGGTGGTCTGGGTCGCGAGTATGCTTCTGCTCGGGTGGCTCGCGCCGGCCCAGTACCGGGCGCTCCTGCAGGAGGACCAGGCGGTCGAGTGGTCGACCGCCTGGCTGTTCTTGGCTGCCGGCCTGGGCTGGCTGCTCCCGGCCGTGCGCCGGCGCCGCGCCGGTGATCTGCTGGTGGCAATCTTCTGCCTGATCGTGGCCGGCGAGGAGATAAGCTGGGGTCAGCGGCTGCTGGGCCTGAGCGTGCCGGACTACTTCCTGGCGCACAATGCCCAGCAGGAGTTGACGCTGCACAACCTGATCCCATCGGCCGTTCAGCCGAAATGGTTCCTGCTGGCGGCGCTGGCCGGCTATGGCGTGCTGCTACCGCTGGTTGGCCGAACGCGGCGCGGTGTCCGGCTGCTGGCGCGACTGGGGGTCAGCGTGCCAGCGTGGCGGCTGGCCCCGGCCTTCGCCGGGGCGAGCGCGCTGCTGCTCTGGTACCCGCTAACGCTCACCGGCGAGTGGGTGGAGCTGCTGGCTGGCGCGCTGTTCCTGGCGGCGACGCCGCTGCCGCCAGTCGCGCTGTGGGTGACGCTGGCGCTGGCCGTTCCCCTCGGCGCCGGGCTGGTTGCGGGCGCCGGCCTGATCGGGCGGGCGCCGCTCGCCCAGCAGGTGGCCTGCGCCAGCATCGACGTGGCCGCGCTGCGCGATGACCTGACGATCGGCACGGCCGCCACGCCACGGCTCGGCCAGATGCGCTCGATCCACAAGCGCGTCTGGACCGCGACGACGGATGGCTACCTCACGCGTGATCGGCTGACGGGCTTTGACGACGCCGTGTGCGCTGGCGAGGCGGCCGATGCGGCACGGCGGCGCTATGCCATCGACCCCTGGGGCACCGCCTACTGGGTGTCCGTCGAGCGCGACGATCAAGGCCAGCGGCGGGCGGTCGTTTACTCGTTCGGTCCCAACCGCCGGCGTGACGGCACGGCCCAGGCGCCTGACGGCGATGACGTGGGCGCTGTGGGCTGGCTGCCGCGGACCACCAATGGGCCGGGCGGCGCCCTCATCACGGTTGTGCCGGACGACCGCGAGCCGTAGGCCCGGCGGCGGTCAGGCCGGCTCCACCAGCGCCAGGTACAGGTCGTTGACGTTGGTGCCGGTCGGCCCCGTCTTGACCAGCCCGCCGGCGCGGGCGAAGAAGTGATAGCTGTCGTTGGCGCGCAGGAAGGCGCGCGGGTCGAGGCCGGCGGCCTGGGCACGGGCGACCGTGCCGCCGTCGACGATGCCGCCGACGGCATCGGTCGGGCCGTCGCTGCCGTCAGTCGCCAGGCTGGCGATCGTCAGGCGTGGCGTGCCGGCGATGGCGATGGCCGCCGCCAGCGCGAACTCGGTGTTGCGCCCGCCCAAACCATCGCCAGCCAGCGTCACCGTCGCCTCGCCGCCGCCGAGCAAGCAGCACGGCCCGGCCGCCGGCTCGCCGGTCGATGCCGCTTGCATCCCAATGGCCGACCACATTCGGGCGATCTCGCGCGCCTCGCCCTGGACCAGCGTCGACAGCACCAGCGGCCGGTAGCCGAGCCGGTCGGCCTCGACGGCGGCGGCGCGCACCGCCAGATCGTTGGTCGCCACCAGCACGTTGGTGACGCGGGCGAAGGTCTGGTCGCCCGGCTTGACCGTCTCCGGCGCTCGCCCGACCGCGCCGGCCTCCAGATGCGCCCGGATCGCCGGCGGCACAACCGAGCGTAGGTCGTAGCGGTCCAGCACCGCCAGCGCGTCGGCAAAGGTCGTCGGGTCGGGCACGGTCGGCCCCGAAGCGATCGTGTCGAGATCATCGCCGATGACGTCGGAGATCATCAGGTTCAGCACCCGCGCCGGTCGCGCCAGACGCGCCAAACCGCCACCTTTGATCGTCGACAGGTGCTTGCGGATGGTGTTGATCTCGTGGATGACCGCGCCCGAGCGCAGCAGCAGCCGCGTCAGGCCGATCAGGTCGTCCAGCCCGACGCCGGCCACCGGCGCCTCGACCAGCGCCGAGCCACCGCCGGACATCAGCGCGATGACGACATCGCGCTCGGTCAGGTCGCGCAGCTGCGCCAGCATCGCCTGCGCGCCGGCCAGGCAGCGCGCATCCGGGCTGGGGTGCGCTGCCTCCTGAATGACAATGCGCCGCGTCGGCAGTGTGTGGCCGTCCTTAGTCGTGATGGCGCCGGCGGTGATGCGATCGCCGAGGATGTCCTCCAGCCCCTGGGCCATGGCGGCGCTGGCCTTGCCGGCGCCGACGACGATGATGCGCTCAGTCGCGTCCAAGTCGAGCCTCAGGTCGCCGGCCACCAGCCAGCGACCGTCGCGCTGGAGCGCGTCGCGCACGGCGGCACGGCCGGCGACGCGGCCCAGGCTGGCATGGAAAATGCGGGTCAGTGTCTCAGCGGCAGACACGGCAGTCACCAGGGCCCTTCTCCTGCGCGACCAGCCGTGAAGACCGGCGCGGCCGCCGGCTTGTAGCACGGGTACGCCGGGCAGGTCAAGGCGCGGGAGTGGGCAGAAACGCGGTCGAGGGGAACCGCGTTAGAATAGAAGTGAACGGATACGACATGAGGCACGGTGCTGTGTTCTCACGTCGTCAGGGCACGCCGGAGCAGGCGTGGCCGAGCAACCGGGCAGAGAGGAGACGACGATGTCTTCCGGCGCACACGTGATCGATCGACCCCAAACCAGCATTGTGCCGCACCGAGTGTGCAACCACCCGGCCGGAGAGCGCAGCGCCGTCTGCCCGCGCTGCGGCCACCCGATCTACCTGCCCGACCGCGTCCACGATGGCGACCTGACCGAGTGCCGCGGCCTGCTGCTGCGGGTCACGTGCGACGACCTCGGCTGCGCGCTGGAACACCTCTGAGCAACGACGTGACGGAAAAGCGGACCACGCTGGTGGCCGGTCGCGCGTGTTGACATCGTGGCGGCCGTCGCCGCCAGGTCAGGGATATCCATCAGCGCCATGCAACAGACCAGGCCGTCGGAGGTTGCGTCGGCGATCATCGGCAGGTGCTGGGCATCCCCCTGCTGGTAGTGAATGCCGCGTGGCTCGCGCGTCTCCTCAGCCCGTACCAGCGCCAACAGCCGCTCGGAGAGGTCGATGCCCGTGACGAGCGCGCCACGCTCGGCTAGCACGCGGGCGACAATCCCCTGGCCACAGGCCAGGTCGCAGACGCGCTGACCGGCAATCGGGCCAAGCAGGTCGGGGAGCGTGGCCAGAATGTGGTCGTGGAGGAGCGAGCCGGCGCGCAAGGTCTGGTCGTACCAGTCGGCGATCGCGTCGTAGTCGGTTGACATCGAGGCGTCCCTCATGCTGGTTCCGACTCAGGCGTCGCGGGCGCAGCGGAAGCCCATGTGGCCGGTGGTGCTGTCGGGTGTGACGGCGGTGCGCGCGGCGACGCGGTAGCGGTTGCAGTACGAGGCATGGCAGAGGTAGGAGCCGCCGCGGATGACGCGGTTGGTCCCGGTCACTGGCCCCTGTGGGTCGCGTCGGCGCGTCAGCCGGTGGACCGTCGGGCTGAACCAGTCGACGCACCACTCCCAGGTGTTGCCGCTGACGTTGTAGAGACCGAAGTCGTTGGGCGGGAACGCATCGGCCGGGGCCGTGCCCAGGTAGCCATCGGCCAGCGTGTTGTGAGACGGGAACGTGCCCTGCCAGATGTTGCACCGATGCTCGCCGTCAGGTGTCAGGTCGTCACCCCAAGCGTAGACCTTGCCCTCCAGGCCGCCGCGAGCAGCGTACTCCCATTCGGCCTCAGTCGGCAGCCGCCGCCCGGCCCAGGCGCAGTAGGCCTGGGCATCGTGCCAGCCGACATGGACGACCGGGTGGTCCAGCCGGTCGGTGATGGACGAGTCCAGCCCCTCAGGATGCCGCCAGTCAGCGCCATAGACCTGCCGCCACCAGGGCGCGGCGGCGACGGCCCGCGTATCCGGGAAGCCGTCTGGCAGCAGGCCGGCAAAGACGAACGACCAGCCGAAGCGCTCAGCCTCGGTGACGTGGCCGGTAGCGGCGACGAAGGCGGTAAAGCGCTCGTTGGTGACGGCCAGCGGGTCGATCCAGAACGGGCTGAGCGTCACCTGCCGTATCGGCCCCTCGCCGTCGGCCGCAAAGCCGTCACCGTCCCGCGCGCCCATGAGGAAGGCGCCGCCCGGCAGCCGGATCAGGCCATCAGTCGCACTGGCAACGCGCTGCATGGGCGACACAGGCGCCGCGCCGTCGGTGGCTGCGTCAGCCGGCCGTCGCGGCGCGCAACATTCGCCGGCCGCGTCGATCTCGTGGAGGTCCATTGCCTTCTCCTGGCGCTGGCAGCGTGGTCGGCCGAGGCGTCGGGAATCGGCCGACCACGACACGGCTGAGGCGCGCGGCCTAGACCGCGCCTTCCGCGCCCTTGAGGCGGAAGGCCGCCACGACCGCCGCGATGCCACCGGCCAGGGCCAGGATGGCCAGCACCCACGGCAGCGCCAGTGCCGCGGCGAACGGATTGAGTACGAGCCACAGGCCGAATACGACATTGATGAGGCCCAGCACGCCGATGCCCAGACCACCCCCCCTGGCCGCCGACACAAGCTGAATGACGCCGCTGATCAGGCCCTGGATGCCCAGCAGCAGCACGAGCGTCGTGCCGACCATCAGGCCGGACCAGAGAGGATGATTGAGCACGACAATGCCGGCGAGGATGCCGAGGATGCCAATGATCAGGTTCCAGACGCGACCGGTTGCATTGGTGAAGACCTGGACGATGCTCAAGATGCCACTAATCAGCCAGTACCAGCCCAGAAACAGCAGCATGATGGCGATCGTCGCCGCCGGACTGGAGAAGAGCAACAGGCCCAGGATAATTGCGGCGATACCCTCAATCAGTACCAACCACCAGGGAACTGTCGGGAACTGCATATCTGCCGTGGCTGTAGCCACCAATGTCCCTCCTCGCGACATAGACGAAATCCGGTTCTGCCACAGGAATGCACTGCGCTGGTCAGGCGTCGTGTGAACCGGCCCTCCTGACGCCAGCATCGCTGTGCTGGCGCAGCCACCGAGCCAGGTGCGAAAGACCTCTCGCATCCGGTCGTTGTGACGTGCAGTATAGACGATTCACGATATCGGTGGTGGCAGCCGCCTCACCCGCAAGCACGGTCGCCGACGCGGCGTGTTAGCGGTGGAGGCCCACCTCCCAGTGCCGCACCAGCGGCGCCAGGTCGGCCCAGAAGACATCGGGGATGGTGACGACGGCGGCCTGGGCACTGGCGACGGCCTCCTCGGGCACGCGCGCGCCGGGGATAGCGGCCGCGATCTGCGGGTGCCGCACGCACCACTGCAGCGCGGCCGCTGCCAGCGGCACGCCGTGGTCAAAGCACAGCCGCTGGATGCGGGCGACGTGGTCGAGCACGGCCTGGCTGAAGCGGCGATTGAGATAGGGCCGCCCCGCCACCGGCCCGGTTGCCAGCAGGCCCCGCTCCAGCGGCGTGGCGATCGTCAGCCCGACGTTGTGGCGCTCGGCGGCCGGCAGAATGCGCTCGGCGGCGGTCTGGTTGAGTAGGCTCCAGCCGTCGGCGATCACGGCGGCGTCGAACTCGCCCGTCTCGATGTAGAGGACGTTCGTCGCCGGGTCGTTGGCGGCGGTGCCGACGTGACCAACGAGACCCTCGGCCTGGAGGCGGCGTAGGCCAGCGAGCGCGCCGTTCGGCCCCATCACCGCCGCCATGGGCACGTCCATCGCGTCGTGGATGTAGACGACCGGCAGCCGCTCCAGTCCGAGCCGCTCCAGGCTGGCGACGACACTGCGCCGCACGGCGTCGGCCGAGAAGTCGTAGCTCTCCTTCAGCCGGCCGGCCTTGGTTGTCACCAGCGCCCGCGTCGCCAGGTCGGGCCGTGACCGCAGCGCCTGGCCGATGGCGCGCTCGCTGGCCGTGCCGCCGTACAGCGCGGCCGTGTCGATCAGCGTGATGCCGGCCTCGAGCGCGGCGTGGACGGTGCGCGCGCCGAGCGCCTCGTCCATGCGCGTGCCCGGCTGGTCGTACTCGACCGATGCTGCCTCGACGGTCGGGATACCCAGGAAGGCGGTGCCGAGGCCAACGATGCCGATCTCCAGCCCGGTGCGGCCGAGCGTCCTGGTGCGCATGATGGCGCCTCCTGGCGGTTGGCTCAGGCCCGCGTGACCGGGTGAGCGCGCACCGCCTCCTCGTTGACGTCGGTGCCCCAACCTGGCCCGGTCGGCAGCCGCAGCGAGCCGTCGATGATCTCCGGGCGCACCGTCACCAGGTCGTGTTGCCAGGGCACCATGTCCGGGTCGTACTCCATGATCCGCAGGTTGGGCACGATCGCCGAGAAATGCGCGCTCATGCAGGTCGCCAGGTCGGAGTAGAAATTGTGCGGGGCGACATTCACCTCGTAAGCATCGGCCATGGCAGCGATCTTGAGCGACTCGGCCAGCCCATTCCAGGGCACGTCGACGATGGCGACGTCGACCGCGCCCTGCTCCAGGAAGGGCCGGAACTCGCGCCGACCGAACAGGCACTCGCACGAGGCGATCGGCATCGGCGCGCCGTCGCGGATGGTGCGCAGCGCGCCGGCGTCGCGCGTGTCGATCTCCAGCCACAGCAGGTCGAACGGCTCCATGACGCGCGCCATGCGCCGGTAGCCTTCGGTCTTGTAATTGAAGTTCAGGTCGACCATCAGCTCCATGCCCGGCCCGGCGCCCTGCCGGAAGGCGGCCAACTGGTCATGGATCGCCGCCCGCACGTGCAGCTCGGGGTTCAGCTCGGGGAAGCTCTCGCCACGGGCGAAGCCGGGGATGTGGCCGCGCGGGTTGCCGTCGCTCAGCAGCAGCACGTTGGTCTTGAGCGCGGTGTAGCCGGCGGTGACAACCTCGCGCCCGAGCGCGACGATGTCGTCGAGCGTGCGCACCTGGGGCAGGCCCATCACGTCGGCGCGCGGGCGATCGACGCGGTAGCTGCCGCAATGCGACCAGTAGAGACGGATGCGGTCGCGCACCGGGCCGCCGAATAGCTCGTAGACGGGGATGCCAAGCGCCTTCGCCTTCAGGTCGAGCAGCGCATTCTCGATCGCGCCGATCGCCTGGGAGAAGGCGCCGCCGATGGCGGTGCGCCGCCGCGCTTGCAGCAGCGCGACGATCGCCTCATAGGCGCGCGGGTCCTTGCCGATCACATCCGGCGCCAGCCGGTCGATCAGCGTCGACACACCCAGGCCGCCGAAGCCCTCGTTGTACTCGCTCCAGCCAACCAGGCCATCGTCAGTGCTGAGCTTTAGATAGTCATAGGTGCGCCAGCCGGCATCGGCGTGCAGCGATTCGACCCGCGTGATCTTCATCGGTCATCCTCTCGGTGGCGTCACGATCGGGGCCGTGCGCGACGCATGGTAGCAGGCCAGTGGGCTAGTGGGCTAGTGGAGTGCTATCATGCGCCGCGCATCGAGAGGAGAGGGGCATCATGACCAGCCAGACAGCGGTGACCTTTGCCTACGTGGGCACGCTAACCCGCATGCCACCGCACGCGCGCGGCCACGCCGAGGGCATCGCCGTGCTGCGGCGCGACGCGCCCGGCGCGCTGGTGGCGGTGGCGGTGCAACACGGTGTCGACAGTCCGTCATTCCTGACGCTGCACCCGACCCGGCCGCTCCTCTACTCGGTCAACGCCGTGCCGGAGCACGACGGCCGGCCGGGCGGCTCGGTCAGCGCCTTCGCCATCGACCCGGTCTCCGGCCGCCTGATGTTCCTCAACCGCCAGCCCTCGCACGGCGCCGGTCCGGCGCACATCGCCGTCGATCGCGGTGGGCGCTGGATATTCGTCGCCAACTACGGCGGCGGCAGCGTTGCCATGCTGCCGATCGGCGGCGACGGCCGCGTCGGCCCGGCTACCTCGGTCATCCAGCACGAGGGCAGCAGCGCCCACCCAGAGCGACAGGCGGGTCCGCACGCGCACTCGATCACGCTGACGCCCGACGACCGCTACGCGCTCGTTTGCGACCTGGGCATCGACCGCGTGCTGGTCTACCGGATCGACCACGCCGCCGGCCAGCTCGTGCCGAACGATCCGCCCGGCGTCGCGGCCCACCCCGGCGCCGGCCCGCGTCACCTGGACCTGCACCCCAATGGCCGTACCGTCTACGTGATCAACGAGCTTGGCTCGACCATCGCCGTCTACGACTTCGACGCCGCGCGCGGCATCCTGACCGAGCGGCAGGTGGTCTCGACGCTGCCCGCGGACTTCTCGGGCACGAACTCAACCGCCGACATCCACGTCTCGCCCGACGGCCGCTTCGTCTACGGCTCCAATCGCGGCCACGACAGCCTGGCCAGCTTCGCCGTCGACGCGGCCACCGGCGATCTGACACCGCGCGGCCACGTCAGCACCGGCGGACGCACGCCGCGCCACTTCGTCTTCGACCCGGCCGGCACGATCGTCTACGCGCTCAACCAGGACACCGACACCATCGTCAGCTTCGCCTACGAGCCGGCCAGTGGCGCGTTGACGCCGACCGGTCAGGTGCTGGCGACGCTGTCACCGGTCTGCCTCCGATTCCGAGTGATGAGTGATGAGTGATGAGTGTGGGGACTGTGGCGTTGGCTGAGCGGCGGGGCTGGGGGCTGGCGAGGGCAGAGTGCGGGTGATGGCGAGATCATGGGGAGGGTGGCATGGCGGGTCTGTGGTTGCTGCAGGAGATGACGCGCGAGGCTGCCCGCGCCGTCGCGCCGGACGCGCTGGTCGTGTTTCCGGTGGGGGCGTTGGAGCAGCACGGACCGCACGCGCCGGTCGGCACCGATGATTATGCCGTCGAGTACATCGCGCGCGGCGCGGCAGCGGTGGCGGCCGAGCAGATCCCGGTCGTCGTGGCGCCGACACTGCCGTTCGGTTGCTCGCCACACCATCTGCCATTCGGCGGCACAATGTCGCTCAGCACCGAGACCTACTACCGCGCGCTGCGCGATCTGACCGAGGCGCTGATCATCAGCGGCTTCCGGCGCATCTTCATCGTCAACGGCCACGGCGGCAACCACGAGCTGGTCCAACTGGTGGCGCGCGACCTGGCGCTCGTCAACCCGGTCGACATCGCTGCCGCCTCCTACTGGACAATCGCCTGGGAGGCGCTGGTCGCCGCTGGCGCTCACCAGTGCGGCGGCTTCCCCGGCCACGCCGGCGCCTTCGAAACCTCGGTCGTGCTGGCGCTGCGGCCGGAGCTGATCCAGGAGCCGCGCCCGCACCGTGACGGCGTGCCGCCCGGCGACCCGGCGATGATGACCCAACCCTACCGGGCCGAGTTCCACGGCTCCTGGCAGCGCATGAACGGCTTCACCGACAGCCCGGCGCGCGGCACGGCCGACCTGGGCCGGGCCTACCTGGACGCGGCCATCGCTGCCGTCGGCGCGGCGTTCGTCGCCTTCTACCAGCGCTCCCAGCGCCAGGCATAGAAAGTCCGGCCCTCTCTCCATTGCGGTGGGAGGGAGGCGCGGAACAGGCGCATCAGCCGTCAGCGCATCACCGATGGCATGCCCGTTCCTTCTGGCCCTGCGGTACCTTCGGCGGATTGCCGGCCGGTGCGCTCGGACGGTAGAGTCCGGAGGGCGCGGGCCGGCGGGGCAGCCGCGCGCGGGGGCGGAGCGGAGGCGCATGGGATCGACCTGGGAGGTCATCGTCATCGGCGCCGGCCACGCCGGCTGCGAGGCGGCGCTGGCGGCGGCGCGCATAGGCTGCCGCACGCTGCTGCTGACGACCAGCCGCGACACGATCGCGCTGATGCCCTGCAACCCGTCCATCGGCGGACCGGCCAAGGGCCATCTGGTGCGCGAGATCGATGCACTCGGCGGCGCGATGGGCCAGGTGATCGACCGCGCCGCCATTCAGGTGCGCCGCCTGAATGAGGCCAAGGGGCCGGCCGTGCAGGCGCTGCGGGCGCAGGCCGACAAGCGCCTCTACGCCGCCGAGATGCGCCGGGTGCTGGAGGCGCAGCCGGGGCTGACCATCGTCGAGGCGTTGGTGATCGACCTGCTGGTCGAGCCGACCGGTGACGGCCAGCGCATCACCGGCGTTGCTACCGCCGCCGGGCAGATCTATCACGCGCCGGCGGTCGTGCTGACGACCGGCACCTTTCTGCGCGGCCGGCTGATCCAGGGCGAGGCGATCGCGACCGGCGGCCGGGTCGGCGAGCCGGCCGCGACCGAGCTGGCGGCGGCGCTGGCCCGGCTCGGTTTCCGGCTGCGCCGGCTCAAGACTGGCACACCACCACGCGTTGCCGCCGCCAGCATCGACTACAACGCGACGACGCTGCAACCGGGCAGCGACGCGCCGCTCTGGTTCAGCGCCGCCGGCCGCGCCGGCCGGATCGCGCCGCTGGTGGAGCCGCCACTAGCCGTCTATCCGCCACCGCCGCCGACCGACTGGCGACCGCAGATGGCCTGCTATCTCGTCCATACCACGGCTGAGACGCACGCCGTCATTCGCGACAACTTGCACCGCGCCCCCATGTTCAGCGGCGTCATCGAGGGCATCGGGCCGCGCTACTGCCCCAGCATCGAGGACAAGATCGTCCGCTTCGCCGACAAGCCGAGCCACGGCCTGTTCCTGGAGCCGGAGGGCTGGCGCACCGACGAGGTCTACGTCCAGGGCGCGAATACCAGCCTGCCGGTCGACGTGCAGGCGGCGATGCTGCGGGCCATCCCCGCGCTGCGCGACTGCGAGATCATCCGCTACGGCTACGCCGTCGAGTACGACGCGGTGGCGACGGGCGAGGCCGGGCCGACGCTGGCGACCCACCGCGTCGCCGGCCTGTTCGTCGCCGGCCAACTGCTCGGCACCTCCGGCTACGAGGAGGCGGCGGCGCAGGGGCTGCTGGCCGGCATCAACGCCGCCGCGCTGGTGCTGCGCCGGCCGCCGCTGGTGCTGCGCCGCGACCAGGCCTACATCGGTGTTCTGATCGACGATCTGGTGACCAAGGACATCGTCGAACCGTACCGGATGCTGACCTCGCGCGCCGAGCATCGGCTGCTGCTGCGCGATGACAACGCCGACCTGCGCCTGACTGCCACCGGCCACGACCTGGGCCTGGTCGACGATGCGACAGCCACCGCCGCCCGCGACCGCCAGCGCCAGGTGACGGCGACGGTGGCCGCGCTCGGGATGACCTGGCTCAGCGACAACCCGGCGACCGGTCTGGCGCTGGCGGCGCACGGCTTGCCGCCACTGAGCCGCAACGTGACCGCCGGTGAGTACCTCCAGCGGCCGGCCGTCGACTATGCCGCGCTGGCGACCTGCCTGGCGGCGCTCGATCGGTCGGCGCCAACGGGACTGGCCGCCTGGCCGCGCGACCCGGCCACGGCGCTGACGGTCCAGGTCGAGGTGGCCTACGCCGACTACATCGACAAGGCGCGGGCGCAGGTGGCGCGGGCAGCGCGGCTGGAGGGGCGCACGATCCCGGTCGGTATCGACTATGCGACCGTGCCCGGCCTGCGCGCCGAGGCGCTGCAGGCGCTGCAGGCGCTGCGGCCGGCGACGGTCGGACAGGCCGGCCGCATCGCTGGAGTGACGCCGAGCGACGTGGCCGTGCTGCTGATCCATCTGGAGCGCCATGCTCCCGCCGAGCCGCGGGCGGCCAATCCGCCGGCGCGGGCCGAGCCGCGCGCTGCCGACTGAGCCACCGGCCACCACCCGCGCGCCATCCGGCCCGCATCATCTTTGGGAGTTCTTCGTGCGCATCGCGATCCTCAGCGACATCCACGCCAACCTGATCGCCTTCGA
>JADLAZ010000206.1 GCA_020849725.1 Chloroflexota bacterium
AGGTGCTGCCCCAGGTCGATGATCTGGTCGCGCTGCTGGAGCACGAGCCGGATCAGGTCGTCGCGGCTGGCGTGGTAGAGGTCCATGTCGCCCAGCCTACCTCACCCGGCCTACTCTGAACAGTTACAGCCTGCGGCCGCACCCACGTCATCACATCGGCCCAGTCGGCAAAGAAGCGATCGAGCTGCTGCAGGTTCGCCTCGATCAGTCCCAGGCCGCGCGTCAGCACGGCCGTCCGTGCCCGCAGCGCGATGATCGCCAGGATCTCGCTCGGACCACTATTGCATATCGACAGATAGTCCTTGTAGCTCGCGGCCCGCGCCAGCAGCGCCGCGTCATGACTGGCCAGCCAGCCGATGCGCAGGCCAGCCAGGCCGAACGCCTTGGACATCACGCCGAGGCTGACCGCCCCGGGTGAGCAATCGACCGCAGCAGCCAGTTGCTCGACGCCGGACTGCTCGAGACCGCGGTAGACCTCGTCGCTGAAGAGGATGGCGCCGGCGTCGCGCGCGAGCGCCACCAGCGCCGCCCATGTCGCCGGGTCCGGCAGGGCGCCGGTCGGGTTGTGCGGCACATTGACGATGATCACGCGCGTGTTCGGCCGCAGCGCTCGGCGCAGCGCGGTCAGGTCGAGCGCCCAGCCATCCTCCTCGACGAGCGGCCACCGCGTCACGGTCGCGCCGGTGGCCTCGGCTAGCGTGGCGAGCGACTGGTACCCTGGCCAGGTCACGATCGCGTGATCGCCGGGACCGAGCAGCACGTTGAGCGCCACGAAGATCGCCTCTTCGGCACCGGCAAAGGTCAGGATCTCCTCGGGGGTTACGGTCTTATACAGGCGTGCGATCTCAACGCGCAGCGCCGGGTGGCCCGGCGACTCCGTGTAGCCCAGTGTCTGGTTGGCCCAGCGCGCCCGACCATCGTCGTCGGCTAGCGCCAGGAGATCATCAAGGCGCCATGGCTCCAGATCGGAGCTGGCGAGCGTGTGGCGCACCGCGAACTCCCAGCGCGCGAAGAAGCGTTCGAGGCGGAAGTCCGGCAGATGCATGGTGCGGCCCTCCTGGCTGCGGGTCACCGCGACGGCGATGCTACAATACGGGCTGCCGTGCCGGCCGGAAAGGAATGGGCATGGACCTGACGCCGCCCACCATGACGAATGTACTCCAGGCGCGGCAGGCCATCGCGCCGCACCTCCAGCCCACGCCAGCATTGCGCGTGCCGGCGCTGAACGAGGCGCTCGGCTGCGAGATCGTCCTGAAGTGCGAGTGCCTGAACCCGACCGGCGCGTTCAAGGTGCGCGGCGGCATTGCCCTGCTGAGCCGCCTGACGCCGGCCGAGCGGGCGCGCGGCGTCGTCGCCGCCAGCACCGGCAACCACGGCCAGTCGATCGCCTACGCCGCGCGACTCGCCGGCGCGCGAGCGGTCGTCTGCGTGCCGGAGAGCGCCAATCCGGACAAGGTCGCCGCGATGCGCCGCCTCGGCGCCGAGGTCCATCTGGCCGGGCGCGACTTCGATGAGGCTCGTGGGCGGGCCGAAGACCTGGCGCGGTCGGGCGGCCTGCGCTACATCCACTCGGCCAACGAGCCGTGGCTGATTGCCGGTGTGGCCACGGCCACGCTGGAACTGCTCGAAGCCGCACCCGAGTTGGATGTGCTGATCGTGCCCATCGGCGGCGGTAGCGGCGCGTGCGGCGCCGGGCTGGTGGCGCGGGCGCTGCGCCCAACGCTGCGTCTGATCGGCGTCCAGGCCGCCGGCGCGCCGGCAGTGGCGCACTCCTGGCGCGGCGGTCAGGATGTGACTTATGACCGCGTCGACACGTTAGCCGAGGGGCTGGCGACGCGCGTGCCGTTCGCACTGACGATGGCCCTGCTGCGCCAGTACCTCGACGACATGGTGCTGGTGACCGACGAGGAGATGGAGACCGCCATTCGCTGGTTGCTGTCCGCCGCGCACCTGGCAGTCGAGCATGCTGGCGCGGCGCCACTGGCAGCGGCGCTCCAGTTGGGTGCAGCACTGCGCGGTCGGCACGTCGGCCTCGTCGTCAGCGGCGGCAATATCACCTACGGCGCCCTGCAGCGCATCGTCGCCGCCGGTCCAGGCCTGTCGACCGGGTGAGCGCCGCTCCTGACGCGGCGGGCGTCCAGCCGGCCGTGCGGACAGCCTTCCAGGCCGCATTCTTCGCCATCAGCCTCAATCTGGTCATCATCGCACCGCTGCTGCCGGCGCTGGCAACTGCCTTCGCGCGGCCGGTGGGTGAGTTGGGCCTGCTGGTCACTGCTTTCGCACTTCCTTATGCGCTGTTGGCGCCGTTCCTCGGTCCCGCCACGGAGCGCCTCGGTCGCCGGCCGCTGGTCGTGGCGGGCATGGGTCTCTTTGTCGCCGGTCAGGCGCTGGCCATGGCTGCCCCATCGCTGCCGGTGCTGCTGCTGGCGCGGGCGCTGGTCGGCGTCGGCGCAGCCTCGTTCACGCCGGCCAGCTACGCTTATCTGACCGACCACAGTCCGCCGGCCCGACGAGCGGCGACGATCAGCGCCGTGCTGCTGGCGGCCACGGTCGGCAGCATCGTCGGGTTGCCGCTGGGCGGCCTGGCAGTCGCCGCCGCCGGCTGGCAGGGAGCGTTCGCGTTTCTCGGGCTGTTGGGCCTGGCCGCCGCCGGCCTGCTGGTCGCTACGATCGAGCGCGACCGACCGGCCAGGCCGGTTCGGCGCCGCTACCTGCGCGACTTGACCGAGGTGTTGCGCGCGCCGGGCACGCTGCTGACACTCGCGGTCACGCTGCTGTGGTCGATCGGCTACAACGGTGCGCTCAACTTCACTGGCGCGCTGATGGCCGCGCGCTACCAGCTTGACCCCGAGCAGATCGCGGTGCTGCTGACCGGCCTCGGCGTCGGTGGCCTGATTGGCAACCGCCTGGGCGCCTGGGTCGGCCCGCGCCTGGGCGACCGCCGGATGCTGCTGATCGCCATGGCGGCGTTGCTGGTGGCGGTGATCGTGCTGCCGTGGGCGACACCCACACCGGCAGTGACCGTCGCCATCGCTGCGGTCCTGCCCGGTGTCGTCCAATTCGGCTGGCCGGCGCTGTTGAGTCTCGTCAGCAGCCTCGCACCCCAGGGTCGGGCGACCGCGCTGGCGCTCAACAACAGCGCTTACTACCTTGGTGGGGCGCTCGGGCCGCCCCTCGTCGGTGTGACGATCTCCGCTGCCGGCTTCGATGCTATGGGGTTCCCGGCCGCGGCCGCGGTGGCGCTAGCCCTGGCGCTGGCCGCCCGCTGGCTGCCACGGGCGCGCATTGATGGCTGAGGTCAGCTCCGCCGGCGCGCTTGGCCAGGACCGGCCCTCACCTCGCCACGGCTGCTGACCGCGCCATCGACCGCGCGCACGAGACGTGGCCGCCTGCCACGCGCGGACGCACGCCAGCCTCGCTACGGCAGGATGCGATAGCGCAGCAACGTCAAGAACACGGTCACCGCATGGTACCAGCGAATCTTCTTGCCTTCCCAGAACTCCCGGCCGTTGTAGCTGATCGGCACTTCGTAGATGCGGTGACCGCTCCGCAAGATCTTGGCCGTGATCTCGGGGTCGATCCCCCAGCGCTCGCTGCGGAGATTCAAGGTGTGGGCGATGTCGGCGGTGAAGACCTTGTAGCAGGTTTCCATGTCCGTCAGGGTCGTGTCGAACAAGATGTTGCAGGACAGCGTCAAGAGCCGGTTGCCCAGCGCGTGCCAGAAGTACATCGCCTTGTGCTCGCCCAGAAAGCGCGAGCCGTAGACAACCTTGGTTCGGCCGAGCTGGATCGGGCGCAGCAGCGCCGGGTAGTCCGCCGGATCGTACTCCAGGTCGGCATCCTGAATCAGCACAACATCGCCGGTGATGGCCGCCAGGCCGGTGCGCACGGCCGCACCTTTGCCCCGGTTCACCGGGTGGCGAATCACAGTCGTGTCAGGCGCCTGTGCCTCCTCGGCCAGAATCGATGGTGTTTCATCGGTTGAATAATCATCTATGATGATGATCTCTTTATCGAATGGAGTTGCTCGGACAAGCCGCAACACCTCGCGGATAGTGGTGGCCTCGTTGTACACCGGCACGACGACCGAAAGTCTCATCTGCGCGTTCTCGTCTCCCTGCGGGTCGACCCGTCACTACAGCATAGCCGTTCACCGCCCGGGCCGCCATGCGCCACCATCGCGACCACGCATTGCCGGCCGGCAGGGAGGCTGCTATCGTTGGCATGCCGGCCACGCGGCGGCGCTCCGCCAGCAGCAAGGACAGTCAGCGCTCGTGGCAGTCGTCCTGGTCGTGTTCGGCACCCGGCCCGAAGCCGTCAAGCTGGCGCCGGTCATCAGCGCACTGCGTGCGATCCCGGGGCTGACACCGATGATCGCCGTCACTGGGCAGCACCGCGAGTTGCTCGATCAGGTGCTGACGCTGTTCGCAATCGCGCCCGACGTCGACCTGGCACTGATGGAACCGGACCAGACACTGGCAGACCTGACGGCGCGCGTGCTGACGGCCGTGGGCGGCCTGCTGACGGCGGTGCGCCCCGATCTGGTGCTGGTGCAGGGCGACACCTGCTCGGCGCTGGCGGCGAGCCTGGCCGCGTTCTTCGCGCATGTGCCAGTCGGCCACGTCGAGGCCGGCCTCCGCACCGGCGACCCGGCGTTCCCCTTTCCAGAGGAGCTTAATCGGCGCGTCATCTCGCTGACCAGCCGCTACCATTTCGCCCCCACCGCGACCGCCCAGCAGGCGCTCCTGGCCGAAGGCACACTGGCCGACCGGGTCTTCCTGACCGGCAACCCGGTCGTCGATGCGCTCCACTCAATCGTGGACCGGGCCAGGGCGGCCGTCCCGCCACCGCTGCCTGGCCGACGCCTGATCCTGGTGACGGCTCACCGCCGCGAGAGCATCGGCGCGCCGCTGGCGGCTGTCTGCCAGGCGTTGCGGCACATCGCTGACCGGCACCCCGACGTCGATCTAGTCTGGCCCGTCCACCCGAATCCGAGCGTGCGCGAGCCGGTCACCCGGCTCCTGGCCGATCATCCGCGCATCCACCTCCTCGCGCCACTCGACTACCTCACGTTTGTCGGCTACCTGGCCCAGGCCACGCTCGTGCTGACCGACTCCGGCGGTGTGCAGGAGGAAGCGCCGGTGCTGGGAACACCAGTACTCGTGCTGCGGCACGAGACGGAGCGACCGGAGGGCGTTCAGGCCGGTGCGGCGCGGCTCGTCGGCACCGACCCGACCGTCATCGCCAGCGCGGCCGACGAGTTGCTCACCGACCCAGCTGCCCACGCGCGCATGGCGCAGGCGCGCACACTGTACGGCGATGGCCAGGCCGGCTGGCGCATCGCTGCGCTGTGCGCCGCCATCACCGGCGCCGGCCCCTGGCCAGTCGTGTCACCAGCCGGCGCGGCGGTGCGTTAGCGTACAGTCCGGCCCGCCGCTCTTGTTGCCAGGGCGCGGCGCGTGCTATGGTCGCGCCGGTGACCTGGCGGCCGGCCGCGTTGCGTCCGCTCACGAAGCACCGAGGAGACAGCGCAGATGGCATCGGTCCTGGTCACCGGCGGCGCCGGTTTCATCGGCTCGCATCTCGTCGATGCCCTCATCGACCGAGGCCACCAGGTGCGCGTCTACGACAGTCTGGACCCGCAGGTGCATGGGCCGGGACAGCAGCGACCAGCCTACCTGCACCCAGCCGCCGACCTAATCGTCGGCTCGATGACCGATGCGCGCGCGCTGCGGGCGGCGCTCGATGGCATCGAGGTCGTCTTTCACCAGGCGGCGGCGGTCGGTGTTGGCCAGTCGATGTACGAGATCGCGCGCTACGTCGAGCAGAACTCACTGGGTGTGGCCGTCCTGCTCGACATCCTCGCCAACGAGCGGGCAAGTCTGCCGGTGCGGCGGCTGATCACGGCCTCGTCGATGTCGATCTATGGCGAGGGTCAGTACCGGGATGCCACCGGTGTCGTCGTCGCCCCGGCGCTGCGCCCGAAAGAGCAGTTGGAGCGCGGCGGCTGGGAGATGGAAGATGCCGCTACCGGCACACCGCTGACGCCGGAGGCGACACCGGAGTCGAAGCCGCTGCAGCCGACCTCGGTCTACGCCGTCACCAAGCGCGACCACGAGGAGTTGTGCCTGGCCGTCGGCTGGGCGATCGGGCTGCCGACGATCGCGCTGCGCTACTTCGGCGTCTACGGCCCGCGGCAGGCGCTCGGCAACCCGTACACCGGCGTGGCGGCGATCTTCTCGACTCGGCTGCTGGCCGGCAACCGACCGGTCATCTACGAGGACGGCCGGCAGAGCCGGGACCTCATCCACGTCTCGGACATTGTCCAGGGCAACCTGCTCGCGATGGAGCGTGAGGACGTCACTCATGATGTCTTCAATGTCGGCACCGGCCGTCAGTTGACGGTGCTCCAGATTGCCGAGGCGCTCTGCCGCGAACTCAATCCGAGCCAGACGCCGGAGGTCACCGGTCAGTTCCGGGCCGGCGACATCCGGCACTGCTTCGCTGACATCGGCAAGGCGCGCGCCCGGCTCGGCTTCGCGCCGCGCGTGCCATTCGAGGACGGATTGCGCGATCTCGTGACCTGGGTCCGATCGCAGCAACCTGCCGACACTTTCGAGGCGGCGCAGCAGGAGTTGCGCCGGCGCGGGTTGGTCGTATAGTCGCAGAGGTGGGAGAAGCATGCGCGCATTGAGCTACACTGGCGATCGGCAGGTCATCGTTACCGACAAGCCGGACCCGACGCCGGCCGCCAGTGAGGTCATCGTTCAGATCCGAGCGACCGGCATCTGCGGTTCGGACCTGCACATGTACCGCCACCCGGCGGCGACGTTGATCGAGTCCGGCGTCACCCCCGGTCACGAGCCGTGCGGCGTCATTGTCGCCGTGGGGCCGGAGGTGCGCGGCTGGGCGGTCGGCGACCGCGTCGTCGTCTACTTCCGGCGCACCTGCGGCGACTGCATCTGGTGCCAGAACGGCCACCGCAATCTATGTCTCAACCGGCGCAGCTCCTACGGTCATGCCCCGGACGCTGCCGGCTCGCACGCCGAGTACATGGCCGTCGAGGCCGGCTCGTTGCTGCGCCTGCCAGAGTATCTGACCTTCCTGGATGGCGCTATCCTCGCCTGCCAGGGCGGCACGGCCTACGCGCCGCTGACCCGGTTGACGGTGAGCGGCCGCGATACGCTGATCGTGTCGGGCCTGGGACCGGTCGGCCTGCTGGCGACGCTGTTTGGCGTCGCGCTCGGTGCCCGCGTCGTCGGTATCGACCCCTCGGAAGGGCGGCGCGCGCTCGCAGGTCAGCTCGGCGCCGATGCGACCATCGACCCGACGGCGGGCGACCCGGCCGAGCAGGTGCGCGAGCTTGCTCCGCTCGGCGCCGACGCGTTGATCGAGACATCCGGCGCACCGGCTGCTCACGGCGCCATCGGTGAGCTGCTGCGGGCGCGTGGCCGGGCGGCGCTCGTCGGCCTCGGCACGCGTGAGTTCACGATGCCGCTGATGCGCCTCGTCCATCGCGAGATCACTCTCATCGGCTCGAGCATCTATCCTACCGGCCAGTATGAGGAGATGTGCGCGCTGATCCACCGCAAGGGCATCGACCTGAGCCGGGTCGTCAGCGAGCGCTTGACGCTCGAGGACGGGCCGCGCGCCTTCCAGTTGGCCGACAGCGCCACCACCGGCAAGGTCTGCTTCCAGGTCGGGGGATGAGGCCGCCATGCCGGCCCAGTCGCCACAGTGGCCGGTCGCGACCGATCGCCGCGCGCTCCTGACCGGCCTGCTCTGTCTGGCGCTGCTGGCGGGGTGTGGCCTCCCACCGGCTTGGCCGGCCGCCACGGCGGCCACCCCGGCAGCCTCTGGCAAGCAGACATCAGGCCCGCCAATCGTCAGCCCACAACCACAAACCACAGCGAGGACCACCGGCGTCCAGGTATCCGCCATCGAGGCGCTTCGCACCCAGGTGGCGGCCGAGGCGCCGATTGCCACCGCCGCCGCTGCTGCCGGGCGTCCGCTCCCACTGCCAGTCCAGTCGACGTCGGGTACCGCCCTGGCGCGGCCACCTGGCCCGCGTCCGACGCCGACGCCAGAGTTCGGCCGCTACCTCGGCCGCGACCCGCTGCCGGCCGGCGCGGACCTGAGCGACGGCCCGTTCCTCAAGCAATTGAGGGCGGAGGGGGCGCCCGGCGTCAGCGTTGCCGACGGCGGCCTCGGCGATGCCCTCAATACGGCCTATCTGACGGCGGTCCAGGTCGAGCAAGAGGCGCTGACCACACTCGATGCCGCCCGCCTGCCAGAGCACTTCGCCGGCCCGGCACTGGCCGACCTGCGAACTCGCATCGCCGGAGTGCGCGATGGCCAGGTCCGGCGCACGATCGTCCGCCACCAGTCGCGGGTGATGGCGTTCATCCCACTGAGCAGCGGCCTGACTTTCACGCTGACCGACGCACGGACCGAGACAACCTGGCCCGGCGCGTCGGATGGAACGGCCAGCGCCACGGTCGGGCCGGGTGAGACGGCGCGCGAATGCTATCTCGCCAGCCTGCGTTGGCAAGCCGGCCGTTGGCTGGTCGAGGGGTTGGTCCGCCAGCACGGCGGGTCGCAGGGTAAGTACTGCCCCCCGGCCTGGTCCTGACCGGCGCCATTGAGTACCTCCATCGGCCCGCCGCCGACCCGCACGCGAAAGGAACCAGCCGGTGAGCCAGATGCTGCGTGACCTGTTCCTGCTCGAGCCGGGCCTCCACTTCCTCAATCACGGCTCGTTCGGCGCGGTGCCGCGGCCGGTGTTCGACGAGTACCAACGCCTGCAGCGCGAGGTGGAGGCACAGCCAGTC
>JADLAZ010000207.1 GCA_020849725.1 Chloroflexota bacterium
ACTCGGCGACGGAGCAGGATATCCGAACCGCCTTCGCCCCGGCCGGCGACGTCACCTCGGTGCGGCTGATCATGGACCGCGACACTGGGCAGAGCAAGGGGTTCGCCTTCGTCGAGATGGTCGATGATGAGGCGACCGAGCGGGCAATGACGACGCTGAACGGCACCATGATGGGTGGCCGGACGATCGTCGTCAACGAGGCGCGGCCGCGCGAGGAGCGCGGTGGCGGCGGCTATGGCGGCGGTGGTCGCGGCGGTTACGGCGGCGGTGGCGGTCGCGGCGGTTACGGCGGCGGCGGTGGTGACTACGGCGGCGGCGACCGGCGCAGCTGGTAGGCCGCCGCTGCATCCGGGAACGCTAGGAGGACTGGGCGGTCCAGGAGGCAGCCGGCTCACCCCCGTTTCTCCCTGCTGCGGCGGTCGGGGGTGGGCCGGCCATCATTGGCTCTGGTGTAGTTCCTACCGCCCCCCCCCCGGGGTGAGCATCGTGGCTGGCGCGGCCGCCGCCCCCCTGCTACACAAACTGGCGCAACGATCCGGTTCGCGACATCACCTGGCTTTGTTGCGATAGCGCGACCCATCCAGCGCCCGACGAGCGCATTTCTGACCCATTGAGGCGACTGACAGTGTGCCCAGTGGCTGGCGCCCGCATGCCCATCGAGCGGGGAGGCCGACCCACTGGCGGCGCCGGGCAGCCATCAGGGCTGCCCTACTTAATCAGGATGCCGGTCACGTAGAGCAGCAGCATGCCGGTGGCGACGCCGCTGAAGGCCAGCAGCGGCGCCGGTGCGCGCTCGGTATCGCCGCGCAGCAGCTTGCCGACCTCCCAGGCGACCTGGAAGACGGCGCCGGCCCCGATCGCCAGGAACAGCACCGCCAGCGGCTGCGAGTAGGTGAGCGCGCCGACCCAGGCGCCGGCGATCGCTGGCGCGCCGGCCAGCAGACCCAGCAGCGCCAGCCGCTGCAACGACGGTCGCGTCCGCAGCAGCGGCACGACGATGCCCAGGCCCTCGGTGATGTTCTGGATGATGAAGCCGATCACCAGGAAGGCGCCGAGCGCCGCCTCACCCACGGCGTAGGCTGCGCCGATGGCTAGCCCTTCGCCCAGGTTGTGCAGGCCGATGCCGAGCGCCATCGTCGTCGCCAGCGCCAGCCGGCGGCCGGTCTCGTCACGTTGGATCGTCTGCTGGCGCTGGCTGAGCGCGTTGAGCAACAGCACCGTCAGCACGATGCCGATGCCGATCAGGCCGGCGCCCTGGAAGGGACCGGGCACGGCCGCCGCCTGCTCCAGCGCCTCGAAGGTGGCATCGACACCGAGGTAGACCAGCAGTCCCGCGGTGAGCGCCAGCAGGAAGATCATCGCCCGGCGGCCAAGCCGGCGCAGCGCCGGGTACCAGAGCATGCCCAGCGCCACCGGAATGATGCCGACGTACACGCCGATGAGCGTGAACGTCCACAGTGTGCCGGCGTTGGGCGCCGGCGTCTCGGCCGCTACGGGGATCTCGACCGGAATGACGACGGCCGCGGCGGTGACCAGCAGGATCTCGTAGGCTTCGCCGCGCACCCACGGGTAGGCGACGTGGACGACGGCCCGGTCCATGCGGGCCAGCTCCGGTCCCGGCTCGACGCTGGCCGGCCAGAAGGCGTCGTTGACGATCACCTGCGCCAGCGTCAGCGGCTCCGGCCCGACGTTGCGCACGTGAAGCTCGAAGCTCCCGGGCGTCATGATCGTGCGCTCGACGGCCAGCTTCTGGATCGGCGCCGGCGGGGCCAGGCTGATGCCGCCGCTGGTGAGCGCGAAGATGGCGATGACGCCGGCCAGCAGCAGCAGCGGCAGCACCAGCAGCGCCAGCGTGCGCGCGGTCAGGCTGCCCGGGCGCGCGCCGGCGGTGGAGCGGCCGGCAGCATCGACGGGGAGTGAGGTGTCGGCCATGGTGGACCTCCTTGGGGCGACGGCCAGCCCTACGGCTCGACCTGGAACAGGCCGGTCCAGCCCAGCTCCGCGAACTCGGTCTTGTGGGCGTGGAACATGTAGGCGCCAGGGAACTTGTAGCGGAACTCGAGGATGCCGCGCTGGCCCTGCATCTGCGCGATCGTGTCGGTGAACTCGCTCGCTTCCAGCCGCGTGCCGGTCGGGTAGTAGTGGAAGAAGTTGGCGTGCAGGTGGAAGGAGTTGCTCTGGTCGTACTCCAGGATGTTTACCAGATAGATGCGCACCAACTCGCCGACCCGGAACTTGATCGGGTTGTGCTGATAGAAGAAGGCGGCGGTGTTCACCGCGTAGATGTCGTTCGCGCTGTCGAAGTCGATATCGAAGCCGTTCATCATCATCACGAACTCGTGGTCGGCCTGCGGGCGGCCGCCCTTCGGATCGATGATGAAGGTGCCGTAGAGGCCTTTCGCGATGTGCTTGGCCAGCGGCATGATGTGGCAGTGGTAGAGATGGAGGCCGAACGGCTCGGCGTCGAACTCGTAGACGAAGCTCTTGCCAGGAGCGACCGTCTCGAAGACGCCGTCCATGTTGGCCGGGTGGACGCCGTGGAAGTGGATGCTGTGCGGGTGGCTGCTGCCGTTGGTGAAGTGGATGCGCAGCAGGTCGCCCTCAGTCGCCCGGAAGGTTGGGCCGGGCACCTGGCCGTTGTAGGTCCAGGCCGGGAACATGACGCCGGGAGCGACTTCGATCTCCTGGTCGACGGCGGCGACGTAGTAGTCGCGCAATCTGCGGCCGTCGGGCAGCTGGCTGACCGTGCCGTAGTCGAAGGTGGTGAGGTACGCCATTGGGTCGAGGCCGGCCGGCTGACGCAGCTTCGCGGCCAGCACGTCATCGAGGACGGTCGGCACGAGCGTGCCGTCGGCCAGCGCAACATCGCTGGTGTGGTGTGCGTGGCCGAGCGGCACGCCCGGCAGCCCGGCCGCGCCGTGCTGACCGTGCTGGCCGCTGGTGACGATCTGCGGGCGGACCGGCACGGCGCAGGCGGCCAGCGCACCACCAGCGGCGACCAGGCCGGAGTGGAGCAGGCCGCGGCGCGACAGCAGCCCGCGCGAGAGGCGCCCGAGCAGGCCGATGGCCGGCGGGTCGTCGGCCTGCTCGGGCGTGATGGACGACGCCGGTGCGGCGCTGGCCGCCGGTGTCGCCGCGCCATGAGCGTCATCGGTGGCTAGCAGGGTGTCGGTTCCCGGCGCAGCCGGGATCGTCTCGGGGGGCATAACGGCGATCCTCTCCAGGGGCGCCGGCGGTCCGTCAACCGCCAGGGCGCGTCGGGTGTCCGGGCCGGTGGCAGCATCACCATCGGCGGATATTTATTTTCGCCCAACCGAATTCTAATCAAGTTTGAGACGAAAATCAAGAGAGGGCGCCGGCGTGGGCCGTGCCCGCCCTCTGGCCGTGCTATCATCGGCCGGCGACGGTGATGAGGGGCAGGAGGAGCGCGATGGCGACGGCGGCGGAGCGGGTGGTGACGGCGGTGGATGCGGAGCGAGTGGCGCGGCTGACGCTCGACCTGTGCCGCATTCGCAGCTACACCGGCGATACGCAGGCAGCGACCGACGCCTGGCTAGCGGTGGTGCGTGGCATGGGTCTAGCCATCCAGGTCTTTGACGAGTTCCCCGGCACGCCGTCGGTCGTGGCGACGCTGCCGGGCAGCGGCGGTGGCCGCTCGCTGGAGCTGAACGCGCACATGGACACGATCCCGCTCGACCACCGGCCGGCCGAGATCGCGGAGGGGCACGTGTATGGCCGGGGCGCGACCGATATGAAGGGGGGCCTGGCGGCGGCGACCGAGGCGGTCCGGGCGATCCAGGCGGCCGGCGTGCGGCTGAAGGGCGATCTGATCGTCTCGACGCACGGGCTGCACGAGCTGCCGGGCGGCCATGGCGAGGACCTGACGGCGCGCGTGGCGCGCGGCATCCACGGCGACGCCGCCATCGTCACCGAGTGCGGCTCGGACACACTGCCGGTGGCCGGCGTCGGCCAGGCGCTGGTCGAGATCATGGTCCGGCGCGACGGCGAGGTGACGCATGAGAACTCGACCGCGCCCGGCACACCGCACCCGATCTACGCCGGCGCGCGGCTGGTGCAGTTGATCGAGGCGCGCCACCGTGAGTTGGCGGCGACGACGAACATCCCCTACGCCGGTCCGGAGTCATTCTTCGTCGGAGAATTTCAGGCCGGCGACTTCTTCAACCGCTTCCCGGTCGAGGCCCGCATCGTCGGCACGCGCCGCTACGCGCCTGGCCGCCGCTTTGAGGACGTGGTAGCGGAGGTCCAAGCGCTGTGCGACCGGGTGGCGGCCGAGACCGGCACCCACATCAGCCTGGCGATGACCAAGGGTCGCGACGGCTTCCTGGTCGACCCAGCCGACCCGCTGGTGGTGGCCGTGCGCGACGCCTACCAGGCCGTCACCGGGCAGGTGTTGCCGCTGGGGGGGCTGCGGTCGGTGGCCGATGCCTCGATCTTCAATCAGGTCGGCGGCATTCCGGCGCTCTATCACGGTCCCGGCGGGCGCGGCCACCACGCCGACGAGGAAGCGATGCCGATCGCCGAGCTGGAGCGCGCCGCGCGCGTGCTGGCGCTGACGGCGCTGACCTTCTGCGGTGTTGCCGACTGACTCAAGGTTCCACCCGCCACGCCGACGATGTTTGGAAGCGTGCGCC
Organism: Chloroflexota bacterium; assembly: GCA_020849725.1. Next base: position 4,653 of record JADLAZ010000207.1, read on the forward strand.
CACACGCGGGAGCAACGTCGGTGACGTGGGACGAGGGCAGCGTGGCGACGGTGGCAGGCGGGACCAGTCCCCCGATCGGCCGGCGGCTGACACCGTCGCAGCAGTTCACGTTGCTGCTGCTGATCGTGCTGCTGGCCAGCGGCGCCGGCCTGTCGGCGCTGGCGGCGCTGCTGGTGCAGCAGACCGTGCTGGCCCAAACAGGCAATGAGACGCAGCACGCCATCGTCAGCCACTTCGACAGCATCTTCGGCGCCGGCGTCTTCGACCTGGCGATGCCGGGGGCGACGGACGCCGACGAGCACAGCGCGCACGATCATCGTGCCGAGGATGGCTATGCCGGCCAGACCGCCGGCACGGCGTCTGGCGGGGCGGCGCCGGTCGCGCCTGCGTTCGATCAGGCACGCTTCGATCGTCAGGTCCAGTTCCATCTGAATATCTATGACATCGTCCACGCCCGCTTCTTCCGGCCGGACGGCCGCATCGTCTACAGCTACGCGCCCGGCGAGGTCGGCCGGCCAATCACCGACGTCATCGCCGCCGACGACGCCGCGCGAGCGCTGCGCGGCGACGCGGCGGCCTGGTCGACGGCGCATGAGGCCACCGACCCGCGCTCGGGCAAGCGCGCGCATCAGGCACGCTCGCTGCTGGTCGCGGTCGCGCCTGGCGGCCAGGTCGCCGGCGCGGCCTGGGTCGAGCGCGATATCACCGCGCTCATGGCATCAGTCTGGCAAACGCAGCTGGTGCTCACCGCCGTCATCTTCGGCATCGTGGCGCTGCTGTTCCTGACGCTGCGCCACATCTACACCGACTCGACGCAGACGATCCGTGACCAGACGGCGGCGCTGACTAGCACGCTGGGCGAGCTGAGCGACACCTACGATGCGACGCTGCGGGCACTCGCCGCCGCGCTCGACAGCCGGGACACTGAGACGGGCGGTCACGGGCAGCGCGTCACCCGGCTGGCGGTGCGCCTCGGCCGGGAGTTGGGCGTGACCGGCGCGGCGCTCCAGGAGCTAGAGCGAGGCGCCCTGCTGCACGACATCGGCAAGATCGGCGTGCCGGACGCACTGCTGCGCAAGCCTGGCCCGCTGACCGACGAGGAATGGACGGCGATGCGCCGACACGCGACGATTGGTGCGGCCATGCTCGATGGCATCCCGTTCCTGAGCGACGCCGTGCCACTGGTGCGCCACCACCACGAGCGCTGGGATGGCGTCGGCTACCCCGACGGCCTGGTCGGTGCGGCGATCCCGCTCGGGGCGCGCATCTTCGCCGTCGCCGACGCGCTCGACGCGATGACCTCGCAGCGCCCCTACCGGGCGGCGATGCCGCTGGCGGCGGCGCGGGCCGAGCTGGCCCGCTGCGCCGGCAGCCAGTTCGACCCGGCGGTGGTGGCCGCCTGCGCCCGCATCCCCGACGCG
>JADLAZ010000208.1 GCA_020849725.1 Chloroflexota bacterium
CCAGCCGGCGCTCATCGGCCGCGATCACCGCCGCCTCGTGCGCCTCTTGCAGCGCCGGCGGGTAGCCGTCGCCGCGCCGCGCCTGATCGGCGACCACGGCGTGGACGCGGTCGAGCCAGTCTGGCTCGTCGGCCACCCAGCGCGGCGTCTCGACTCGGGCGACCTCCTGGCCGGTGTGCAGGTAGAAGAAGGCGATGTCGTGCGCCGGGTCGCGCCGGCGGTAGCGCTCCAGCACTTTCGAGGCGCTAGTAAAGACCGCCGATCGCTGGCCCGGCCGCAGCACCCGCTCGAACAGCCAGCGATCGGTCGTCGGCGGGATGACAGAGCAGGCTGGGCCGTCCGGGCGCCCGCGCGATGGGCAGCGCTCGCAGTCAACCGTGGGCAACTCATGCGGCACGTGCGGGCAGGCGGCGACGCGCAGCGCGTTGACAACGTCGGTGCTGCCGGGCGCGCTGATATAGCCAGCCAGAGGCACACCAGCCGCGCGCAGCCGCGCCATCGCCCCCAGGAACGGCTCGATCGCCCATGCCTGGACGGCCTCCTCCTCACTCTGCAGCGACCAGAGGATGAGTGTGCCGTCCTGCAACGCCACCGCCGGCGGCCCGCACGTCTCGGCCAGATCGGCCAGCGCCAGCAACTCGTCCACGGCACGCTTCGCCGCCAGACGCGCACCGTCGATCGGAAGGCGTCGCACGCCGTCCGGCAGCGCCAGATGTGTCTCGTCCGGCTGATAGCACAGCGTCGGCATGGCCGAAATGGCAGCCGACGATCGCGGACCATACGTGAGCCGCACCCGGCCGATGTTGATCAGGTAGAACGCGACCGGACTGTGCCGGTCGGGCGTCATCGACGAGCCGTCGGTCGCCAGCGCCGACCAGGCCGGCGGCAGCGCCGGGCAGGCGACCCGGTCGTCCAGCGCGCCGAGGAGGCGCGCCACCAGCCAGCTCGTGCGCGCCTGGCCGATGCGGGCCGTCAGCGCCGCCGGATCGCTGTCGACGAGCAGCCGGAGCGCCTCGTCGAAGCCGGGGCCGTCGTCCCGCCACGGCGCGGCCGCCGCCATGAGGCCGACCTGCTGGGCGATCGCCGACAGGTCGAGCGTCATCGTCGCGACGCGCGGCGCACGACGGTCCGTCGCTTGAAAGCGCGGTTCCGGCTCGGAGAGATTCTCATGGCCAGCCGCGGCGCACGTTGTGTCAGCGGGTCAATCAGCAGATCAATAGGTCAGATCGGACTCGTGCGCCTGATCCAGGTAACGCGCCAGCAGGTCTACGGATGCGGTCAGATCGTCGATATTGACTAGCTCATTGACGGTATGGACGTAGCGCGTCGGCACCGACAGCGTGATGGCGGCCACACCGCCGCGCGAGCGCTGGATGGCGCCGGCGTCGGTACCGCCACGCGGCAGAATCTCCATCTGGTGCACGATGCCCTCGCGACGGGCGATATCGCGGAAGTGACGCACCAGCTTCGGGTGACTGATGACGGACGAGTCCATGATCTTGATCGCCGCTCCGCCGCCGAGCCGGGAGATCGCCTCTTCGGGCGAGCGGCCAGGAATGTCGAGCGCCAGCGTCACGTCGAGCGCAATGCCAATATCCGGCGTGAGATGATACGTCGCCGTGCCCGCGCCGCGCAGGCCAACCTCCTCCTGCGCCGTCGCGACCGCTACGATATCAACGCGCGGCGCGCGCACTGCCCGCAGCGCTTCCAGCATCAGGTAGACACCCACCCGATCGTCCATCGCCTTGCCGACGACGCAGTTGCCGACGCGCTCGACGCCGCGCGCCAGCGTCACCATGTCGCCGATCTCGACGCGCGCCTTGACGTCATCGGCCGGCAGACCCAGGTCGACGAAGTACTCGTCCAGCGTCGGTGGCTTGCTGTCGCCCGGGCCGAGCAGGTGTGCCGGCTTGGCCGTCGTCGACAGCACGCCCAGCAGCGGCGCATCCACCGCTGCGGCGTGGACATGCACGCGCTGAGCGAACAGCACCCGCGGGTCAAAGCCACCGAGCGGCTGCAAGCGAAGGAAGCCCTTGTCGTCAACATGCTTGACCAGGAAACCGATCTCGTCGATGTGCGCCGCCAGCATGACTCGCCGGCGGCCGCCGCTCGGTTGCTCCAGTTCGATATCCGCCTCGCCCGCCTGCGCCCGCGCCCGGCGCACGCCGACGACGTTGCCGAGTGTGTCAATCGACACCTCGTCGACGAGCGGCGCCAACTCCTCTTGCACGATGGCCCGCAACTGGCTCTCGTGGCCCGGCACGCCGGGTGTCTCACACAACCGGCGCAGCAGTTCGAAATTGAAGTCAGCCATCGGTCCTCCAAACAGCGCCGGGCAGATCACTCGACGCTCTCTCCGCACCAGGCACGCCCCTGGTCATGCCGGAGCCGGCCCACCCGCCGGCAGCACTCCATTCGCTTCAACGCGCGCAATCCACCGCTCCGGTGCGTGCAATTCGCCCAGCGTCGGCATCGTCTCCGGGCCGGCCCACAGCCGCGCCAGGAACGGCCGGCCACGGCGCTCGACCACGGTGTTGATGAATGACTCGCCGAGAATGTACTGCTCGAGCTTCATGTCCAGGCCGGTGAGGCGGATGAACATCCTCTCCGCCACGCCGCGGTCGCGCTGGCGCTGGCTGATCCGCGCGGTGATGCGGTCGTAGCCGGGCAGCAAGTCGCGGCCGATGCCGTTCATGACGTAGTTGCTGTAGCCTTCGAGGATGCACATGATCGCTTGCAGCTCATCGAAGATCGCCCGCTGCTCCGGCGTCATGATCGCGTGCAGCCAGCGCTCGCCGCTCACGCGGGGGCGCCGGGCACGCTCCAGCAGGGTGCGCACCGCGTCCATGCCGCGCCGAAGCTGCGCCAGGTCGTCTTCCAGCAGCCGGAAGTAGGCAGTCAACAGGTGATTGAACCGGCGTTGCAGCCAGGGGTTCGCCTCGAACTCGAAGGCATGCGTCGTCTCATGCAACGCCACCCACATCCGGAAATCGGCGCCGGGCAGGTCCAACTGCTGCTGCACGGCGGCGATGTTGGGTTCGACAAAGTAGAGCTTGCCGGCATCGACGGGCTCCTTGCCCAGGAGCGCCAGGTCATACTGGCCCAGCACCCGCCGCGATAGATAGCCGAGAAGCACGCCCAACTGTGTGCTGAGGATCATCTGGTTGACGACGCTCCAGGCCGCGCCGCCCGGCATCGCGGTCTGGCCACCGCCGCGTCGGTTCATCTCCTCGACCGGCTCGAACAACTGCCGGAAGTTGTCAATGTTGGCCGTCACCCAGTCGTTGCGGTCGAACACGAACACTGTGTCCAGCGCCCGCGGCAGGCTCTGGCCGGTGAACTCTGCGATCAGCGGCACGCAGCGATTGACCTGCTCGGCGTAGCGCTGGCGCAGCGCCGGCGCGTGGGCAGCCGCCATCAGCTCCCGATTCATGCCGGTGGCGACGCGGCGCACCCGCTCCCAGTCGATAAGCGTGGGCGTGCCGTGCATCGTGGCCGGCCGGGCGCGGCCCGCCACCCAGGCCGCAGCGATGACGGCGCCCGCCGCCAGGCCGAGGCCGAGCAACTGGCGCTCCGAAGGACACAGGGGCATGGAACGACCTTCCAGTGACGCGCGCGGGCGCGCGAGGCCGGCGACTGCTTCAACCGCCGCCAACGATGATACCGGCGGCGGCGGGCCGGGTCAAAGCTTCGCTGTCAACCTAGCCACGCGCGCGTGGGCGGGCTGTCCCATCCGCCACCGGGCCGGCCTCGCCTGGTGGCCCGGTCACGGCGCTTTCAGTTCGATCACGTAGTTGTAGTGCGCCTTGTCACCGATGTTCGTCAGGCGGTTGTCGACCTTGCCGGTGGTCTTGTCCGCCACCGGCACATCGGTCACCTGCCCGTCCTCGAACTGAACATCGCGGTAGTCGGTCGGGTTATCCGGATCAGCGAAGCGGATCAGGCCGCCACTGACGATGATGAAGAAGTAATCGTGCCGGTGGACGTGCTTGGCCAGTGACTCGCCCGGCGCCAGCGACAGTTCCCAGACTCGCACACGCTCGTTGTCGAGCAGGACTCGCGTGCCGACCGCATCGCTCGGTGCTGTTGCCATGCGTCCCTCCTGGCGGCCGGTCTGCGAGAGCCGGCATTGGGATCGTCGCGTCCGGGCCGGAGTATAGGCGACAGCGCGCGGATCGCCTACACTGCCGGGAACACGGCTCATCAGGCCGATGGTACCCGCGTCACTCATCAGGAAGGAGTCATCGCCATGAGTACTGTTCGCTGGGGTTTCTTGGGTGCCGGCCGCCATCCGCGCCTGTGGGTCGCGCCGGCCGTCGTCCACGCCGCCAATGCCGAGCCGACGGCGGTCTGGAGTCGCCAGCCGGCGAGCGCCCGCCAGTTGGCCGGCGAGAATGATGTGCCGCACGTCCACGAGTCGCTCGATGCGTTCCTGGCCGATCCGGCGGTCGACGCCGTGTTTGTCGCCACTCCGAACAGTCTGCACGCCAGCCACGTCATCGCCGCGCTGCAGGCCGGCAAGCACGTGCTGGTCGAGAAGCCGATGGCCACCAGTGTCGAGGATGCCCGCGCGATGGTCCGGGCCGCGCGCACTGCCGGGCGCATCCTCGGCGTCGGCTTTCACTTCCGCCACCACGCGCTGCTGGCCGAAGCGCAGCGGCGGATCGCCGCCGGCGCGCTCGGTGCGATCACCCAGGTGACGGCCCAGTTCAACCTGGCGTCGTCCCCGCCGCCTCGTCTGACGATCGCGCACACGGCATGGAAGCGCGATCCGGAGCAGATGGGCGGCGCTGGCGCGCTGATGGGCATGGGAGTCCACTTGATCGACCTGCTGCGCTTCCTGACCAGCCAGGAGGTGACGGCGGTGCAGGCGCTGGCCAGCGGCATGACGCCCGAGGCGCCGCTGGAGCCGATGGGCCAGGCGCTGCTGGAGTTCGGCGGTGGCGCGCAGGGGCACATCTTCTATGGTGGCCGCTTCCCGCTCAGCCGCAACGACGTCGTCGTCTACGGCGCGACCGGCCGCATCGTCGCCAAGGATGTCATCGACGTGTCCACCCACGGGGTGCTCCACATCAGTCACCCCGACGGCGCGACCGGCTGGCGCGGCGAGACGCTGCGCCCCGAACTGACCGACCACTACCAGTGCGAAATTGAGGCCTTCAGCGCTGCCGTCTTGGGCGGCACGCCGTTCACTGCCACCGGCGACGATGGCCTCCGGGTCGTCGAGGTGGCGTCGGCAATTATCGAGTCGGGGCGCAGCGGCCGCCGCGTGAAGATCGAGCCGACCGAGGTCTAAGCGCGCGGCCCCTTGCGTCCAGGCTTCAGCCAGTCACCTCTCGGAACTGGCTGAAGCCTCACGTCCATGGACGAGGCACGTGGTCAGCCGAGCGGCTCGACTCGCTCGGCGACACCCAATTCCTCGGCTAGCCGGTTCATCTCCTCGATGACGACGGCGGTCATCGGGATGCCTCTCGTCAGGCGTGCCTGCTTGGCGTTGTACTCGATCTCGCCGGGCAGGAAGATGCCGGTCGAACCGGCCGCCAGACGCGAGCTTTTCAACTGGTCGATCAACTCACCCATGCGCGCCCTGAACTCGTCGACCGGCATGAACGTCTCGATGTCGATCGCCTGGTAGATCTGGGCTGCGCCCGGTCCACCCAATCCCGCGCCGAAGCGGCCGCCGCTGAGGACGCCGGTGATGATGTCCAGGCAGATAGCCATGCCGTAGCCCTTCGCCCCACCGACGGGCAGAATCACGCCACGCATGCCGGCGTCGGGGTCTTCGGTCGGGTTGCCGTGCTCGTCGATCGCCCAGCCGAGCGGGATGCTCTCACCGCGCTCCTTGGCCATCGTCAGCTTGTTGCCGGCGACGACACTGGTGGCCATGTCCAGATCGACCGCCCATGGCCGGTTCGTCGGCGCGGCCCACGACAGCGGGTTGAGCGCCACCAGTGGGTCGCGGCCGCCCCAGGGCGCCATCCTCACGCCAGCGTTCGTGCTGGCGAAGCCAATGCAGCCGGCGTCGGCCGCCATCTGCGTGTAGTAGGCCATGGCGCCGCAATGCGTGCTGTTGCGCACTGACACCGAGCCGATGCCGAACTCCTTGGCCCGCGCGATCGCCAGGCGCGTGGCGTGGCGGCCGATCAGGTGGCCGGCGCCGCTGTCACCGTCAAACAGGACCACGCCGCCCTTCTCACTCAGCACGGTGAACGTGGGGTGCGGGTTCCACTCGCCGTTCAGCAACTGCCGCACATAGCGCACGACGTGACGGGTGCCGTGGGAATGAACGCCGCGCAGATCGGCGTCGGTTAGGCACGCGCCCATGAAGGCAGCATCGTCGGCCGGCATGTCGGCGCGGGCGAACAGCGCGGCGCTGGTGCGGCTCAGGGCATCGGCCGAGACGGTTAGGGTGCGGACGGTCGTGCTCATCAGTGCGCGTCTCCTCTCCAGTATAGTCGTGCTGGCGCGTGGGTCCGAGCCTACCGGTGCGGGGCGGACCCCGTCAAGAGACACAAGAGACAATGGGAGCCAGCGACTTCAGTCGCCGGCCGTCCCCCGCCGCGACGAAAGGAGGCTCGCCCGACGGTCGCCGTGCCCGCGCCACCCTGGCGGCTTTGGAGTAGACTGGCGGCGCCGCCGATTGATGACCAAGACGGAGGAGTGGCACAACGTGAAGATCACCGGCATTACGCTCGAAGCCTATCGCTGGCCCCGGCACAAGCCAATCAGCAACGGCCTGCACACCTACACTCACTCCGGTCTCGGGTTGGTGAAGATCGAGACGGACGCCGGTATCACTGGGATCGGCCTGGGTGGCGAGGGCGCCATCCAGCGAGCGACGATCGAGACGCTCACCAAGGAGTTGATCGGCGAGGATCCAATCGATGTCGAGCGGCTGTGGCACACGATGTGGGTGCCGAAGTTGATCGGCCGGCGCGGCATCACCACCCGCGCCATCAGCGCCATCGACATCGGCCTGTGGGATATCCGGGCCAAGGTCGCCGGCCTGCCGCTCTACAAGCTCCTCGGCGGCTTCCGCGACCGGGTGCCAACCTACATCGCCGGCGGCTACTACGAGGAGGGCAAGGGCCTCAAGGAGTTGGGTCAGGAGATGATCGACAACGTCGCGATGGGCGCGCGGGCGATCAAGATGAAGGTCGGCGCGGTGCCGATCCGTGATGACGTCGAGCGCATCAAGACCGTGCGCGCGGCGATCGGCCCCGACGTCAAGCTGCTGATCGACGCCAACTGCGCCTACCGCCACTACCAAGCCATCCAACTGGCGCAGCGCGTCGAGGAGTACGATATCTTCTGGTTCGAGGAGCCGGTCGCGCCCGACGACTACGAAGGTCACCGGCGGCTGGCCGACGCTACCAGCATCCCCATCGCCACCGGCGAGAACGAATACACCCGCTATGGCTTCCGCGACCTGATCGCCCACCAGGCAGCGGCAATTCTGAACGCCGACGCCAAAGTCTGCGGCGGCGTCACCGAGTTTATGAAGATCGCCGCGCTGGCCCAGGCGCACGACCTGGACATTGCGCCGCACGGCTCGCAGGACATCCACATCCACCTGGTGGCCGCCATCAGCAACGGCCTGATCCTTGAGTTCTACCGCGACACGGTCGATCCCCTGTGGGGCAAGATGTATCACACGACACTGCGCCTCAACGACGACGGCACCGTCAGCCCACCCGACGTGCCCGGCATCGGCGTCGATCCGAACTACGAGGTGTTGGCGCCCTACCGCGTGGCATAGGTGAACCCACGGTCCCTCACCCTCGCTCGCTGCGGCGGGCGAGGGTGCCGGCCTCGCCACTCCAGCCGCATCGACGGAGGCAACATGGTCGCGAGTGCGTCGGCCGGTCCCCTTTCCCACTGCGGTGGGAGAGGGCTAGGGTGAGGGCACATCTCTCGCCTCACGCACTGTGCACGAGGGCACGATCTCGGTATTACGCGCTGATGTCGGCGATCTGGTGCGGCCGCATGCGATCTTCGTCCAGTTCGACACCGAGCCCCGGCCGATCATCAGGCACCACCAGATAGCCATCGAGCGCCTCACGCTCGTAGGCGCGATCGACGACGGCGTAGTGGTCGTCGGACTCGCACGGGAACCACTCCTGGATCAGCAGGTTGGTCGTCGCCGCATCGACGTGGACGGCCGCTGCCGTGCCGATCGGCCCCCAGCAATTGTGCGGCGCGATCGACAGGTGGAACGTGTCGGCCAGCGCCGCGATCTTGCGTGTCTCGGTCATGCCGCCGGTGTTGCCGATATCCGGCTGCAGCACGCGTAGCGCGCCGGCCTCCAGATATGGCAGGAAGCCCCAGCGGCCATAGATGCGCTCGCCAGTGGCGACCGGAATCGGCTGGCCGGCCGCGACTTGCGCCATCGCTGCCGCGTTCGTCGGCTCGATCGGCTCCTCATACACCAGGCAGTTGTACTCGGCCATGCGCCGCCCGATCTCGATGGCCGTGTTCACATCGAACCAGCCGTGCGCTTCCAGCAGGATGTCGATGTCGGAGCCGACGGCGTCGCGGACAGCGGCGACCCGTCGCGCCGCCGTCTCGATGTCGCGTCGGGCCATGATCTTGAGTGGCGCCTCCTGGTGCTCATCGCTGACGTTGACGAACGGGTCGAACTTCAGCGCGGTAAACCCCATCGCGACAACCTTCTCGGCATCAGCGGCGTAGTCGCTCGGTGGCCCGCCGCTGCGATACCAGCCATTGGCGTAGAGACGGATGCGGTCGCGCGCCTTGCCACCCAGCAGCGCGTAGGCCGGCAGCCCGGCCGCCTTGCCAGTGATATCCCACAGCGCTTCATCGAGCGCGCTGATCGCGGCCATGGGGACCACGCCACCGCCGCGCGTCCAGAAGCTCGCGCGATACATCCGGTCCCAGTGGCGTTCCACCTGGCGCGGATCCTCACCCAGCAGGTGGCGCTGCGCCAGTTCGGCGATCATCTCGGCCGTGGCGCGGCTGCCGATGTGCAGCCCGGCCTCGCCGACGCCGGTCAGCCCGGCATCGGTGCGCACTTGCACGATGGCGGTGACGCGCCACTTGGACGGCAATAGATACAACCGCAGCCCGGTGATCTTCACGGCGCTCCTCCTGACGCGAGATCGATCGTGGGGCGGCCATCATGACGGGGCAGCCCCGCGCCGTCAATCGGGGGCTGCCCGATGTCGCCACCTGCCTGCTAGAATGGCCGCGCACGCGCGATCGGGGCCGGCGCCGGCCCGCTCACCGGGAGGACGCACCATGGCGGCTGGGCTTGTCGACTTCGGCTACAACCCGCCCACTGGCAACCGGCTGCTCGAGCGCGTCGACCCGGCGACGTTCGTGCGCGACCTGCAGCACGTGCTCGACATCGCCAGCCGGTATTTCACGTCGTTCTGGATTTCAGACCATCACATGACCGAGGACCGCTATCGGCTGGAGTGTTGGACGCAGCTCACCTGGGTGGCGGCGCGCTTCCCCGGCCCGCTGCTGGGCACGATAGTGATGGCCAACGATTACCGCTACCCGCCCTTCCTGGCCAAGATGGCCGCCAGCCTGCAGGTCTTCAGCCACGGCCGCTTCGTCCTTGGCTACGGCGCCGGCTGGCAGGAAGAGGAGTACCGCGCCTACGGCTTCGACTACGCCACGCCGCGCATCCGCATCGAGCGCATGGTCGAGGGCATCGAGATCATCAAGGCGCTGTGGACGCAGCGCCAGGCGACCCATAATGGGCGCTATTACCAGATCACCGACGCCTTCTGCGAGCCAAAGCCGGCGCCTCTCCCGCCGATCATGATCGGCGGCGATGGCGAGCGCTACCTCCTGCGCGCCGTAGCCGAGCACGCCGACTGGTGGAACTCAGTCACGCGCCGGCCGGCGGCCCTGCGCCAGAAGCTGACTGTGCTGCGCGACCACTGCCAGGCCGTCGGCCGCGACTACGACAGCATCCGCAAGACGATCACGCTCACCGCCTACCTGGATACTAACCGTGCCGCCGCCGAGCGGCGCGCTGGCGCGGCGCTGGAGCGCGAGCACCCGCCGTTTGCTGGTGAACCGGCGGCGCTGATCGATCTGCTGCGCGAGTATCAGGAGCTGGGCTTTGACCTGTTCCAGATGGTCTTTCCGAACTTCCCGGAGACAGACGATCTGGAGCTGTTCGCCGACACGGTGATCCCGGCCTTTCGCTGACCGCGCCGGCCTCCGCGGCTCCCGGGCGACCTGCCGGCTCAGCCGGCGCGGGTCAGGTTCGAGCATCGGTGTTCGCCGTGTGCGGGGGGGCGCTGGGTCGATCGCGCCATGGTCGATCGGGCCGGCAGCACCAGGTCGTCGTACCACTCGGCCGGGGCGGCCGTCATGCCACATGACGGCGCTGTCACATCTCTTGAGATTGGCGGCCAGCGACCGACATCACATGACAAGTGTTGGCGTCCATCGGCAGTGGACGCGACCCCAGCATGTCACTCCGATCGCTCCTGGCGAACCCGGGTGGCGCCCTCGTCAATGTCCCGCCGGCGGCCGGCCGTCGCGCTAGCGCCGCCAGGCCCCCGTACCGATGATGGAAGGCAGAAGATGTCGTTCCGTGCGGCGGTCTTCATGGCGGGCATCACGAGCGCGGCCCTGACCGTGACCGCGCTGGCCTGGGTCAGCATTGCGTGGGCAGCACTGCCCTGGCTCACCTTCGCCGTCCTGACAGGTCTGGCGACCGTGGCTCGCGTCTGGCGAGTTGAAGGCTCGCGCCAGCCAGCCGGTGGTCCGGCGTTGGTCTTCTTCGTCGCCGGGGTCTTGCTCCTGCCACCGGGCCTGTTCCCACTGCTGGCGCTGGCGCCGCATCTCGTCGATGTGGTCACCCAGCATGCGCGACGGTGTGGCCGTCGGACCTGGTACGGCCTCCCCATCGCCTGGTCCACGCATGTGCTGGCGGGCGCGGCGGCCGCTCATCTGTACGCGCTGCTGCACCCCGACGGTGGATCAATCGATCAGGCGCCGGCCATCGCTGCCGTCATCACCAGCGCCGTGACCTACATACTCGTCCATCACCTGCTGGCCAGCATGGCCCTGACACTGGCGAGTGGCAACTCCTGGCGCGAGTCCGGGGTCTGGACGATCGAGACCGTGCTGGCCGACCTCAGCCTGGCGCTGCTGGGCATCGTCGCCGCCGTGGTCTGGCCGGTCAGCCCCTGGCTGGCCGCACTGGCGCTCAGCCCCCTCGTGCTGATGCACCAGGCGCTGGCCGTGCCAACCCTCCGCCATGAGGCGCAGACCGATGGCAAGACCGGGCTGCTCAATGCCCGGCACGTTACCCGCCGCTATCAGGCCGAATTTGAGCGCGCGCGTCGTTTCCACCGGCCGCTCGCTGTCATCGTGGCCGACCTGGACCTGCTGCGCGATGTGAACAATGCCTTCGGCCATCTGGCCGGCGATCTGGTGCTGGCCGGAGTCGGCCAGGCCCTACCCAGGGCCGTACGCGAGTTCGACATCGTAGGGCGCTTTGGCGGCGAGGAGTTCGTGATCGTTCTGCCCGAAGCCGGCCCAGCCGAGGCCCGTGTCATCGCCGAACGGATCCGGCAGACAATTGAAGCCGCGCATTTCTCGGTGCCGACCAGCAGCCTGCCAATCGGCGTCACGATGAGTGTTGGTGTCGCCTGCTATCCCGGTCTGGCCGCCGATTCCACGAGCCTGTTGCACGAGGCTGATGTCGCCGCCTTCGAGGCGAAGTTGCTCGGTCGGAACCGCGTCGTCAGTGCCGGCGACCTGGCCAGCGCCCGCACAGGCGAGTGCTAGCGAGCTTCGTCACCTGCAGGTCTATAGAAAATATCCATAATGCCGACCCATCAAGAGGCGGGGTGAGAAGACCTGTCGCTGGCCCCGCGAAGGTGTGCCACGAGGACCCGCATGACCCGTGCGCTGTGCCATGGACGAACGATTGTGACGATGCCAAACCCTGGGAACTGGACTGGCCGATGCCCCCCAATCTCGCCCCGGCACCCCGCTGGCGCCCCGCCACCGAGCCGCGCCATAGGCCGGCCTGGCTAGACTCCTCAGAACGACCGCGCGGGCTGAGCCGGTGGCGCGGGCCGGTGGACCCGCGCCTGGAACCACTCGTGGATGGTGGCGCCTGGCCGCGGGTGCTGGTCGTTTCTTTCGCCGTCACCATGGTCGCGGCGGTCGGCTGCCTGGGCACAGCCGCCCTGACGCCAGGTGTCGCGCCGGCCTGGCGGCTCGCGCTCGCGCTCTGCCTACCCTGGCTGATCCTGTACTGGGTGCGCGGTCTGGTGCGCGAGCAGATTTCGCCCTGGGGCGCCGGCGCGGCGCCACTCGCGGCCCTGCTCGTCGGCCAGGCATTCGCTGGCGCTGATGGCACACCGGCTCTGCTGGTGCTGCTGTTGCTCGCGGCCAGCCTCTGGTTTGAGTCGCTGGCGAGCGCCGCCGCCGACACGATCGTCCGTACCGCTGTCTATGCCACTGCTTACCTCATCGTGCTGGCACAGACTGTCGATCCCGGCGCGCCGGTCACCTGGTCGCGCGTGATCGGCCCCCTGCTCGTACTGACGATGGTGGCGGGCGTCGCCTGGCTGGTGGTGAGGTATCGGATGGCCGACGCACAGGCGCGCATCACGCACCGGCGTCTCATCCGCTCCGTCGGCGCGATCGCGTCGGCCGATCGACACGACCACATCGCTGAGGCGACCTGCTCGGCCACGCGCCTGCTCCTGCGTGACGACGAGTGGGTGCGCGTCGCCCTCGGCACCGAGCACGCGCTGCAGATCTTGGCGAGTGCCGGTGGCGGTGACGGGCCGCCGCCACCGGCCGCGTCCGAACCAGTCCAGTTGTCAGCTGCGGCACTGGCCACGCTCATGTCCGGCGGGATGTTGGTCGAGACCGGCGCCAGCCAGCAATTGCATCGGGCCTTTGCTATCGACTCGACCGCACATGTCACCGTCGTGCCGCTGCTGTCGGGCACGGTCCTCCACGGACTCATCGTTGCTGGCAGTCGCGACTACCTATCAGGGGCGCAGCAGGAGTGTCTCGCCATGGTCACGTCGCTGGCGACACTGGCGCTGCAACATCGACTGCTCACCTTGCCGGCGCCACCAGTCACGCCGCCATCGATGCCCGACGACGCCGGGGACGCCGCATCGCTGATGACCGGCCAGCGCCTGCTCTTCCTGCAGGCCGTGCGCCGGAGCCTGCTCGCCGCTGGCGTCACTGGCGGCGAGGTCGTCGTGATGCACCTGGATATCGATCGGTTCCGGATCGTGAACGATAGCCTGGGTCACATGGCTGGCGATCAGGTGCTATCGGTCATCGCCGACCGCCTGGGCGCAATGCTGGGACCCGGCGCAACGCTGGCACGCATCGGCGGCGATGAGTTCGCGATGCTCGCACCCGATCTCACCGATGTCTGGTCGGCTATCCGCTGCGCCGGTCGGCTGCTCGAGGCGGTGCAGGAGCCAATCGCGGTTGAGGATCAGATGATCGTCGTGTCAGCCAGCATCGGCATCGCGCTCGGCCAGCACGACCAGGACGAGGCGGAGGCGGTGTTTCAGCACGCGGCCATCGCCATGACCGAGGCGAAGCGTCAGGGTCGCGGTCGCTACGTCATCTACGACCCGAGCATGGCCTCCATTTTCGCTGAGCGCCTCGCGCTGGAGACCGGCCTGCGCCGCGCGCTGAAGGACGGCGAACTGATGCTGCACTACCAGCCGCTCCTGGACCTGGCGACCGGCCGCGTGACGGAAGTCGAGGCGCTGGTCCGCTGGCAGCACCCAGAGCGCGGCTTGCTGCTGCCGGGCGACTTCATCGCGCTGGCCGAAGAGACTGGACTGATCGTTCCCCTCGGTCAGTGGGTCCTCACCGAAGCGTGCCGCGAGGTGCAGGCCTGGCAGCGTCGGCATCCGGACCAGCCGGCCCTGACGGTGGGCGTCAACCTGTCCGCGCCGCAGTTCCAGCAACCGGGCCTCGTCGCCCTAGTCGCCCGCGCCCTGGGGACGGCGAAGCTTGACTCGCGCCAGCTCAAGTTGGAGATCACCGAGACGGTGGCTCTGCTCGACGCGGAGTCGACCCTGTTCACGCTCAATGAGTTGCGGCTGCTCGGGGTCACGCTGGCAATGGATGACTTCGGCACTGGCTACTCCGCTCTGCGCTCCCTGAAGCGCTTCCCGATCGACCACCTGAAGATCGACCGCTCTTTCATCGGCGGTCTCGGCCTCAACGCCGGCGATACCGCGATCGTGCGCGCCGTCGTCGAGTTCGCCAAGTCGCTCGATCTGCGCATCACTGCCGAAGGGGTTGAGACGATTCAACAGTTGCGCGAACTCATCAACCTGGGCTGTGACCTCGGCCAGGGCTACCTGATCGCCGAGCCTCGTCCCTGGACCGAGGTCATCGCCCTGCTCACCTGCCAGGCGGTCATCGAGGATGATGACCGCCTCGTCTGGCGAGCCGGTGTCGGCCGCGCCGGACGCCTGGCCTCGTGATCGCCACGCCAGCTTCCTCAAGATTCATCTCAATCAACCGATAGAGTAGTGCGTGCGGCATGCCGACACGGGCCAGCGCCGTGTCACCGGAATGGGTCTTCCGCCGCTGCGCGTGCCGGCGCCGGGGAGACATCCAAACGGGACACGGACCCACGCGACACGGGTACGAAGGAGAGCCGCCATGCCGATCCTGGGCACGCTCGAAGACATGAGTCTCCCTGATCTGTTCGCAATCTTGATCATGCGTGGCGCAACCGGGCGGCTAGCCGTGGAATACACAGGCGAGCGCGCCTTGCTCTATTTCGAAGCTGGTCGGCTCGTCTTCGCCAGCTCCTCGACCATCGGCCAGCGGCTCGGCGAAGTGCTGATCGAGCAGGGCAAGCTCACGCCGGAGACCCTGCAGATGGCGCTAGACTGGCAGAAGTTCATCCATGGCGACACGCCGACACTCGGCGCGCTTCTGATCGAGCAGCGCCTCATCACCAAGAGTGATCTGGAGGCGGCACTGATTCGCCAGGCGGAGCAGATCCTCTTCCACGTACTCGTCTGGTCGAGCGGCCGGTTTACCTATCGTTCCGGGCCACTGACGTCGAACTCGACCCCCCTGCCGATGCTGAATCTCGAGCAACTGATCCTGGAGGCGGTGCGCCGCGCCGACGAGCGCGCCTGGCAGGCAAAAGACGTCCGTCGCTTTGAAACACCGGCCGTCGCGACGCGGGCGCCGGCGCTGTCCGCAAGCTGAGCACCGGCCGGCCGGCGGACAACGACGCGCGTGGGCCGGCGTGGTTACCGGACCGACAGTGCCGCCAGGAGGGCCGGGCCGGCGCTGGTGACATCGCCCGCGCCGATGGTGAGTACGATGTCTCCGGCACGCGCCTCGGCCGCGATCAGCGCCACCGCGGCGGCGATCGATGACGCCGGCCGGGCGGACGGACCAACGGCCGCCGCCAGCCGATCGGCGGTGAGCGCCGGGTCGTCCGGCTCGCGGGCCGCGTAGACAGGCACGACCACGGCCGCATCGGCGTCGCGCAGGGCCACCGCAAACTCATCGAACAGGGCGCGCGTGCGCGAGAAGGTGTGCGGCTGAAACAGGCACCAGACCCGGGCCGTGGGGAACTGCACCCGCGCCGCCGCCAGCACCGCCCGCAGCGCCGACGGATGATGCGCGTAGTCGTCGATCACCCGCACGCCGGCCGCGCTGCCCTTGTCCTCAAACCGGCGGCCGACGCCACGAAAGCTCGCCAGTGCCGCCGCGGCCACAGCCGGCGTCACCCCTTCGGCGGCGCAGGCGACGAGCGCGGCCAGCGCGTTGGCCAGGTTGTAGTCGCCGGGCGCCTGCAAGCGCACCTCGGCCACCAGCACGCCAGCGCGGCGCGCCTCCCCCTGGCTCACGACCGTCGGATCGCCCGCAGTCGGGGCCACCGGCGCGAGCGTCCAGTCAGCTACGGCCGGCGCCAGGGCGAAGGTTTCGCGCCGCACCCCGCCGGGCAGCGTCAACTGCCGCGCCAGCCGGCGACTGCCGGCATCATCCGACCGCAGCACGACCAGGCCACCCGGCTGCACCTGACCCAGCCAGTGACGGAAGGCGACCTCCAGGTCGGCCCAGCGCGGGTAGATATCGGGATGGTCATGCTCCAGATTGGTGACGACGGCCACCGCCGGGCGAAGCGTCAGAAAGCGGCCAGCATACTCATCCGCTTCGATCACCAGCAGCTCGCCGTCGGCCAGGCGGGCGTTGCCGCCCAGGTCCGGCGCCAGGCCGCCTAGCAGGTAGCTCGGCGCTCGGCCGGCGTGCGTCAGCACATGGGCGATCATGGCGGTCGTCGTCGTCTTGCCATGGGTGCCGGCCACCGCTAGCACGCGCCGCCGCGCGGCCACCAGGCCGACGACCTCCGCCAGCGTCAGCACCGGCAGTCCGGCAGCGCGTGCGGCCCGCACCTCCGGGTTGTCCGGTGGAATGGCCGCTGATACGACCACTGCGTCGGGCAGGGCGGCCAGCAGGCGGGTTGGCTCGTGGCCGGCTGCGGCGGCGATGCCCTCCGCGCGCAAATCGGCCAGGAGGGGCGAGTTGGACTGATCGCTGCCGCTGATCACGTGGCCGTGCGCGGCCAGCAGGCGGGCCAGCGCGCTCATACCCATGCCACCCAGCCCGATGAAGTACAGCCGTCGTCGCTCGCCCAAGTCCAGACTCATGCGCGGGCCATCCGCAGCAAGGCGTAGACCATGATCGACACCAGCAGGACAACCAGCGCCGCCAGCGGCCAACTGACCAGCAGCGACTGGTCCGGTGGCGGCGGCACCACGATGAGAAGACCAGGGAACGAGGGAATGCGGAGATTGACGCCGGTGGCGGCGAATGACGCAGGGCTGACCTGGGTGAGCGTCCCGACGGCGCGCGACATCACCGTGAAGAGCGATAGGCCGCCGATGACAGCGCCATACCAGCGGCCGGTGCGGTCGAGGTCGCCGCGCCCCAGCCGGTGCCCGACCAGATAGGCCGCGACCGACAGCAGCGCCAGCAACCCCAGTGTCGCCAGCGGCTCGGCGCCAGGGGCCAGGTCGATTGGCGTGCCGTCGCTGCGTGGCTCGCCACCCACGATCGCGCGCATGATGCGCCCCCAGCGGTCCAGCGTGGCATTGAGCATGGCCAACACAAGCTGTGGCCCATTCCAGAGCAGCGCGATCGCCAGCGCCAGCCCGACCGCGGTGATGCCTTCGCGCCGCCAGCCCCGGCGAAAGCCAACCCACGCGCCGATTGCCGCGGCCGGCATCAGCAACCAGACGGGATCAACCTGCACCGTTGGCACACCACCCTCGCTTCGCACCCCCGGCCGACGCCGGTGACCGACAGACACGCCTCTGTCCCGTTAACGCGGCAGTCCGTCGGCGGCACCGGTCCGCCGCGCGGGTGCGACGCCGTCGTAGCCGACCGGACTAGCCGATGGTATACTGCCGCCGGCAAAGGAGAGCGACGTGGAATCGACCATCCTAAATATCGTGCAACTCATCGTGTCGATGCTCCTGATCGGCCTGGTGCTGCTGCAAGTGCGTGGCTCGGGTCTCGGGCGCACCTTCGGCTCCGACTCCGGCTCGATCAAGCGTACCCGGCGCGGCCTCGAACGCACGATCTTTCAATTTACCATTGTGACCGCGGTGGCGTTTGTCGTGATCTCGGTCCTGAATGCCCTGGTCGTGAGCTAGGGCGAACGGGTCAACACCCTGGCGTCGGCGTCGCTCGTTCACCTGTCGATGAGTACTCCTGGTCCCAATCCGTGGTTGTCCTGGCGTGGCCGCCGTCTCGGCGCACTGGTGCTGCTGGCCATGGTCAGCCTGACCGCACTAACGCCGGTACTGTCATCGAGTACCAGTCCGGCGCCGCCGCCGGTAGTCAGTCCGGCGCTGACCCGGCCGGTGACGCTGGCCTCTGCCAGCACTTACCGCGAAGCGCTCGTCGGCACGCCGGCCACGCTGAACCCACTTTTCGGCACGACCGACAGCGAGGCCGACGTCGCCCGGCTGCTCTTTGCCGGCCTGGCGCGTGGGGATGGCCGCGGCGGCATCGAACCCGACCTCGCCGCCAGTTGGACCGTGGCGGAGACCGGCCGGACCTACACCGTGGCCCTGCGCACCGACGCCGTCTGGCACGATGGCCAGCCGGTCACCAGCCGCGATGTGTTGTTCACGGTGCGGCTGATGCAGGAGAGCGGCCTGCCGATCAGCCCGGCACTGGCCAACTTCTGGCGCACAGTGCAGGTTGACCTGGCCGGCCCCCATACTGTGCGGTTCTCCCTCAGCGAGCCGTTCGCACCCTTCCTCAGCCGGATGACCTTCCCCTTGTTGCCGGCCCACCTCCTGCATGCTGTCCCGCCTGACGACCTCCCGGCCCATGAGTTCAGCCGCGCGCCGGTCGGCGCCGGGCCATATCGCGTCGCCGGCCCGCTGCATGACGGCGACCTCCTGTTGGAGGCGCACCCGCGCTACCATGGTGGTCCACCAGCTATCGAGCGGCTCCTGCTGCGGTTCTATCTCAACCCGGACGAGGCGCTGCAGGCGCTGCAGTCCGGCGCCGTGGACGGCATGGCCGGTGTGCCGGCCGCACTGATGCCGCGCATTCGCGCCCAGGCGAGCCTGCGTGTGCACGCGCAGCCCCTGGCAGCCAGCACCGCCCTGCTCCTCAACACGCGACGCCCGCCGTTCCATCAGCGCGAGGTCCGCCAGGCAGTCGCCATGGCCGTCGATCGCGATGCTCTCATCCGCGAGGCCCTGGACGGTGACGCTGACCCGGCGCCGGGGCCGATCGCCCCGACTTCCTGGGCGGCAGTGCCACCGCCCGCCGGTGGCACGGTCCACGAGGCGCGCGCACTGCTGGAGCGAGCCGGCTGGCTGCCGGCTGGCGACGGCACACGCGCGCGCGACGGCCGGCCACTGGCAATCACACTGCTGACGACTGACAGCTCTGAGCGCTCGCGGGTCGCCCTGGTGATCGCCCGTCAACTCGGTGAGATCGGCGTGCGCGTCACCATCGCCACGGTCTCGCCCACCGATCTGCTGGCCCGCTATCTGGTCCCTCGCGACTTCGAGGCCGCACTTTTCGGCTGGACGGCCATGAGCGACGACCCGGATCCGTATCCACTCTGGCACTCCAGCCAGGCCGAGCAGGGCTTCAATTTCGCCAGTTGGAGCCTGCCGCGGGCCGACGAGTTGCTGGAGGCGGGCCGGCAACAGCGCGACCAGGCCGCCCGCCAGCGCGTCTACGCCGATTTCCAGCGCCTCTTCGCCGAAGAAGCCCCCAGCGTCATGCTCTACAGTCCCCGTCACCATCTGGTGACGACCGAGCGCGTCCATGTCGTCGCGGCCGGCCCACTCAGTCGTCCGGCCGATCGCTTCCGCACCATCACCACCTGGACGGTCGACGCGGAGCGTGCCGTAGGCTGACCGTCAGCGCACCGTGACCGGGCGGGCAGCCCGATGCGGCGGGTGAGGGGACGCGGGTCGGTCGATCCGCACCCGCGCCCTTGCCTGGCTCGGCAGCGCCAGGCGCGATCAGGCGACGGTGATGTCAGGGTTCAGGTAGACATCCTGAATCGCGTTCAGGAGGCCGGCGCCTTCGGCCATTGGCCGCTGGAACGCCTTGCGACCAGAGATGAGGCCAGTGCCGCCGGCACGCTTGTTGACGACCGCCGTGTAGACGGCTTCGGCCAGGTCGCTCTCGCCGGCCGAGGCGCCGCCCGAGTTGATAAGACCAGCGCGACCCATGTAGCAGTTCATGACCTGATAGCGGGTCAGGTCGATCGGGTTGTCGCTGGTCAGGTCACTGTAGACCTTCTTGTGCGTGCGGCCGTACTTCTGGAAGGCATTGAAGCCACCGTTCATCTCAGGTAGCTTCTGTTTGATAATATCAGCCTCAATCGTGACACCCAGGTGGTTGGCCTGACCCGTCAGGTCGGCGGCGACATGATAGTCGACGCCGTTGACGTTGAAGGCCGAGTTTCTGAGGTAGCACCACAGCACGGTCGCCATGCCCAGGCTGTGGGCCTCATGGAACGCCGCGGCCACCTCCTGTATCTGCCGACCGGACTCCTCAGAGCCAAAGTAGATGGTCGCGCCGACCGCGGTCGCGCCCATGTCCCAGGCTTGCCGGACGGTGCCGAACATGATCTGGTCGAACTTGTTCGGGTAGGTCAGTAGATCATTGTGATTGATCTTAACGATGAACGGTATCTTGTGGGCGTATCTGCGCGCGACTGATCCCAGCACGCCAAACGTCGAAGCGACGGCATTGCAGCCGCCCGCGATCGCCAGCTTGACGATGTTCTCGCTGTCGAAGTAGAGCGGATTCGGCGCGAACGACGCCGCCGCCGAGTGCTCGATGCCCTGGTCAACTGGCAGAATCGACAGGTAGCCGGTGCCGGCCAGGCGGCCGCTATTGAACAGCATGCCGAGCGAGCGCACCACTTGCGGCGAGCGATCGCTTATGCCATAGACACGGTCGATGAAATCCGGGCCGGGCAGCACCAGCGCTTCGCGCGATACCTTCGGCGTCATCGACAGAATCGTGCCGGCCCGCTCGCCCAGAAGCCGCTCGATATCGCCCGTGCTGAGGCCCGCGCTGGTCATGGTTGCCGTCATCTGGTTCTCCTCCTGACTAAGGATAGATGCCACGCGTCTGGAATGCGTCCACCACTCGCTGCACCGCCAACACCATTGCCGCCATGCGCAGCGTCAGCCTGCGGTCACGCGCGCAGGACTGGACCGCGTCAAAGGCTCGCGTCATGATCTTGCGCATGCGGGTGTTGACCTCGTCCAACTCCCAGGCGTAGGCTTGCATCGCCTGCGCCCACTCGAAGTAGGAGACAGTGACACCGCCCGCGTTCGCCAGGATATCGGGTACGATCGTGATACCGCGCTCGCCCAGGATCAGATCGGCCGCTTCCGTCGTTGGCCCATTCGCCGCCTCCACGACCATGCGCGCGTTGATTTTGCCAGCGTTTCGGGAGGTGATCTGACCCTCGACCGCCGCCGGCACCAGGATGTCGCAGGGCAATTCGAGCAGCGCGCACCTGTCGATCGCTTCGGCCTCGGGGTAGTCGCGCAGTGTGCCGTGCGCCTGCTTGTAACGATGCACGGCCGCGATATCCAGTCCGCGTGGATGATACAGCCCAGTGTCCGTATCGCTGACCGCCAGCACCGGCACGCCGGCCGCCGTCAGGATCGTCGCCAGATTGCCGCCGGCGTTGCCGAAGCCCTGGATGACCACCCGCTGCTGGGACAGGTCCAACCCATGGGCGCGCATCGCGGCTTCGATGATGTAGAAGCAGCCCTGACCGGTCGCCTCGACGCGCCCGGCCGAGCCGCCGAGGAGCAGGGGCTTGCCGGTCACCACCCCCGGCACCGCGTAGCCGGCCTGCATCGAGTAGGTATCCATCATCCAGGCCATCGTCTGCGCGTCAGTGTTCATGTCAGGCGCCGGGATATCCAACTGCGGGCCGATCAGCATGCTGATCTCGCTGGTGAAGCGGCGCGTCAGATTCTCCAACTCCGCCTTCGACAGACCCTTCGGATTCACCGCGACGCCACCCTTGGCGCCGCCGAACGGCACCCCGACGACGGCGCACTTCCAGGTCATCAGCATCGCCAGCGCCTTGACTTCGTCGAGCGTAACAGTAGGGTAGTAGCGAATGCCGCCCTTGGCCGGGCCGCGCGCCATGTTGTGGTGAACACGATGGCCAGTGAAGATCTTGACCGAGCCTTTGTCCATCTCGACCGGGAAGTTGACCGTGAGCTCGCGCTTGCAGTGCGACAGCACCGCCCGCATGCCGGCGTCGAGATTCAGCACATTGGCCGCCGCGTTGAACTGCTCGACCGCGAGGTCATAGAAGCTTGCGGCTTGTGATCCCAGCTCTTGCGTGGTTGTCATGACTGCTTGCCTCCGAGACGAGGTTCTGTCATCTGGGACGCTGCCGCCACCATCGCGGTTCACTCCAAGGCGGGCGCATCGTCGCGCCGAACGACCAGGGACGTGCGGCTCCTTTCCCATGCGCCCACGGCACCGCTGGCGAGGTGACTGGCGCCGGCCTCGTCGTCACTTCGATATACGCTGTCGGCCAGCGCAGGGAATTCTCCAGGCGTCAACCACCGCCAGCACAGTGTGCCTTAAGCTCCTCGAGCAGGATCTGATGAGCGACCTGCGGATTGGCGCTGCCGCGCGTGGCCTTCATCAGCGGACCGATCAGCGCCCGAGCGGCCACTTCCTTGCCCCGGCAATAATCGGCCACTGGTTGCGGATGATCGGCGATGACTTGCCGCACCAGCGACCGCAGCGCCGCGTCGTCACTGACCTGGGCCAGTCCGAGCCGATCGACGATGGCGCGGGGCGACTCAGCGCCGGCCAACACCGCCGGCAGCACCTGCTCGCGGGCTGCTTTGGCCGTGATCGTGCCGTCTTCGATCAGCGCCAGCAGTCCGTGCAGTCGCTCCGGCGCGAGGCCGATCTGCGTAATCGGCGCGTTGGCGTCGGGCGCCCGCTGGCGCAGCTCGTTGTTGAGCCAGTTTGCCGCCAACCGTGATCGCTCCGGCCCACTGCCGAGCGCCACGACTGCCTCGTAGTAGTCGGCCGTGCCACGCTGCTCAGTCAGCAGCGCCACGTCCGCCAGACCCAGGCCGTACTGGCTCTGGAATCGGCGCCGGCGCTCGGCCGGCAACTCCGGCAGGCCGGCCCGCACCGCCACGACCCAATCCGCGCTCAGTGTCAGCGGCGGCAGGTCCGGCTCGGGGAAGTAGCGGTAGTCGTGGGCATGCTCCTTCGTCCGCTGCGCCGCCGTCACACCCTGCTCATCGACCCAGCCGCGAGTCTCCTGGATGAGGCGGCCGCCGGCCGCCAGCACCTGCTCCTGGCGTCGTGCCTCATAGGCGATGGCCCGCTCGACGGCGCGGAAGGAGTTCAGGTTCTTGATCTCGACTTTGGCGCCGAACTCCTGGCTGCCAACGGGCCGGATGGAGACGTTGGCATCGCAGCGGAACGAGCCTTCCTCCATGTTGCCGGTGGAGACGCCGATGTAACGCAGCGTCTGGCGCAGCGCTCGCAGGTAAGCGCCGGCCTCGGCGGCAGTGCGCAGGTCTGGCTCGCCGACGATCTCCAGCAGCGGCACGCCGGAGCGGTTGAAGTCGACTAGCGTGTAGTCGTCGCCGGCCGGGTCCGTTCGATGCAGCAGCCGGCCGGTGTCCTCCTCGACATGCACGCGCGTGATGCCGCAGCGGCGCACATCGCCCTCGACCTCGAACTCCAGCCAGCCGTGGTGCGACAGCGGCAGGTCATACTGCGACACCTGATAGCCCTTCGGCAGGTCGGGATACATGTAGTTCTTGCGGTCGAACTTGTCGTGCGCCGGGATGTCGCAGTGCAGCGCCAGTGCCGTCAGCGCCGCCAGCTCGATCGCCCGCCCGTTGATGACCGGCAGCACACCCGGCATGCCGAGGCAGACGGGGCAGACGTGCGTGTTCGGCGCGGCATCGGCATAGGCCGCCGCGCAGCCGCAGAACATCTTGCTCTGGGTCAGGAGTTGCGTGTGCACCTCAAGCCCAATGACCGTCTCGTAACCCATGCCCAGCGCGTCCTCTGCTGACCGATCTACCCCTGCCGGCGGCAAGTATAGCATGCTCGCCAGGAGGCCGTTCGCCGGCTGCTACACCTCGGTCTGGGTGGTCACGCCGCCCTTGGCCATGATGGTGATGTGTGCCATCGGGGTAGCGCCGGGCGCGCCGTGCCAGTGGTTCTCGCCGGCCGGGATCAGGACCATGTCGCCCGCCGTGACGATGCGCTCCTCGTCCTCCGTGGCGACGATACCGGTTCCTTCGGTTACGATCAGAAGCTGATCGGCACTGTGCTTGTGGAACTTGTTGCGGGAACCGGCGCTGAAGCTGACGACGCCGATACTGAAACTCTGACTGTCGTCGGGACCGAATGGCTGCTGGCGACTCACCGGATTCCCGGTGAACAACGTGCTGACGGCCGGCTGCCGCTCGACGTCGCTGAGCGTGACGACGTTCATGGGGTCTCCCTTCCTGGCCGGAACCGGGTCAGCCATGCCCTACCAGCCGCGCTCGGCCAGCAGCCGCGCACCGAGGCGCGTCACCTGCACCTGATGTTCCGGCGCCTCACCACCGTGGAACTCAAGTCGGACTCGCTCGAAATGCTGCACCGTCAGACCCGTCTCCGGGTCATTGTACTCCTCGCTGATCGGAAAGCCGAACAGCGCCACCGACTCGCGCGTCGACACGCCCTCATCGCCCAGCTCCAGCCCGCTGCTGCGCCAGTAGGCGAGGAAGCCGGCGCACAGGTGGTGTCCCGTTTCGGCGAAGAACTCGCAGTCGCCCTCCCGCTCCGGTCCTGGTCGCGGCGTGAACGCCGGCTCCTCGAACAGGCCGCGCGCGCGGGCATCGGCCGCGCCCAGCCGGCCGAGCATCGTCTCGTAGGGCGTGCCTGCCTGCTCGGGATGATACTCGAAGCGCTGGCGCTCCAGGTACTGGACGACGCGCCACTGGCCGGTTTCGGGGTTGGGTTCGTCGAATTCGACAGTCAGCGGCAAGCCAAAGATCGGTAGCCCGCCATTCTGCTCCCAGAAGGCGCGAAAGCCACCGGCCAGGAATTGGCCAGTCTCCGGGAAATAAGGCCGATCCGGAATCGGCTCCGGCGGTGCGGGCTGGCGACTGGTCGGCAGGGTCAAGTCAGGGGGCGGCGGGGACGGCGGCGCGGCGTCCGCCGGGGACGAGGGCGCCGGCGCGGCGCTGCTCAGGCCGGCGACTCGCGCCACATTCCCTTCGACGAAGGCGAGATACACCGTACCACGGTGGGAATGGCCGAATTCCTGGTAGCGCGCGACGACGCCCGGCGCGCTGATGCGGCCCGGTCGCTCCCAGCCGCCGCCTGTCTGCCAGGCCAGATGCACCTCTCGCAGGTTGGCGGTCGACCAGCTCACATACGGCCGGCCGTCACCGTCAACCGTGATCGTCACATTCTGCGGGCCGCTGAGTGTGCCGGACAGCGCCACCGGCTCCCCAACGTCATCACCCTCGATAGCGCGGTAGATGGGCTGATCCTTCGACTCGTAGGCGATGTGGACCCGCCCATCAAGGCCGGCCGCAATGTCGGGCGCCTCGGCCGCGCCGCTGCCCAGGTAGGCGCCTGCCTCGTAGCGGAAGTCGTCGTAGCTCGTGTAGCGCGCGTAGCTGGCGATGCGATTGCTGACCGTGTGATAGGCGACATGGATCCGACCATCCGGTGTGACCGCCAGCGCCCCACGCAGCGAGTCGCCGACCACGATCGCGCGCTCCGGCTCCCAGGCGCCGCTTGGGCCGCCGGAGCGGCGAATACCCAGGCGGCGCTGGCCGGTGGTCGCCTCGTAGAGCACGTACACCCGGCCATCCGAGTCGACGGCCAGGTCGGGGCTGATGCAGGGCCGGCAGATCACCGGCCCGGCCTGCCAATCGTCTGGCCGGGTCGGATCGCCGCCCGGCGGCAGCAGCCGATGATAGATCGTGCGACCGTCACCCAGACCAGCCATGAACACCAGATGGACCGTGCCGGTCGTGTCGTAGATGATGCGCACCGGTTGCAGGTACATCCCACGCGCCGCCTGGTAGAGCGTGACCTCGGACGACCATGTCGCACCGCCATCGGTGCTGGTCGCGACCCGCACGTCGCGGTTCAGGTTGGCCTCGTCGGTGATCCAGGCCGCTACCAGCCGTCCACCATCTGGCGACTCGGCCACGTCGGGAAAGAAGTCGGGCGCGTCCACGGTGCCCGAGACGGCGACGCCGGCGGCCGCCGCTAGAATGGGCAGCAGCGCGATCAGGCCCGCCGCGACGACAGCGCGCACCACGCGCCAGCACATTGCCATGCTCATCGATCACCCTCGTGTGCCGGACAGTCGGGTCCGGTCATGCCAGCCCCGGTGAGGTTGCAGGGCCGTTGCCAGTGACGCCAGACGCTGCTACAATAGCAACCAGGCGGGCGCCCAGCCCGTTTCTTTGTGCGTCTGCTCCGCAGGAGGCTCCGTTGCCGAACACGAAGTCCGCCGCCAAGGCTGCGCGCCAGTCCGAGCGCCGGCGCCAGCGCAACCGGCCGATTCGAACCGC
>JADLAZ010000209.1 GCA_020849725.1 Chloroflexota bacterium
CATGACGAGTTGCCTGTGCGCAGCTACCCCACGGCCGCCGCGTTGCAGGCGGCGGTCGATCACGCCTTGGACCAGCATGTGATTGCACCCATTCATAGTACGCAAAACTTACCCGAAGCTGCTTAGCACGATGCTGGGCACGCCGGTGGGAAGAATGTCGATCGTGCCCACGGGTGGGGCGGCTGCAGGAGCTGCCGGGTCGCCCCCACAGCGGCCTCCTCGCCTGAGGGACCGGCCGAGGAGGAGATCCATGTCGCTGGAGGCGGACCAGACGCGATCGGATGTCAACGCGCTGCCGGACCGACCGGATTTCCCGGTGGTCTGGGAGCAGCCGGCCCACGCCGATCTCTTGTGGGCTTTCGATGCGGACCATTTCCCCCGGCCGATTGCACCGATGGAGGGCGACTTTGCCCGTCTGGCAGTCAGCAATGGTCAGACGGTCGCCTTCCGCGAGTACTACGGCTCGATTGATGTGCATATGCGGCGCATCAACACCTACTTCTACCGCGCCCAGGAGAGCGTGGCCACCTCGGACGCGGAGCAGCCGGCAATGGCTGCCGCGGCGGCCGTGCGTTTCGAGGCGGCGAAGCACGAGGTTGGGACGCGCTGGCAGCGTGACTGGCTGCCGGAGGTTCGTCGCACGCTGGCGCACTGGGAGGCGTTCGACCTGCGCGGCGCATCGCTGCCGGCGCTGCTGGCGCACCTGGACGACCTGGAGGTGCGCTTTCGGCGGCTGTGGGAGATCCACTTCCTGGCCGTCTTTCCGGGTCAGGCAGCGGTCACCCAGTACATCGACTACTACCGTGAGCTATTCGATGATGCCGACGAGCTGGCGGCGCTGCGCCTGCTGGACGGCTTCGACAACGCGACGCTGGCGGCTGACCGAGCGCTGTGGCGCGTGAGTCAGGTCGCCCGGGCCGCGCCGGTGGTGCGCGAGGCGCTGCTGACCACCGCGGCTGCCGCCGTACTGCCGGCGCTGGCGGAGTGCGAGGGTGGCCAGGACGTCGTCGCGGCACTGCGACGCTATCTCGACGACTACGGCTGGCGGCACATGCATGGCCTGCTGCCGCCCGACGGGGGCTGGGATGAGCATCCGGAGCGCGCCGTCGCCGCCGTGCAGGACCTCCTGCGCGTGCCGGAGCGCGACCCGGCGGGTGTGCTGGCGGAGCAGGCCGCCCGGCGCGAACGCCTCGTGACGGACGCGCTGGCGCAGCTGGCGAGCTACCCGCAGATCGCGCGCGACGAGTTCGAGCGCCTGCTCCGAGCGGCCCAGGCGGGCATGGTCCTCAAGGAGGACCACAACTTCTGGATCGACCAGCAGAGCCAGCGCTGGGTCCGCCAGGTGCTGCTCGAGTTCGGTCGCCGCTTGGCCGACGCGGGCGTCATCACCGCGCCGGGTGACGTTTTCCTTCTCACGCTTGACGACCTGCGTCGCGTTAGCCAGGGCGGCATGGTCGATGACCAGCGCGCAGTGGTCGCGGCGCGCAAGGCGGAGATGGAGCATTTCGGGCGGATCGAGCCACCGACCGCGCTGGGCACCCGGCCGCGTGGCGCTCCGACTGAGACCACCGCCGCGCGCGCCCGTGCCCGCGCGTTCGGCGGGCCGCCGTCCGCGTCCAGCGACCCGCGCGTGCTGGCCGGCCATGCCGGCGCGCCGGGTCTGGTCCGCGGCCCGGCGCGGGTCTTGCACTCGCTGGCGGAGTCGGAGCGGCTGCGGCCCGGCGATGTGCTGGTCGCGCCGACGACGATGCCGACGTGGAGTCCGCTGTTCGCCATCGCCGCCGCCGTCGTCACCGATGCCGGCGGCATCCTCAGCCACTGCGCCATCGTCGCCCGCGAGTATGGCATCCCGGCCGTCGTCGGCGCCGACCGGGCGACCACCGCCATCCGCGACGGCCAACTGGTCGAGGTCGATGGCAGCGGCGGCCAGGTCCGCCTTCTGGACGATGCCAACGACGAGTGACGGCGGCACATCAGCCACCCGGCATGCGCCTGCATGCCGGCATCCAATCGAGGCTGCTCTGGATGCGCTTGCCAGGATCGATCGGTCCTGGGCGGCTCTTGTTCAGTCAAGCGGCGGCTGCCATACTGACCTGGCTGCCGGCGTTATCGTGCTACCTCGTGGGGGCTGGCAGGCATCGACCTGCGACCGGCAACGCCGGCCGACGCCAACCGGGACGACGCGAAAGGATGCCGCCGATGAAAGTCGCCGCTGCAGTTGCCGAGATCCTCAAGCGCGAGGGGGTCGAGTTCCTCATCGCCTACCCGATCAACCCGCTCATCGACATCGCCGCCGAGGCTGACATCCGCACCATTATCGTTCGCCAGGAGCGCACCGGCTTGCACATGGCCGACGCCGTCAGCCGCGTCACCAGTGGCCAGAGGCTCGGCGTCTTCACGATGCAGCACGGGCCGGGCACTGAGAACGCCTTTGGCGGTGTCGCCCAGGCCTACGGCGACTCGGTGCCGATCGTCGTCATCCCGGCGGGCTACCCGCGATCGGTCATCAACCTGCCCGGCAACTTCAGCGCGCTGCTTAACTTTCAGCATGTCGCCAAGTCGGTCGAGCAAGTCCAGCAGCCGAAGCAGATCGTCGGCGCGATGCGGCGGGCTTTCACCCAGGTCAAGAATGGCCGCCCACGGCCGGTCGTCGTTGAGGTGCCGTATGACGTCTTCAACGAGGACATCGGCGACACGATCGACTACCGGCCGGCGCCGCGCGCCCGCACCGCGCCCGACCCGGCGGCCGTGGCCCGCGTGGCCGCGGCGCTGGTGGCGGCCGAGCGGCCAGTGATCTACGCCGGCCAGGGTGTCCACTATGCCCAGGCCTGGCCGCAACTGCGCGAGCTGGCCGAGTTGCTCGAAGCGCCGGTGACGACCAGCCTGCAGGGCAAGAGCGCCTTTCCGGAGAACCATCCGCTTTACCTCGGCAATGCTGGCCGGTCGACGACGCTGGCTGTCCACACCTTCCTGCGTGAGGCCGACGTCATCTTCGGCATCGGCTGCAGCTTTGCCGCCACCAACTACGGCCAGACGATGCCGGCCGGCAAGACGATTATCCATGCGACGCTCGACTCGGCCGACATCAATACTTACCTCGAGTCGGCGCACCAGCTCGTCGGTGACGCCGGGCTGACGCTGGCAGCGCTGATCGATGAGGTGCGCGACCGGCTCAAGGGGCAGCCGCGCGGGCGCGCCGCGGCACTGGCGCGGCGCATCGCCGGGATGAAGGAGCAGTGGCTGGCGCAGTGGCGGCCGAAGCTGACCAGCGACGCCGCGCCGCTGTCGCCCTACCGCGTTATCTGGGACCTGCTGCACACCGTCGATGTCGCCAACACGATCATCACCCACGACGCCGGCAGTCCGCGCGACCAGTTGTCGCCGTTCTGGGAAAGCACGACGCCGCTGAGCTACATCGGCTGGGGCAAGACGACGCAACTGGGCTACGGCCTGGGCCTGGCGATGGGCGCCAAGCTCGCTCGTACTGATCGGCTGTGCATCAACGTTTGGGGCGACGCCGCCATCGGCTTCACCGGCATGGACTTCGAAACGGCGGTGCGCGAGCGCATCCCCATTCTGTCGATCCTGCTCAACAACTTCTCAATGGCGATCGAGTTGCCGGTGATGCAGACGGCGACGGCGAAATACCGCAGCACCGACATCAGCGGCGACTACGCCGCCATGGCGCGGGCCTTCGGCGGCTATGGCGAGCGCGTCACCGCACCGGGCGATGTCGTGCCGGCCATCCGGCGCGGCATCGAGCAGACGCGCAATGGCGTGCCGGCGCTGCTGGAGTTCATTACCCAGAAGGAGATCGAGTTCTCCACGTTCAGCTAACGCGCTCACCCGGCGTCACCAGTTGCCGGCGTGGTGGTTCGCTGCCGGCGAGCTGCCACGTCGGACCGTACAATGCTGACCGACGCTGGCAGCGCCGGCGCCCCCGCGCTGCCGTTGGGGATTGAAACAGGAGCAGACATGAGCGCGACGCTGCCGAAGCGGGTCGACGTGCCCGTCGCCGATACCTGGGACTTGTCGCTGATCTACCCGACCGACGCGGCCTGGGAGGCCGATTTTCGGCGGGTAGAGGGGATGGTGCCGGCGCTGGCGGCGCTGCAGGGTCACGTTGGCGAGTCGGCCGTGGCGCTGCATGACACGCTGCGCCAGCGCGACGCGCTGCACACGCTCCTGGACCAACTCATGGTCTACGCGCACATGCGCCGCGATGAGGACACCGCCAACAGCACCTATCAGGCGCTCAACGATCGGGCCGGCTCGCTGGCCACTCGCGTATCGGCGGCCGGAGCGTTCCTGGAGCCGGAGATTCTGGCTATCCCCGACGAGCGCCTCGCGGCCTACCTGGCCGAAGATGCTGACCTGCGCCTCTATGGCCATCACCTCGAGGAGTTGCGGCGGCAGCGTGCCCACGTGCGCTCGGTCGAAGTCGAGGAGGTGCTGGCGCAAGCCAGCGAGGTCGGCCGGGCGGGCGGCACGGTCTTCGGCATGCTCAACAACGCCGACCTGGTCTTCCCGACAGTCCTCGGCGAGGACGGCCAGGAGGTCGAGCTGACTAAGGGCCGCTACATCGTGCTGTTGGAAAGCCAGGATCGGCGCGTGCGCGAAGATGCCTTCCGAGCGATGTACGCGACTTATGGCAAGGTCATCAACACTATCGGTGCGACGCTCGCTAGCAGCGTCAAGAAGGACCTCTTTTACGCGCGCGCCCGCCGCTACGATACCTGCCTGGCGGCGGCGATGGAGCCGGACAACATCCCCCAGGCGGTCTATCACCAACTCATCGAAGCGGTCCACCGCAACTTGCCGCACCTGCATCGCTATTTGCGCCTGCGCCGGCGGCTGCTGGGGCTGGATGAGTTGCACCTGTGGGACCTGTACGTGCCGATGGTGCCCGAGGCCCAACGCCAGGTCCCATTTGAAGAGGCCGTCCAGATCGTGACCGAGGCGCTGCAACCGCTGGGCGACGACTAC
This sequence comes from Chloroflexota bacterium, assembly GCA_020849725.1. The sequence continues at coordinate 4,987 of JADLAZ010000209.1, forward strand.
ATCAGGGTCATGGTCGAGGGGCTGCGGTCGCGCTGGGTCGACGTCTATGAGAACCAGGGCAAGCGCAGCGGCGCCTACAGCAGCGGCGCCTACAGCACACCGCCTTACATTCTGATGAACTACCAGAACATGCTGGAGAGCGTGTTCACGCTGGCGCACGAGCTGGGCCACTCGCTACACTCGCACTATTCCAAGGCCACGCAGCCGTATGTGTACGGCTACTACACGATCTTTGTGGCCGAAGTCGCCTCGACGCTCAACGAGGCGCTGCTGACGCATCACCTGCTGGCGACGACCGACGATCGGCGCTTCCGCATGAGCATTATCAACCGCTTCCTGGAGCAGTTCCGAACGACGCTCTACCGGCAGACGATGTTCGCCGAGTTTGAGCTGCTGACGCACCAGCGGGCCGAGGCGGGACAAGCGTTGACGCCGGAGTGGCTCAGCGCCGAGTACAAGGCGCTCAATGAGCGCTACTACGCCGCCGAGGTTGTCATCGACGACCCGATCCGGCTGGAGTGGTCGCGCATCCCGCACTTTTACAGCGCCTTCTACGTCTACAAGTACGCGACCGGCTTGTCGGCGGCGGTGGCGCTGGCCGAGCAAATCCTGCGCGAGGGCGCGCCGGCGGTGGAGCGCTACCTGGCCTTCCTGCGCGGCGGCTCATCGGCCTACTCGATCGATCTGCTCAAGGGCGCGGGCATCGATATGACCACGTCGGCTCCAGTCGATGAGGCGCTGGCAACCTTTGGCCGCTATGTCGCGGAGTTAGAGGAGTTGGCCGGCGCGTGACGGCCGGAGGGCAAGTGTGGACGAGCGTCTGCCGGCATTGCCGGCGTCGGTGCGACTGGTGGACCTGCGCGACCGGCCGGCGGATGTGCCGGTGCTGGCGGGCTGGCTGAAGGCGGAGTTTTCGCCGAAGCGCACCCACGTGACGGTCCAGTCGATCGAGGCGCGGCTCCGCACCGAACCGGTGGCTGGCGCGGCACTGCCGCGCACCTGGGTGGCGGTGGCTGGTGACGAGCCAGTCGGCTGCGCCCGCTTCGTGGCCGCCGACCATGCCGATCGGCCTGAGCTGACACCGTGGCTGGCGTCGGTCTACATCACGGAGACCTGGCGACGGCAGGGGATCGCGACGGCGCTGGTCGCGACGGTGCAGGCACACAGCCTGGCGGCCGGTTATCCAGCGCTCTACCTCTACACGATGGACCAGGCGCGCCTATATGCCCGCCTCGGCTTCGTCGCGATCGGAACCGTCCTGCACGCCGACGACGGCCGGCTGTCCGATCTGATGGTCTGGAACGGCGATCCGCGATGAGGCGGGCAGGACACATGCGCCGGACGTTTCCCGCTGCTTGAATCATGTAGTATCCTCAGCCGGCTGTGTGGTCGAGACGATGGATTGAGGAGGAGACTAGCATGATGACCCGCACCGAGCGCGTCCGCGCCACGCTGGACGGCGCGGAAACCGACCGGCCGCCGTTCTGCTTCTGGCATCATTTCCGGCCACATGGCTCCGGCCGGGCGATGGCCGAGGCGACGATTGGCTTTTTCGATGAGGAGTTCGATCTCGATATCGCCAAGATCATGCCCGACTTGCCCTATCCGTTTCCAAAAGGCGGCGTGCGCACGGCAGACGACTGGCATCTCCTGATGCCGGTGGCGCCGGATGAGGGCATCTTCCGACAGCGCCTGCTGGCGATCGAGCATCTGCGCAACTGGTTGGGCGAGGAGACGCCGATTATCTACACGGTGTTCAGCCCGCTGACCGAGGCGATCTACGCCGCCGGCAGTCGAGAGGCGCTCAAGCGCTACGCTGCGGACGAGCCGGCGCTGGTCCACCAGGCGTTGAGTGTGGTGGCGACGAACCTGGCCGAGTTCTCCGCCGCCGCCATCAGCGCGGGCGCCGACGGCGTGTTCCTGGCTTGCCAGGGCGCCAGCGCCGACGAGTTCAGTCCGGCCGAATATGGTGAGCTGGGCCGGCCCTACGACCTGCAAGTGCTGCGTGGCGCCGACGAGGGCTGGCTCAATATCCTGCACGTCCACGGTGACGCTAACCTGATGATGGACCTGTTCCTGCCCTATCCCGTGCCGGTTATCAACTGGAGCGATCGCCTGGCCGGCCCGAGCCTGGCCGACGTGCGCGCCCGCACCGACAAGACGATCATGGGTGGTCTGCACGAGCGTGGCCCGCTCACTAACGGCAGCGACGAGCAGATCGAGCAGGAGATGCGCGACGCCATCGCCATGGCTGGCGCCCAGCGCTTCATCCTCGCCAACGGCTGCTCGGTGCCGGATGACGTGTCGCACGATGTCCTGCGGCGGGCGCGGTCGGTCGTGGACCGGCTGTAGCGCCCGCTGACTGCCAGACGTGGCCGAACCAGCCGCGTCTGGCAGCGCGTCCTACTGCCCCTGGCCGAGGGTATAGCCACGCTCGCCGTCGATGAAGAACAGCCCCTCGATCCTGGCCCAGTTGAAGCCGGCGCCTTCGAGGCGGGCGAGCAACTCGCGCACCTCGGCGCGGCTAATCTCGCCTCGGGCTTCGTAGCGGCAGCAGTACTGATCGGTCAGCGTCATCTCGACGATCTCGGCCGGATACACTTTCTGGCCCCGGTTCGAGACCATGATCAGTGACAGCTTCGGGCCGGCGAGACTGGCGAGCGCCGGGCCGATCTCCGCGGGTGTCCGACGCGGCTCGTGGATGAACACGTCGACGCCGTGCAGGCTCATCGTCGCGCTGCGCACATCCTTGATCGTCGGTTTGCCGATCGCGACCGATGAGCCGCTGTAACTGGCCGGCTTGAGGATGGTCGGCCGCCGACCCAGGCGGTCGATGACGGCCTGGGCGAACTCGCGCGTCCCCACCTCGGTGTAGTTGGTGTCGCCGCCCTCGCGGGCGGTGCGTGCCAGGTCGTAAGTGAGGATCTTATCCTCCAGCGTCGTCAGCCAGGCGTTCTCGACCGCCTCCGCCACCGCCGGCTGCCCGATGTGGACGAGCATCATGATCGCGCCGTTGAGCAGGCCGGAAGGGTTGGCCCGGTTCAGGCCGGCGTGGCGCGGCGCCGAGCCGTGGATGGCTTCGAACATGGCGTAGTCGAGGCCGATGTTGGCGCTGCCGGCCACGCCGACCGAGCCGGCGACCTGGGCGACCACGTCGGAGGCGACATCGCCGTAGAGGTTGGGCATGACGACGACATCGAAGACCTGGGGCGTGTCGGCCAGTTTAGCCATGCCGATATCGATGATCCAATGGTCCTGCTCGATATCCGAGTACTCCTGGCCCACCTCATCGAAGATCTTGTGGAACAGGCCATCGGTCATTTTGAGGATGTTGTCTTTCGTCATGCAGGTCACGCGCTTGCGTCCGGTCGCCCGCGCGTACTCGAAGGCGAAGCGCACGATCTTCTCGCTGCCCGGCCGCGTGATCATCTTGAGTGCCAGCACCACCTCGGGGCTCGCCTGATACTCGATGCCGGCGTAGAGGTCCTCTTCGTTCTCGCGCACGATGACGACATCCATCTCGCCGGCCTTGCAAGGGATGACCGGATGGTAGCTCTTGTTGGGGCGAAGATTGACGTACAGACCGAGCGTCTTGCGAATGGTGACGTTCAGGCTCTTGTAGCCACCACCTTGCGGCGTCGTAATCGGCGCCTTGAGCAGGTACTTGTTGCGGCGGATCGTGTCCCACGCATCGTCGGAGATACCGGTGGTATTGCCGGATAGAAAGATCTGCTCGCCGACCTCGATCTCTTCCGTCTCGATGCGTGCGCCGGCGGCCCGAATGATGGCCAGCGTGGCGTCCATGATCTCCGGGCCGATGCCGTCGCCCCGGGCAACGGTGATGCGCGTCGTGTCCATCGCTCTGTCTCCGTTTCCTGCGCCGAGCCGGAGCGCCCGGCGCGCGACTGTAGCACCAGCCTGGCCCCGGTGCAAGCCGGCCGGGGCCGCTCAGGCGCTGGCTGGCGGGCGTGTGTCCGCGTACCGGGCGAGCGCGAGCACGACCGGCGCGACGGCCAGCGCCACCGCTGCGCCCCAGAAGAACGGCGCACCACTGGCGGAACCACTGCCCGCGGCGATTGCGCCACTGAGGAGCGAGCCGGCGACGACACCGGCCGAATAGACGGCGTAGAAGATGCCAAAGGCGCGCCCACGCTCGGCGGCGGCGGTCGCCTCGGCGACGAGCGCGCTGGCGGCGGGAAAGAGCAGGCCGAAGCCGAAGCCGAACAGCGCCATGCCGCCAGCAACACCGATCATGTCGCCGGCCAGCCCCAGCGTGATCAGGCCGGCGGCGATCAGCACCAGGCCGGCGGCGATCGGGCGAGTACGGCCGGCGCGGTCGCTGAGGCGATTGAGCGGACCGGCCATCACGCCCATGGCGACGAGCGCGTAGACCGAGAAGGCCAGGCCGGAGCGCGCCGCCGACTCGCCGCGGGCGACCAGCGCCTGCGGCAAGTGAGTGACCAGCATGCCCAGCCCAACGGTCAGCGCCAGCGCCGCCAGGCAGGCGACGAGCAGCCGCGGCGTAGTCGCGATCGTCCACAGCGGAACACTAGACGGCGCGGCCGGCATGAGCCGGCGTACCCCTGGCGCGGGTCGATCGCCCGGCGCCAGCCAGCGGAAGAGCGCGGCCGTGAGCAGCATCATCGCCGCGCCGCCGAGAAAGACGATCTCCGGCCCGAGCCGGTCGCGGGTGATGCCGGCCAGCGGTGGCCCGACAATCGCTGCCACCGCAATCAACGCGCCGCTGACGCCCATGACGCGCGCCCGGCGGTCGGCTGTGGCCACGTCGCCGAGCAGCGCGAACGCGCCTGGCGTCAACACGGCCGTCGTCAACCCGTGAGCGGCGCGCACGACCAGCAGCGCTCCGGCGGTTGGGGCGAGCGCGTACGCGCCGAGCGCCGCGCTACTTAGCAGCAGGCCGGCGGCGACCGGCCCGGTGCGGCCCCAGCGGTCGAGCACCGGCCCGGCCAGCAAGTTGCCGACCAGGTTGGTGGCCGAGTAGACAGCGACGATCACACCGACCAGGAGCGGGTCAGCGCCGAGCGTCGTCGCGTACGGCGCGACGACCGGGAACTGGATGAACAAGTCAAGGAAGGTGACGAGTACGACGAGCCGGGCCGCTAGCACGATCCGGCCCTGGCTGTGCGCCAGCGGGGTCGCCCCGACCACGGGAGCGATCGGTGGCCGGCTCATCGGAGGCCGTCCCGGCTGTGTGGTCGTTGGTCGCGCGCATGACCATCCATCTCGAGTTACCTTGACCTTTCCGTCTCGATCGCCGGCGCGTTGGCCGGCTGCCGGACGCCAGTGAGAAGGATGGCTACCGCCAGCCCCAGCAGCGCGCCGCCGAGGTATGGCAAGAGCGCCTGGATGTCAAACAGCCAGCCGGCGAGCAGCGGCCCGATTGCGCGGGCAGCGGCGGCGACGGACTGGCCTAGTCCGAGCGCGCCGCCCTGCTCGTCGACATCGCTTTCGCGTGACAGCAGCGTCGGCAGCGTCGGCGTGGCCAGGCCGTGGCCGACAGCGAGTCCCGTCAGCGCCACCAGCGCCGTTGGCAGGCTTGGCGCGATCGCCAGCGCCGCCAGGCCAGCGCCGATCGCGCCAGCGCCCGCAACCGCCAGGGCCCGCTCGCCGTAGCGCCGGGCCAGTCGGCCGACCAGGCCGCCCTGAACGATGACCGCGATGATGCCGACGTAGGTCAACACCAGCCCGAAGCCGCGTGTGTCGAGTCCGAAGCGCTGCTGGCCGAGCAGCGCGAAGGTCGTCTCCATGCTGACGAAGGCCAGCGTCGTCAGGAAGATGCCGGCCAGGATGCGGCTGACCGATGGATGCCGCAGCGCGTCGAGGAAGTTGGCCCAGGTCGATCGCGCGCGCGTCGCAGTGCGCCGCTCGGCCGGCCGCGATTCGGTCAGCGCGACCAGGCCGAAGACGAGGTTCGCCGCAGCCAGGCCGGCGGCGACGAAGGCGGCCGTGCCAAAGCCGGCCGGACTAAGCAGCGCGCCGAGCGCCGGCCCCAGCACGAATCCGAGACCGATGGCCGCGCCGAGCAGCCCCATGGCGCGGGCGCGATCCGTCGGGGCGGTGACGTCGGCGATGTAGGCCTGGGCGGCTGAGATGCTGCCGCCGAACAACCCGGCTAGCGTGCGCGCCGCCAGCAGCACCGGCAGGTTGGTTGCCAGGCCAGTGACGAGCAGCGATACGGCCGATCCGGCCAGGCTCAGCAGGATGATCGGCCGCCGGCCGACGCGGTCGCTCAGCCGGCCCAGCACCGGCGCGCTGAGAAACTGGGCCGCCGAGTACGCTGTCAGCAGCGCGCCGACCCAGACGCCGGTGGCCCCGAACGCGGTGGCGTAGTATGGCAGCGCCGGCAGGATGATGCCAAAACCGAGCAGATCGATGAAGACGGTCACATAGACAACGAGCAGGGGAGAGCGCTTCATGGCTGGCGGCCTCGTCGTGCCGGCTGGCTCATCGACCGGCCGCCGGCCGGTCCGGTGGGTTCGTCAGATGCAGCACCGCCTGGACGACGGCATCGCGCAGCCCTCGTTGCCGGTCGGCCTCGCCCGGCGGCCAGGCGTAGAAGCCTTGAGCGGTCGTCACGCCCTCGTCGCCGGCGGCGGCGCGCTCGGTCAGCGCCGGGCCGGGCGCAGCGGCGTTCGACAGATGCGGAAAGATCGTTCGAGCGGCGGCGGCGAAGAGGCTGGTGTTGCCGAAGTCCATGATCCGGAAGCAGCCGAGCGCCGCCCAGCGCGGCGCCAGGCTGTAGCGCAGGACATCGTCGACCTCAGCCGGCTGGAGCAGCCCCTCGTCAACCAACGCCAGGCACTCGCGCACCATCGCCATCTGCAACCGGTTGGCGGCGAAACCGGGTGTGTAACGCGGCACGACGACCGGGCGTTTGCCGAGCGCCGTGAGCTGAGCGACGACCTTGGCGACGGCGGCATCGCTGGTGTGCCGGCCGCGAACGACCTCGACCAGCGGCAGCAGTGTCGGTGGGTTGAACCAGTGCGTGACCAGCACCTGCTCGGCCCGCGTTGTGGCCGCCGCCACGTCATCGGGGCCAAGCGCACTGCTGTTGGTCGCCAGGATCGCCGTCGGCGGCGCGAGCTGGTCGAGTTGGCGGAAGACCGCCTGTTTGATGGCCAGGTCCTCGCTGACCGCCTCAACGATGAAGCCGCTGTTGGCGACCGCCGCTGCCAGGTCGGTCGTCGGCGCGATGCGGCCGATAGCGGCCGCCAGTGCCGCCGGCGCGACAACACAGGCGGCGAGCAGCGGCGCGGCCGTGTCGCGCGCGCGACCGGTGGCGCTGTTGACGCGACGCGGGTCGGTGTCGTAGAGGCCGACCGGGTGACCGCCGAGAGCGTAGACGAGGGCTAGCGCGTGACCCATCAGGCCGGCGCCGATGACACTCACTCGCTCAGGCGCGGCCATGGGTGACCTCCGCGCCATCGCCCGCCAGCGCGATGCAGGCGAACGCGACTTTGGCCGTCGTCGGCACGCCGAAGCGGGCGGTGTGACGCGCCGGCAGGCCATTAGGGAAGAACGTGACGTACTCGGCGTTGATCTCGTTGTAGTCGGCCGGGTCCATGATGAGCAGCGTCACCTGCACGACCCGGTCGAGCGACGAGCCGGCGGCGTGCAGGATGCGCTCGATATTCTCCATCGCCCAGCGCGTTTGCTGAGCAGCCGTGCCCGCGCGGGGCGTGCCGCCGATATCGTTGCCCGCGCCGGTGCCGGAGACGAACACCAGGCCCGCCGCGCGCGTCGCGCGCGAGAAGGCGCCTGGCGCTGGTGCGTCCGGCGGATTGAAGCGCTCGATCATCGGGGTTTCCTTCGCGAATGGGGCGTGGGGCTCGATTTCAGGGACACGACCCCCACTCATCACACTTCACTCGTTAGAGACGATCGTCGGCGATCAGTGACAGCAGCATGTCCTCGTCGAGTTTCCAGCGCAGGATGTGCTCGCCATCCGCGAACGACAGCACGACCGGGCCACCGTCGATCCAGGCATCGATGACAGGGCTCGGCCGACCCCAACTGGCCGGGTAGCGCAGCCGCTCCTCGTCGATGTCGTCGGGCAGGAGCCACAGGCCCAGGTTGCCGTCGTCATCTGGCTCCTCGCGCGCCCGCGGGTCATCGTCGGCCACAATCTCCACCACCACATCCTGATCATCGGGCAAACGCCAGCACAGCAGGTGTGGCATATCGACAAATGACATCAGCAGCAGATCGCCGCGCTCGGCGCTGGCGAGAAGCTGGGCTGGTCCCCAGGCGCGCGGCACGACAATGCGCTGGATCAGGGCCGCCGTGGTGACGGCCACCTCCTCGACCGCGCGCGCGCTGCCCTCGTCCTCGCTCTCAATTTCGTCAACCATGCCCTACTCCTCTGTGCCGCCGCGCCGGTCCGCGCACCGCGCAGTCTACCCGCTCGACGGCATGGACGGAAGGCTCGCGCCGGGCTAGCGGACGGCCCGACGCGCTGGATTGAGGTGGACCGGCGCTGGTCGCTCATCGGTGTCGAGCCAGCCGCGCTGCTGCAGTGTTTCGACACCGATGCGGGCGAGGTAAACCGGGCTGGCGGTGTCGCCGGTGACGATTTGCATGAGTTGCCCGCGTTGCGTGTACTGGGTCCGCTGGACGCTGCCGTCGGGCAGCATTTCATCGATCGTGTTGGTGCGCGGAAAGCCAAGCGCCGCCACGCCACCGGCGGCCTCCCAGCGGGCCAGGAACGGGCCGCGCAGCATCTGGCCGGTCTCGGGGAAGTAGCGGCCATCCTCGGGCGCGACCGATGGGCCGGCTTGAGTGACGGCATGCAACGGCTGACCGACGCCATCGAGCCAGCCACGAGCCTGCAGTGCCTCATCGCCCAGCAGGCCGAGCGTGACGGTTCCCGGGCGCCGCCACTCCAGCCGACCCCGCTCGAAGTACTGGACCAGGGCCGAGTCGCCGGCCGTTCGTTGCTCCCAGAACGGTCGCGTCAGCGGCAGGCCGAGATCACCGGCGCGAGGTGACCATGCAGCGAGGAACACCGGAGCGACCAGTTGGCCGGTAGCCGCCGCGCCCAGGTCGGGCGCCCGCGGTGGCGCTGGCCGGTGAAAGTCGCGAAAGGCGCTGTAGTATGGCTCTTTCGGCTCGAAACGTGTCGTCCGATCGATCGGCCCGACGCCGACGACATCCGGCACCGTGCGCATCAGGCCGAATTGCTCCCTCTCCCAGTCGTGAAGCATGTGCAGGTGCGCCATTTCGATGTAGTCGCGGCTGAGCAGCCAGGTTAGCGCCTCGCGCAGCGCGGTCGCCTGCGCCTCCGGGGCGACGTCCCAACCGTACTCCGTGATCCAGAGTGGCTTGTGGCGATCGCCGTGAGTCACCATCTCCCGGCGCAACTGCATCACTGCCGCGTAGCGCAGGGTGAGTTCCTCGCCATCGGCGTCGCGCACCCGGTGCGTGTTGTAGGGGTGGAAGGCAACTGCGTCCCAGGGTCGATGGCCGGGGCCAAGCGTCTGGTCCACTTCGGCGTACAGCCAGCCGATATAGTCCCAGCCGGCCAGCGTGGCGGCGGCAACTTGGATGGCGGGGTCGACCTCCTTGGCGATCGCATAGAAGCGGGTTAGCAGGAGCAGGTAGTCGGCGGCATTTTGGCCCAGATGTACCCACTGCTCCGGCTCGTTCCAGAATTCCCAGTGCCGGATGAAGGGATAGCGCGTGAGCGTCGCGCGGGCGGCACGATCGAAGGCCGGGCGATGCTCCGGGCGCAAGTCGCAGGCGGCTGGCTCCTGTGTGGGGATGCCACACGCCGCCGGATCGCTCGCGGCCCAGGGCGGCACGGTCACGAACACGCCGACTATAGTGAAGCGCTCATCGACCAGTCGGCCCAGCACTCGGTCGTAGCGATCCCATTGGTAGACACCGGGAGTTGGCTCGATGACCTTCCAGTCGATCGAGAGGCGGACGCTGGTGATGCCCAGATCGCGATAGGCGGCCACGAAGGTGTCCAGGTGGTCGTCGAGCCACCAGGCGTGGCCGGCGATCCCGAACAGCAGCTCCCGATCGCGGATCGGGGGCGACGCAGCCGCTGCCGGCATCGCCCCACTCAGGCAGGACGTGCCGATCAGGATCGCGATCAGCCAGTGGATCAGCGCCGCCGAGCGGCCTGTGCGCACTATCATTCCTCAGCCGCAACCGGTTCGTCGTGGCAAGTGTAACGCATCGGCGGCGGGCTGGTGGCCGGGCGGTCGTCGCTGTGGCATAGTGGCGTCATGGGATCAGGGCGGCCAGATCGTTGACCAGCGAGGAGAGCGAGACGTTGGTGCGGGCGACAGGGCTATTCCATGCGACATTGCCGGTTTGGGACCTCGAGCGAGCCGAGACATTCTACCGCGATCTGCTGAGTATTCAGCGCCACGCGACGCCAAGCTATTTTCCCAACTCTGTCGTCTTTCTGGACCTTGGCAATACCATGCTTCATCTGGTGCGCTACGGGGACGATATCCCGCGGCCTGACCCACGCTCCACGCACGTCGCCATCGAAGTGGACAGCATCGAGGCCGCGTTCGCGCTGGTGCGCGCGTGGCAACTGACGCTCCTGACCGAGGGCATTGTCACGCGACCTGATGGCATGCGTTGCTTCTACTTTCTAGATCTTGATAACAACCGGATCGAGCTGACGCAGCAGGCCTGACTGGCTGTGACAGGTGAGAGTGGAGCGATGGTCGTCGGGACGTGTCGCATCTCGGTGGAGTGGCCGGAAAGCTTCTCGCTCAAGGAGAAGCGCGGTCCGTTGCGTGCTATCACCAGCCGGCTGCGAACCACCTTCAACGCCGCCATCGCCGAGGTGGGCGATCAGGATGCCTGGACGTCGTCGGTGCTGGGTGTGGCGGTCGTCAGCAGCGACGCGCGGCACGCCAACGAGATGCTCAGCAAGATCGTCGACTTCGTCGACAACAACCTGGCCGAGGGCGTGTTGACCGGCTACGAGATTGAGCTGGTGCACCTCGATGGCTGAGGGAATGGTGGATCGGTGATCGTGGGCGGCCATCGACTCAGCGGTGGGACGCGCGACGAGGAGACAGGCATGGACCGGGTGCGCGTGGCGGTGCTGGGGCTGGGCTGGCCGGGGCAGCGGCACCTGGAGGCCTATCTGAAGCAGTCCGATGTTGAGGTCGTGGTCATCGCTGATGCCAACCCGGCGCTGCTGGCCCAGACGCTGGCCGCCTCGGGCGTGCGCCGGGGCTGCGCCAGCTACGAGGAGGCGCTGGCGCTGGCGGACGTGGACGCGGTGAGCATCTGCCTGCCCAATGCGCTGCACGCGCCGGCGGCCATCGCCGCGCTCGAGGCCGGCCGCCACGTGCTGTGCGAGAAGCCGCTGGCGCGGACGGTGGCGGAGGGTGAGCAGATCGCCGCCGCCGTGGCGCGCTCGGGCCGCGTCTTCATGATGGCGCTCCCCAACCGGTTCCGGCCGGAGAACCTGGCGCTCAAGCGGCTGGTCGACACTGGCGGCCTGGGTGAGATCTACTATGCCCGCGCCGGCTGGCTGCGGCGCGTCTGGAACCCGATCGTCCGCGGCTGGTTCATCCAGCGCGAGTTGTCCGGGGGCGGCCCACTCATCGACCTGGGCGTCCACATGCTGGACCTGGCGCTCTGGTACATGGGTAATCCAGCGCCGGCGGCGGTCAGCGGTGTCGCCTGCGCGCCGTTCCGCGAGCGCGTCGCCGCCCGGGTCGGACCGATCGACACCGAGGACTTCGCCAGCGCGCTGGTGCGGCTCAGCGACGGTCGCGCCGTGGCGATTGAGGCCAGTTGGGTCGGTCACACCGAGCATCAGGACCACGTGTTCTGCGCGCTGCTCGGCGATCGGGGCGGCGCGAACGTCGAGCGGTTCGCCGGCCAGACCTCGCTCAAGGTATTCACTGAACCGGTTGAGAGCCTGCCACTGACGGCGACCCCGGTCGGGCTGCTCGACGGCACGGCGTCGACGCTGGCATCGTTCGCGGCCGAAGTGCGGCACTTCGTCGACTGCGTGCGCGAGGGATGGACGCCGTCGGCGCCGGTCCAGCATGGGTTAGATATCCTGCGCATCCTCGACGCGACCTACCGGTCGGCGGCGCTCGGTCGCGAGGTCATCATCGACGGCGGCTGAAGCCCAGAGTGGGTATGATGGGAATAGACGCTGGGCGGTCTGCCGGAGTAGCAGCGATGAGGGCAACGCTGATGCAGCGCTGGTTGTCAGGATGGCTGGCGAGGGTGGTGGTGGCCATGACGCTGGCGCTGCTGGCGCCGCCACCGGTGCTGGCGCACATCCTGTTTCGCGACGGCGAGCAGGGTGACATGCTCGAGGACGTGGCGATCAACTTTGCCGTGCCGGTGCTGGTGCTGCTGGTTGGCGCCGTGGCAGGCATGGTGCTGGCGAAGTGGCTTGGCCGCACCAACCGCGCGATGGCCGAGGACGACGCGGCGGACGAGGCTGACTCTGGCGAGCCAGGCGTCGCGCTGCGCGATTCCTGATCTGGGCCCGAGCAGTCCCCGGTGGTGACGCCGGACGAACAACCAACCGATGCCCGGGGCGTGACCATGAGCGCGCCGATCGCCGCGTGGTCACTCGACGGGAAAGCGGTCGATGGGGCACGACGGTGGCTGGCAGTGACGCTAGTGAGCATCAGCCTCCTCCTGGTCGGCATGGTCGGGCTGGTGGCGCTTGAAGGCTAGCTGCCGCCTGATGCGTTGTACATGATGGTGACGACGGTCGCGACGGTGGGCTACGACGAGATCAGGCCGCTGTCGATGGCCGGCTGAGCCTTCAGCGTGGTGCTGATCGGGATGCTGAGCGAGGATCAGGTGGCGCCGGGTGCTGGGGCAGAGTTGCGGCGCGGTCGCTACACGGAGGGGATGATGCGCCAGCAACTGGCACGAGTGCGAGCGGTGGGCGTGATCGCGGCGGTCGCCGTCGGTCTCGCGATCGTCCTGCCACTGCTGAGCGGGTCTGCGCCGGCGCCAGCGCGGGCAGCGTCGACGGTGCGCTGGGCCTACTACGTGCCAAGCGCGGCCACGTCACAGGCGACGCTGCGGGCGCAGGTCGATCTGTTCACCCACATCTCGCCGACCTACTTCACCTTGCGCGACGACGGCACGCTGGTGTCCGCCGAGCAGCCAGCGATGACGGCGCTTATGCGGAGCCGGAATGTCAAGGTCGTGCCGATGGTGCAGAACCTGGGCCGCTACGAGCGCTTCCGGGCCATGCTGGACACGCCAGAGAAGATGAGTGCTGTCGTCGCCACCGTCGCCGGCATCGCCCTGCGGCCGGAGTACGACGGCGTGCATGTCGATTTCGAGGCCATTGATGGAAGCGATCGGGGTCTGCTGACGGAGTTCATGGCCCGGCTGGCGGCGCTGGTGCGCCCGTCGGGACGGTTGGTGACGCAGGCGGTCGCGGCCAAGACCACCGACACCCGCACTGGCTGGGGCGGCCCGTACGACTATGCCGAGCTGGGCAAGCACAACGACCTGATCGTCGTCATGGCCTACGACTTCCACCACGCGGGTGGCGATCCCGGGCCGGTGGCGCCGCTCGACTGGGTGCGGCGAGCCGGCGCTTACGCGGGCGCCTCATTTGGACTGGCCACGACCGTCCTCGGCATTCCGCTCTACGGCTACGACTGGGTGACGAACAAGGAGCCACGGCCGCGGGCGCGCTCGGTGAGTCACACTGGCGCCAACGAGTTGCTGGCGCGTCCGGGCGCGCAGCGCGGCTACGACGAGGGGCGCCACAGTGAGTGGGGGCGCTACCGCGACGGCGACGATGAGCGGGAGGTCTGGTTCGAGAGCGCCCGCAGCATTCGAGCCAAGCTGGAATTGATGCAGGCGCTTGGCCTCGGCGGGGCGGCCTTCTGGCGCCTCGGCCAGGAGGACCCGGCGGTCTGGGCGGCGCTCCGGTCGATGGCGACGCCCACCTGGCCGGCGCCACCGCCGCTCGGTCGAGAGCGAGCCTATTTCCCCGAGACCCGCCACACGCTGCAGGGGCCGTTCCTGCGCTACTGGCAGGCGAGCGGCGGACTGGCGCGCTTCGGTTACCCGCTGACCGAGGAGTTCACCGAGGCCAACCCCCAGGATGGCCGCACCTACACCGTCCAGTACTTCGAGCGGGCGCGCTTCGAGCACCACCCCGAGCTGAAAGGCACGCCGTACGAGGTGTTGCTCGGTCATCTTGGGCGCTGGGCGATGGTCGCGAACGGCGTCGAACCGGCGTCGGTGGATGCGGCAGCCGGCGCCGGCCGCTACTTCCCCGAGACTGGGCTGACGATCGGTCACGGCTTTCTGGCCTACTGGGAGCGCAACGGCGGGCTGATGCAGTTCGGCCTGCCGCTCACGGGTGAGTTTGACGAGCGCAATCCGGAGGATGGCCAGATCTACACCGTTCAGTACTTCGAGCGGGCACGCTTCGAGTACCATCCGGAGCTGAAAGGCACGCCGCATGAGGTGCTGCTCGGTCACCTCGGCCGACAGATGCTGCGCGAGCGCGATTGGCTGCCGTAGACGCGCCGTTCATGCGGGTGGCCTATCCTGACTGAGCATCAGCCATGCCGCCATCGGCGCCGGGCGCCAGCGAGTCAGTGACAGGGCGATTCCAGAGTCGCCGGGTGCGGGCGGTCCGTCAGCGACTTTGGTATCGCCCGAAGTCAGAGAGCGACACGGTTGACAATCCGATCCCGGTGCCGATAATCCTGCACGCGATCTGCCTCAGGATGCGGCGACACCGCTGGCCCGTCAGGCGGCCACACGGCTCATCGTCGCGGTTGGACGCCTGGAGCAACCGGGTGGCGTCAACGGTGGAGCGGGCCTGACAGTGCCGCCCAAGGATGAATGATGGATCGATTGCTGGCGCTTCTCGACGACGAGCCGGACGCGCTCATTCACGAGATTTCACCGCGAGATGGCATGCACATGCTCTTGCCGGACCATCCGGTGGCCGAGCAGGAAGCGGCCACCAGTCACTATTTCAGTGTCGGTCGGTCGGCACTGCGCTGCGTCCGCCTGGCGCTGCTGGCTGCCGGCAAGAGTACGGTGAGCAACATTCTCGATCTGCCCTGCGGTCATGGTCGGGTGTTGCGGGCGCTGCAAGCCGGCTTCCCGGCGGCACGCCTGACCGCGTGTGACCTCAATCGTGATGCCGTCGACTACTGCGCCAGCGTGTTTGGCGCGACCCCGATCTACTCGGTCGAGCGGCCAGAGGAGATCCCGATCGATGACACCTTCGATCTCATCTGGGTTGGGTCACTCCTGACCCATCTCAATGCCGCGCTGTGGCCGGCGTTCCTCTCGCGCTTCGCGGCGATGCTGGCCCCCGATGGCGTGCTGGTCTTCACCACGCACGGGCGCTTCGTCGCCACGCGCATGCGGACTATGGGAATCACCTATGGGTTGATGCCAGACGCCGTCCGTGAGGCGCTCGACGATGTCGATCGGACCGGCTTTGGCTACCGCGACTACGTTGGCCAGAGCAGATACGGGATCTCGGTGTCCTCGCCAAGCTGGGTCTGCGCCCAGGTGACGGCCATTCCGGGCTTGCGGCTGGTGGGGCTGTTGGAGCGGGGCTGGGACAACCATCAAGACGTTGTCGCCTGTGTCCAGGAGGCGACGAGGTAGCGGCCGGGGAGGCTATTTGGTCGAAATCGCGCGGAGAGACGCCGAAGTACCGATAGGAGGCGCCGGTTCGTCGCTACGGTGAGGCGCCCGCACCGAGGCGATGAGACGCGCGGATGTCAGGAGTGGGCAAGGAGGCGAGCCCGTGGAGATCGTCGATAGCCACTGTCACGTTGCGCTGGGCTGGTACGAACCGGTGGAGGTACTGCTGCACCAGATGGACGCCAACGGCGTCGGGCACGCCATCCTGATCCAGATCAATGGCCAGGCGGACAACACCTATCAGGATGACTGCGCGCGGCGCTACCCCGACCGGCTCACATCAGTGGTGATCGTCGACACCGAGCGGCCAGATGCGGTGGCGACGCTCGAGCGCCACGCCGCGGCCGGCGCGGGTGGCGTGCGCCTGCCTGCCGCGACGCGCTCGCCGGGTGCGGACCCACTGGCGATCTGGCGCGCGGCCGAGCGCCTCGGTCTCGGGGTCAGCAGCGGCGGCTCGGCGGCCGCGTTCGCGTCCGATGACTTCGCCCGGCTGATCGAGGCACTGCCGCGGCTGCGGGTGGCGATCGAGCACCTCGGCTCAGTGAACCATCCGACGGGTGACGCGGCGGAGGAAGCGCAGCGACAGGCAGTGTTCGGCCTGAGCCGCTATCCGAATGTGGCGATGAAGATCCATGGACTCGGCGAGTTCGCGCGCCGGGCCATGCCGGTGGCCGAGCCATTCCCCTTCGTCCAGCCGATCCCACCGCTGCTGGAGCAGGCCGCGGCGGCTTTCGGTGCGAGCCGGCTGATGTGGGGCAGCGACTTCCCGCCGGTGAGCGGTCGCGAGGGGTACCGCAACGCCTTGCGGCTGACGCTGGACCAGTTTGCGCACGTGTCCGAGGACGAGCGGGCACGGATCTTCGGCGGCACGGCCCGCGCCCTCTTCCGGCCCGTGCGCTGACGCCAGCACGACCGACGCCGTGACCAGGAGCCGCCATGACAACCCTTCAGATCACGATCGGCCCGCTACACTTTGCCGCACGCCTGGAGTTGGAGCGCGCGCCGCGCACCAGTGCCGCGCTGCTGGCGCTGCTCCCTTTCCGCAACCAGTTGCTCCAGGCGCGCTGGAGCGGCGAGGCGGCCTGGGTGCCGCTCGGCGATCTGGTGGTACCGGTGGGTGTTGAGAATGCCACCAGCTATCCCGCGCCCGGTGACATCCTGTTCTACCCCGGCGGCTACAGCGAAACAGAACTGCTGGTGCCCTACGGCCCGACGCGGTTCGCCAGCAAGCTCGGCCAGCTCGCCGGCAATCACGTCCTGACGATCACCGAGGGGCGTGAGCAGCTGACCGAGATCGGGCGGCTCGTCCTGCATGAGGGCGCTCAATCGATTGCGATCGAGGCGATCCAGTAGCGCCCGGCACCCGTGCCGGATTAACCATGCACCTCGATCGAGGCAGTCATGGGATCGGACTGACTGGCCATACCGGCGATTTCCAGCACCAGGAGGTCGTAGCGGTCATCGACCGCCGTAGCGAACCGCTCGAGGCGTGTACCATGGCCGTGATCACGGGCGTGACGCCGCAGCCGCGCGTAGAGCGTATCGAGGACACCAGGCGACGCTGAGAGGGCGATGACCCCACCCGGTCGGGTGACGCGCATCAACTCCGCCAGCCACGGCGCTCGCTGCTCAGGGTCCAGACGGTCGAGCGTTCGATGGCCGATGATGAGATCGAACCACCCGGACGGCTGGTCCAGGACCGGGTCTCGCGGCAGCGGGCGGAAGTCGCCTGGCAACTGCGACCGCTGGCACCAGGTGAGCGCCTCGTCATCGCCTTCCAGGGCCACGACCGTCGCCCCTGACAGCAGCGCCGGCAGGAATGGGTGCAGCACACCCGGTCCGGCACCCCAGTCGAGTACGCGCGTGAGAGTGCCCGGGGCGTCCGTCTGGTGGAGAGGCGCCAGGATCTCGGTCAGCCATTTCAGGGAGCGAAAGGCCATGACTTCCGGCTGGCAGGAGCCGAAGAAGCGCTGGGCCAACTCATCAGGTGGCCAGAGGCGCGGCTCGAACATCCCTGGCCGGTAGACGAGCCGCATCACTCCCACCGGTGGCAGCGCTCGATAGCCGACGATCGAGATCGTGTGATCCTGGTCTGGGTCAAAGCTGCCGTCGACGTCAATGAGAAACGCGGCGCGATCGGGGTCTGGCTCCTGGTCCGAGAGCGGCGCCAGTTTCGCGATACGCGCGATCGTCGCACCATCCATTCGCATTTCGACGTTGAATATCTCCTGCTCTCGAGTATCCACAAATCCACGAACCATCAAGCGCGACGAATCAAGCCAGAAGTCCTCGATCGTGCCAGGCATCTGCGGGAGCTCATCCGGCTCCCGAAAGATCACCGCCGGCAGCGCAGCGACCCGAAACAGCCGCGCGAGAAAGAGCCGGTGATAGCCATCAATGAAGCGCGTGTGAACCGGCTCTCCCGAGCCGATCAGATAGACGGTCTGGCTCGCGGTGGCGCCTCGATGCGCGGCGACAGCCTGCAGCACGCTCGTGCCGACGTCGTTGGTGCTCCCATCAGCAGCATGATGGGCAAACACATCGAAGTCCGCGTACCGGCGCAGCACGAGCAATTGGCTCTGCTCGCTATCCTGAAGCACCGGGGCGATGCCCTGGTCGATCCCAGTTGCGAGGGCGTGTTGTGTCAAGAACTGATAGTAGATATTGTCATCGAAAACACCACCGCTCGCCTGGTACTGACGCCAGCCATTGATGTAGAGCCACCAGTAGCTCCAGCCGTCGAGCAAGTCCGCGTAGAGATCAGGCTCGGCCAGCAACTCAGGTAAACTCCAGACATCCTGGGCAACCGCGTCAATGACTTCTTGCGGCGACAGGTGCGGATAGCGATTGAAGAATCGATCGTACCAGATGGTCGTTCGCTTCACATCGACGGCCTGAATCGTCGCCCCATCCATCTCATGGGCGTCGAGCGCGGGTGGAGCGGCCAGGCCAGGCCAGTCGGCAGAAGGAGCGGAGCGCACGTGGCGCCGAAGTGGTCCTGGTTCCTTCGCAAAGGCGATGACAATTCGGCCAGCATCGGCGCGGGTGTCGGCGGACCAGTCGCTGTGACCGATCACCCGGAAGTACGGGAAGTGAGGCAGAATAGCCGACAGGTAGGTGCTTTCCAGGTTGTCTTCCAGGCGGTGTGTCTCCAGGATGAGCACGCCATCGGTAATCGCCGCTATCCGATCGATTAAGGTGTCGATGTAGGTAAAAACGGAGAAGGCCAGGACAATGTCGTACCGCCCACGATAGGTGGCAGCATTAGTGATGTCGCCCTGATCAATCGTGATGCTATCCAACTCTTGATATGTGTTGACGAGTCGGGCAACATACACAAAATGCTGGTCATACTCGATACCGGTCACGAGTGATGCACCGCGGCGGCGTGCTTCGCGGCTCATTTCGCCGAGGTTGCAGCCGAGGTCGAGAACGGATGCTCCGTCAAACTCGAGCTGGTCGAGTACGTCGTGTCGTGACGAGCGAAAACCGGCCGTCAGTTCGTCATCGAGGAGAATCGACTGGTAGTGATTGCCGGTCTTGATCCCATCTTTGCAGGACGATGACACGTAGTCCCTGGCCAGTTCTTGCTCGATAAGCGCGCGCAGCGCGGCTCTGCTCGAGCGATCTGGTCCAGTCGGCTCGAGCGCCTCGATGATGGCCGCGCCGGTGGTGGCGAGCGGTGCATCGCTATCGGTGAAGCGCGCCATGACCGTCTCGATGAGGGGCGACCATTTCCTGGTGTGCAACCAGGCATTGTAGCGAAGTGCTGCGCCGCGCTGCTCGGTTGGGTAGGACTGCGCTTCCAGATGGTAGAGGACCGCAGCCGGAAGATACCAGGTGGTCAAACCGATCTCAGCGAGCTTCAGGCAGTAGTCAGAGTCCTCAAAGTCGCCCATCACGAACTCGGTGGATAGCCCACCTAGCTCATCGAACTGGCGTTTGTCCACCAGCATGCAGGCGCCGGTTATGGCCGGCGCCTGCTGGGCCACATTGGCCTGGGGCAGGTCCGCGGCCAACCCACTGAAGCGGTGGTGGTTCTCCCAGAACGGGTAGCCGGCAAGCTGCGGGGGCGATGGCGGCCGGACAAACTCCATGCCGGCGTGCTGCAGGCTGTTGTCTTCGTACAGCAAGCGCGCGCCGAGGGCGCCGATGCCGGGCGTGGACGCGAAGAACTGGACCATCGTGGCGAGCCAGCCCGGGTGGGCGGGCAGTACGTCGGAGTTCATGAGGAGGAGCAGGCGCCCGCGCGCGATGGACGCGCCGGCGTTGCAGGCACGGGCGTAGCCGCCATTGTGGGACATCACCACAACGCGGCAGGACAAGTCGTAGAGGGCATGCAACTGGCGAGCCAGTTCCAGCAGCGCCGGTGCGTCGTCGGGTGAGTCGAGAACATAGATCACATCAGCGCGCCGCAGATCGGCGTCGAGGAAGAACTGCGCCCACTGATGCTCCATCAGATCGAGGCGGCGGTACAGCGGAATGACGATGGACACGGCCGGCTCAGGAACTGGCTCGCCGAACGCCACGATTCGCTCGATCGTGGCGCCGTCCACGATCAGGCGCTGGAGGGAGGTAAGCGCGGTGTGCGCATGCCCCCCGAGGAGTTGGTCACTGGGTGGTCGCTCAAGCATGATGTCATGCAGAATTGACTGCTGCGCCAGCCGGATATCCTGGACGAGATCCGGCATGGATGTTCTGCCGATCGCACCGTGGGCATCTTCCATGTCCACCGTCCAGCCGGTGCGCAGCACGACCGAGCGGGTCAGCGTGAAGGTGGCGATGAAACCGGGGCGGGCCAACCGGAGGTGCTCGGCCGGGGTGCCGTAGAATTGCTCGACGTCGTGGCGCGGGTACCGATAGGCCGTCTCGAGGATGTCGGCCTCATCGCCGAGCGGCGAGCGCACGGTCAGGCGCGTGAGCGGTGCATCCTGACTGCGCGCCCAGCCCTTTACATAGTAGGTCTGGGCATCGAGCTGCAGCAGATAGTCGACGTAGAGGCCCAGCGCCTGGTCCTGGTGGATGGTGATCCTCGGGGGAGGTTGGGTCAGCGCCTCGTCAACACGCCGCTGCGCCGCCGCCATCTCGCGTGGCCGGTCGTCGCGGCTGAGACCATTCAGCGTCGCCAGGATGAACGCATGGACTTCGTCACGGACGTCATATCCGAGGCGGGCGCCATACTCCTGGACGACATCAGCGAGCGCCGAAGGGTCGTCGGCATCGTCCGGGAGGTGGTAGCGCGCGGAGCGAGCGCCGGCCTGGACGATCAGCTCGCGCGCGAGCGCGCCTCCGTGGCGCGCACCGGCCCAGTGCACGACCAGCAGCGTCTCATGGTCGCCGTAGCGCTGGCGCCAGCGCGCCAGTCGTGACCAGTGGAAACCGGGAGTCGTGGCCATGCGATAGGCGGTCTTCCGCGCGAGCGGCACCCTAGCCCGCCGGGCGTACAGCCACGCCCCGATGCTGTCCAACACCCTGGTTCGGCGCGGACTGCGCGCGCGTGTGCTGGCCGGCTCCTCGGCTGGGTGGCGGCCCTTGAGCGACGCTGAGGCCGATCCGATCGGCCGAAACACCTCAACGCGGGCGGCGTGCTGGCCATGCCGATCACGCATAGTTGCGCGTAGCGACGCCAGGCTCCGTGGGTCGAGCCGAACCACGCACAGAATCATGGTGTCGGTGAGCCAGACGGCTCGCTGCAGCCAGGCGACGTCGCTGGTCATGGGACTGCCCCCACGGGTTGGCGCCGGGACTGTCCAAGAAGCCGAAGATAGCTGGCGCAGAGGCGTTCGCTGGTGGTCTCGACTTGGCGCACGGGTTGGATGCCAGCTCGCAACTGCTGCCAGAGGCCCGGCGTCCCGGTCGCCGAGCGAATCACGTCGGCGAGATGCCAGGGATCGCCCACGCGGAAGTGTAACCCATCGACCCCATGGGTCACCGCCTCGGCCATGCCGCCAATGTCGCTGCAGATCACGGGCCGCCCGTGCATGAAAGCCTCCTGAATGACCATCGGCGCGTTTTCCCACCAGATCGACGGCACGACGACCCAATCGATGTGCGCCATGAGTCGGCCGACGTCGCGGTGCGCATACGGTCCCACGAACGTGACCCGGTCGAGATTGCGGTCCAGCGCCGCCTGAATCTCAACTCGCACCGGCTCCGGCTGAATGTCCAGATTGGCGCCATGCATCCACAGGTGCGGTGTCGCGACGGAAGGGTCTTGGGCGCGGTCCCCAGTGGGCGTGTCGATCAACTCCATCGCCTTGAGGAGAACGCCGACGCCCTTGTACTTGGTGAGCTGTCCGAAAAAGCCAAGTCGATCGCGGAGGCGGTCAGCAGGCGTCTCCACTACGGCGGGCTGTACAAGGCGGCCATTAGGCTCAACGACAATCTTGTGTGAGGGAATTCCCCAAGAAATATACTGCTGCCTCAAGAAATGGCTGGGAGCTATGAATAAATCGATGAGATCGAAGTGGGCTTGTGCGAAGCGCTGGCGCAGGAAGAACGACTGCGCCGAGATTTCTGGAAAACACTCATTGCACCGGCGTGGCGAGGCCGCGTGGCAGAGTTGGTCATCGTGCGTGCGCAGCATGGTGCCATCGCGGTGACAGATGGCGGCGTACTCGTGCAGCGTGAAAACGAGGGCTGCGTCCGGCAGTGTGCGCCGCGTCTCGGTGATCAGATCGAGTCCGAGCAGCACGGTGTGCTGGAAATGGACAACGTCGGGCCGCAATGTCGTGAGGAGCTGCCGGTAGTGGTGAGTATAGAACTCCTTCCCACGCAACGTCAACCGGAGCCAATCAAAATTAGCCGGATCGGTGTACACCAGGAGTTGGTTCGGGTCGTCACCGACGCGGGACAGGAGCGTGCCGAGATGGGGTCCGGCGGTGGTATGTGGGGGGCCGGTGCGACACAGCAGCGTCGGCTCGAAGTCAGGCGACGCGCGCATCGCCTCATACAGCTCCAGCGCGTGGACCTCCGTGCCACCAGGGCGGATCTCCGGGTGACCGTGGCTGATAAACAGGACCTTACGTCGAGGCATGCTGCTTCCTGCTTGCATTCCGCCCCGAATCGGCGCGGTCCAGTGCCGAGTGTCTCCGGCGCACGCGTGCGACGGTGTGCGGGAGGAGTATAGAAGACGGAGACCTGGCTGCAAGCCCCTTCGGCAAACCGGATCGCGATGCGTCGCGACCCGGGCAATGGACGATGCGACGCGACACGCGGCAGGTTGTGCCGACGCGTCAATTCACGGCGCGCCGGCCGCGGCCGCATAGGCATCGATGACGGTGCGGGTTGGTCCGATCGCGCGCAGGTGGCCGCGTTCGAGCCAGACCACCCGGTTGCACAGGCGCTGGACGAGGTCGATGCTGTGCGTGACGAGCAGCACAGTCGTGCCATTGGCGCGGAATCCGGCCAGTCGCTCGGTGCATTTCGCCTGGAACTCCGCGTCGCCCACCGACAGCGCTTCATCAACGAGCAGGATATCCGGCGGTGTGGCCGTGGCCACGGCGAACCCGAGCCGTGTCACCATGCCGCTGGAAAAGGTGCGCAAGGGTGCATCGATGAAGGGACCAATGTCGGCAAACGTGACGATACCGTCGTACAGGTCGTTCAGCTCGGCCTTGGTGTAGCCGAGTAGGGCGCCGTTGAGGTAGATGTTCTCGCGCCCGGTCAGCTCTGAATGAAACCCGGCTCCGAGCTGGAGGAGGGGCGCGACACGCCCTTGAATCCATACCCGCCCGCGCGTCGGCCGCAACACGCGTGAGATGACTTTGAGCAGGGTACTTTTGCCAGCGCCATTGCGACCGATGACGCCCACGACCTCGCCGGCGCCAACATCGAACGTCACACCATCCAGGGCGTGAAACGACTCGTACTCCACGCGGCCCTGAAGAAAGCGGATGGCGAACTCCTTGAAGCTCAACAGCCGCTCGCGGGGAACCGTGTAGCGCACCGCCACATCCTCCACTCGGATGACGGTGGTACGCGGTGTCGCTGATACCGCTCCGCCGGCGGCTCGCTCAGACGTGGTAGGCGATGTCATCGGCGTTGCTCGCGAAGAACCACAGGCCAACGCCACCAAAGGCGAGCGCGATGGCAACGCACATGCCCACCAGCGATGCGTCGGGCAACGTGCCGTGTAGAATTGGCGCGCGGAACGCTTGCAGCATGTAGTAGACAGGGTTTACGGCCAGCACCCACTGCAAATGGTCGGGGATGATCTCAGGTGGGTACATGATCGGTGTCAGGTACATCCAGGCCATCAAGAGGATCTGATACATGTCAACGACATCGCCAAATCGGATCGCCAGGATCGATAGCAGCAGCCCCACGCCGAGCGTGTACAGCGCCAGCAACGCCAGCGGCACCGGCAGAAACAGCAGCGCCGGCGAGAGGGGGGCGCCGCTCACGATCATGATCAAGGCGAGCGGCACCAGCGCGATCGCAATGTTGACCAGCCCCGTGCCGAGCGCCGAGCCGGCGAAGACGGTCTTGGGCACGTAGATGCGATGGATCAGCGAGCCGCCCCAGATCAACTCGTGCATGATGGAGGTCGTTGTCTGGCTGAAGAAGGACCAGACGACCAGCCCACTCAAGACGTAGACCGGGAAGAACGGCAACGTCAACCGAAAGAGGTTAGAGAAGACGATGGCCAGCACCGCCATCGTCAGCAGCGGATTGAGCATCGTCCAGGCGACGCCGAGAACGGAGCGCTTGTAGCGTGTCTTGATGTTGCGCGCCACCAGTTGCGCCAGAAGATCGCGGAACTGGAAGAGCGCCGTGAGCTCTTCCAGTACGCGCGCGCGCCGCTGACTTGAGTCGTAAATCGGTGCCTCGGTGGTGCGTCGAGCGATACTCATGTTGTCTTCCGCGCCGCGTTGCCGCGCTGGACGCTGGTTTTGTCGCCACGAACCTGGCGAGCGCCATCGACCGCTCGGCTGCACCGTCGCACCCATCGCTCGTGACTATAGCACGACGAATGGCACGGCGCGACGTTGCATCCGGCGGCGATTGTCAGAGAGCCAGGGTGGCAAACACGACCAGGCGCAGATCGTAGTTCTGCGCCCGCCGGTCGAAGACGCCGCTGCAGGTGATCAAGTTCAGCCGAGCGCGGTCGGCGGCGGCGAAGATGCGCTGGAGCGGCGCGGCATCGTACCGGTAGGTCTCCAGCCCTTCCACGGTGAATCGGCGCTCGACGCCATCGTCACTGCGCACCGCCACCGGATCGCCAGGCCGCAGGTCGCCCAGCCGCCAGAAGATCGCTGGCCCGGTCTTGGAGTCGAGGTGGCCGGCGAGGACGGCGCTGCCCCGCTCGCCGGGACGGCTGCCAAGCTTGTACCAGCCGACAGTGTCGTACCGCTTCGGCACCTCCATCGCCCCATCCTGAGCCAGGCCGACGTGCTCCACGGCGGCGCTGATGCGCAGCCGTGGGATCGTGAGCAGGACGGGCACGCCCGGGGCATCGGTTGGCGCGGCCGTCTCCGGGACCGGTGGCGCGGTCGGGGCGGCCGTCGGCTTGGGTACTGGCGACACCGTGGCCGGGGCGGCAGTAGCCGGCGCCGCCGTGACAACGGTGCTGGTGGCCGGAGGTGACGTGGGCGACGGGACCATCGTCGCCGGCGCCACTGTGGGCGCTGCTGTCGGCAGCGCTGTCGGGGTGGCGGGCGCGGCCATCGTTGGCACGGTCGTCGCGTCCGCGGCCGCGGCCAGGCTCGGAACCGTGGCGGCAAGGGGGGGCGTCGGGCTGGGCGCTCGCGCGGCGCCGCAGGCAGCCGCAATGGCGCCCAGCCCGGCCACAAGCAGCAGGCGACGACTGAACCGCGTGGTGGCGCGGCTGCGATCGTACTCGTGGCTGCCCTGCATCACGACGCTGCTCCATGGTTCACCGGCCGGCGCCGCACTCAGCTCCGTACAGTATACGGTTGGCCGGTCCTATCAGTTGGCAGGCAGCGTGAGCGGCTGGTGGCTGCGCTGGTAGCTGTCGCGCAGGTAGCGATCGGTGATCTTCGTGTAGCGCTGGGTCGTCGCCAGCGAGGCGTGGCCCAGGAAGGCTTGCACCACGCGCGTATCGGCCCCGCCCTGGAGCGCGTGGATGGCGAAGGAATGCCGCAGCGTGTGCGGCGTCGGCGAGCTGGCCAGCCCCGCGGCGCGCGCATACCGGTCGATCGCTGTCTGAATCATTCGCGGTGTCAGGCGGCCATCGGCGCGGGCCTTGCCTCGATAGGGGCGGAACAGTGCCGGATAGTCGTCATCCCGCGTGGCGAGGTAGGCGGCGAGCAGAGCCTGCGCCGGTTGATCGATGAAGACGACCCGTGGCCGCCGACCCTTGCCGACGATCGCTAACTCGACCGGCACGCTCCCACCCAGGCTGTCGACGCGGATCTGCTTGCGGTCCAGGGCGCACAATTCCGCCACGCGCATGCCAGAGGAGTAGAGCAGCGTCAGGATCGCGCGGTCGCGCCGGCCCCAGGGTGTGCTATCGTCGGCGACCCCGACCAGCGCCACCACTTCTTCACGAGTGAGGGGATGCACGGCGTGCAGGTCGAGATGCCCCTTGGGCAGGCGCGCATCGTCGGCGGATAGCTCGGTCAGATTCTCCGCCCGCAGGTAGGTGAGCAGCGAGCGCAAGCCGCTTACATACTTGACATACGTCGACTGGTCGACGCCGCGCTCGGTCATCAGGACATGCTGCCAGCGGCGAATCGTCGGCCGGGTCAGATGCGCCACCGTCGCCTCCGGGCCTAGCCACGTCGCCAGCGCGCGCAGCACTTGCCGGTAGGTCCGCAGCGTCAGCGCGGCCAACCCTTCCTCGATCAGGCAGTACTCCAGAAAATCGTCGATGACCGCGATCAGTGATGCGACGCCAGCCGGTGCTGTTGCCATCGTGCCCCTTCCCAAGAGGGCGCGGTCGGTGTCAACGGAGGCGCTCCTTGAGACTGGAACGCCCCCAGTGTTGGCACGCCAGCCCAGCGCCAGCGCTCTCACCGCCCGCGGCGGCCTGCCACCCTAACGGGTGAGGTGGCGTGGGGTGGCATCGCGCAGTTGCGCCAGCGCTGCTAGCACCGTAAACTCCTGTTGTCGAGAGCCGTTGTCAGTGAGGTCACTATGCTGCCAACTATCGCCTACAAACGCATCGCGGCACTCGCCGACTGGCTTCCGATGGCTGGTCGGCGGCCCGGCGGCCGTGGTTGGAGCGCTTGGCCGAGGACAGCATGACCGTGACACCGGTGGCCAGGGAGTATCTGGTTACTATTGCCACGCTCGCGAGCGAAGGTCAGGCGGTCATCGCCGCGCGGCTGGCGGAGCGCCTGCACGTCAGCGCGCCGACCGTTCACCAGGCGCTACGCCGGCTCCAGCGCGACGGCCTGGTCGAGGGACACGATCGGCGTGGCATCGTCCTGACCCCCGCGGGGCGGCAGTTGGCTGATGTGGCGCTGCGTCGTCAGCGTCTGTCTGAGCGCTGGCTGGTCGAGTTGCTGGGTGTCGACTGGGCCGAGGCACGCGATGCGGCCCGCGCGATGGAGCCAGCCATCTCAGAGCGAATTGCCACCCGACTGGACGAGGTGCTTGGTCATCCGGCCGTGTCGGTCGGCGCACATGAGCCGACCAACGGGGATAGCCTCGCTCCTGAGCTGGGAATGCTGCAGCCGGTCGATCAGGTGGCGCCTGGCTCGGTCGTCCTGCTGGAGCGCATTGCTGGCGACGGCGACGAGGCGCGCGCACTCCTGCAGTATCTGGATGGGCAGGGGCTACGGCCGGGCGCGCGGCTCACGGTCGAGACAGTCGAGCCATGGGCGCACACGGTAACGTTGCGGCACGCCGATACCCAGACGGTACTCGGCCTGCGCGTGGCCCGGCTCCTCTGGGTGCGCCCGCTGACGACCGACGAGCGCGCGCGCGCGGCCGCGCCAGCGCCGAGCGAGTGCCCCGAAGAAGAGCGTTTCGTGGCTGAGGTGGCGACCGTGGAAAGTGCCTGCCCAGCCGGGCATCAGGCGGGCGATCGGTTCACGTTCGCCCAGCGGACGCCGTGCGGTATGTGCAGTGAGGCGTTCATGGCCATGTACCCGCGCCTTGCCGAGGTGCGCACGCGCGCCGCTGGCCAGACCGACGATGCGATCAAGGTGGCCTGCCCCGAGCATGGCAACGTCACTTTCCAGGTGTGGATGACCGGCACGTGACCGACCCGCCACCGCCGGCGCTGGTCCAGCGGCAGGCGCTGGTCGCGCTCGGCTGGGTGCGGCGCAGTGCCACTGTGCTGCTGGTGCGGCGGGCTGATCCACGGCTGCCAGCAGCCGATGGCCGGTGGGAATTGCCCGGTGGCAAGCTGCGCTTCGGTGAGACGCCGGTCGCCGCGGTCACCCGCGAGGTGCGAGAAGAGACCGGCTACGACGTCACCGTCCGAGCGCTGCTGCCGTACATCGACAGCGTTATCTGGGACTATCCGGACCACCGGCTGCATGTCGTGCTGCTGGTCTTCGATTGCGTCGTCGGCCCACGCCGCGCCAGGCCGGCTGACCCGCGCGTCGCCGAGGTCGACTGGCGCGCGCCGGCGGCGATCGACCCAACGACGACCCTGCCCAGCGTGGCCGCTTTCCTGACCTGGTGGCGGCTGCACTCGACAGTTGGACTGGATCAGGTGGGTGTTGAGCCAGGCATGAGCTGGCAGCCCGGGCACAGGTAGGTGCCGCGGCCGCCGACAGTGGTCTTGGTCACTATCGCGCCGCAACGCGGGCAGACCGTGCCGGCCAGGCCATGCACGCGCGGGTAGCCGTCGAGCGGACGGGCGCGGCCGTTGATGATGGCGAAGCCACCCTGCTCCAGCCCGTGCGCGAGCGCGTCGCGAATGCCGGCCAGCAGCGCCGACAGTTCGGCCGGAGTCAGGCTCGCCGGAGTGCGCAGCGGATGAAGCTGGGCGCTGAAGAGGGCCTCGTCGACGTAGATGTTGCCCAAACCTGCCAGCACCGTCTGGTCGAGCAGCACCGGCTTGAGGCGCGCACGTGGCTGACGCATCAATCGCTCGCCCAGGGCAACTGGCGTCAGCGATGGGTCCAGCGCGTCCGGCCCGTAGCCCTCGGCCGAGAGCAGGGCCGGCACGGTCCCGCTGGCAACCAGGCGCACCAGCCCGAACTGCCGGATATCGGTCAAGTACAGACGCCCACCCGACGCGAAGGTGATGATCAGGTGGGTACTCTTGTGGGGCAGCGGCACGTCGAATGCCGGCACCGGGTGGCCGCCCGCTCGTCGGACGCCGTCGGGACCTTCAAAGACGAGTTGGCCGGTCAGCTTGAGGTGGATGATCAGCGATAGGCCGTCGCTCACTGCGATCAGCAGCAGCTTGGCGCATCGCTCAACACGCTCAATCTGGCGGCCGACGAGATCGGTCAGCGCCAGCCCCTCGGCCGGTTGGACGAGCTTTGGCAGCCGCAGGTCCACCTGGGCGATCGTCTGGCCTGGCAGCACCCTGGCCAGGTGACGGCGGATCGTCTCGACTTCGGGGAGTTCCGGCATGAGCGGTCTCCATCAGAATGATCAGGTTGGCCGGGGGGACGGCGACACCAGAGGAATCAGATGAACGGCGCTGGCCTTGACCGACGCGACGACCGACACGCCGGGCGCGAGTCGCAGATCGTCAACTGACGAACGAGTCACGAACGCGATCAGGGGTACGCCGGCGTCAACCTCAACGCGCATCAGCGGCCCATGGGTCGTCACCTGACTGATGACGCCCGGCAGATGATTGCGCACGCTCGTGACGCCCGGCTGGTCGCGCATGGGCGCCAGCGCGATATCCTCCGGTCGCAGGCAGACGTGGACGGACTGGCCGGTGGTGAGCGTGCCGGGCGCGACGAGCTGATGCGGCCCGACTGCGACCGTGACCATACTCGCTTCCGACGCGGTGACGCGGCCAGCCAGGATCGTCTCGATGCCGACGAAGGCAGCCGCGGCGGGGCTGGCCGGTGTGCCGAAGACGGCGCCCGGTGGGCCGATCTGGGCGATCTCGCCGTCCAGGACCACGCCGATGCGGTCGGCCAGGCGCAGTGCCTCGGCGCGATCGTGCGTGACGACGACGACCGTCCGGCCTGGTCGGCGCAAGAGACGCTCGATATCGGCTAGCAGTGTCGCGCGTGTCGCCGGGTCAAGCGCGGCGAACGGCTCATCGAGCAGCAGCACGTCCGGATCGAGGGCCAGTGCCCGCGCAAGACTGACGCGCTGCGCCTCGCCGCCGGACAGGGAGACCGCTGGCCGCCGGGCGAGTGAGGTGATGCCCAGTGCCCGCAGCCAGGTGGCCACGCGCTCATCGATGGTGGCCCGGTCCAGGCCATGCAGCCGCAGCCCGGCAGCAATGTTGCCGGCGACGGTCGTGTCGAACAGCAGCGGCTCCTGGAAGGCCATTGCCATGCGCCGGCGTGCGGCCAGCGTGGCGGCGCGCCCGATGACAGGCCGGCCGTCGAGATGGATCGCGCCGGCGGCCAGAGGCAGCAGCAGGCCGATCGCTTGCAGCAGCGTTGACTTGCCGGCTCCGTTCGGACCGATGAGGGCTACGATCTCGTCGGCAGCCAGCGCGAGGTGCGGCAGTCGCAGCACGACTCGATGCTCGCGCTCGATGCGCAGGCCGATGGCGGCCAGTCGCGGCGGGCGGGCGGCGGTTGCCGGCGCGTCTGGGGTGGCCGCGCGCGCCTCCCTTACCATGGCAGCCCGGCGCTCACAGCGGCCGGCGTCGCTGCTGGACCAGCGTCAGCGCCAGATTGACGCCGAAGGCCAGCGCCAGCAGCATGACCGACAGCGCCACGGCACTGGCGAACTGGCCGCGATTGACCTCCAGCACGATCGCCGTCGTCAACACGCGGGTCTGGTTGGTGATGTTGCCGCCGACCATCATCGACGCGCCGACCTCGGAGATGACCGCGCCGAAGCCGGCCATCACCGCGGCAAGCAACGGCAGCCTCGCCTCCCGTGCCAGCAGCCAGTACATCTGCGACCGTGATGCGCCCAGGGCCAGGATTTGGAGGCGCAGGCGAGGGTTGAGTTGCTGGATTGACGCGATCGTCAGGCCGATCACGATCGGGCCGGCGATGACTACCTGGGCGACGATCATCGCCGCTGGCGTGTAGAGCAGGCCGAGACTGCCGAGCGGACCGCTGCGCCAGAGCAGAATGCTGACGACCAGGCCGGCAACGACCGGCGGCAGCGCCATGCCGGTGTTGACGGCGCTGATCAGCAGTGAACGGCCGGGAAAGCGGTTCATTGCCAGCGCCATGCCGACTGGGATCCCTACCGCCAGGCAGATCAGGGTCGCTGAGAGCGACACGCGCAGCGACAGCAGCGTCACCGACCACACGGCCGGGTCACCGCCGAGCAACAGGCGCAGACCGTCGACGACGCCATCGACCAGAACGTCCATGGCCCTCTCCACGCCTAGCCGGGCAGCTTTGTCTCGTCCTTGCCGGCGGCCGGCACGAACAGTGACTGGCCGAACTTCGCCACACCAAAGTCCTTGATCAGCGCCTGGGTCGGCGCCGCCACCATAAAGTCGGAGAACGCCTGTGCGCCGCTGGCATTGATGCGCGCGTTCTTGGCCGGGTCGACGCGAATGACGCTGTAGATGTTCAACAGCAACGGGTCGCCCTCGACCAGAACCTTCAGACCGAGCGTGTCCTTCAGCGACAGGAAGGTGGCGCGGTCAGTAATGGTGTAGGCGCCCTTCTCGGCAGCGATGTTGAGCGTCGCGCCCATGCCCGCACCGGCCTGCTGATACCAGGGCTGGCCGTCAGGTTTCACAGTGGTGCGGCCCCACAGCTTCTGTTCGAGCTGATGCGTGCCGGAGTTGTCGCCGCGCGAGATGAACGGCGCCGGCTTGGCAGCGATCTTGGCCAGCGCATCGGTGGCCGGCAGACCGGCGATACCGGCCGGGTCGGCCGGCGGGCCGACGATGATGAAGTCGTTGTACATCACAAAGCGACGGTCCTTGCCGTGGCCGGCCTCGAGGAACTTCCGCTCGCTATCCGGCGCATGGACCAGCAGCACGTCGGCTTCGCCGCGCTCGCCCAGCGCCAGCGCCTGCCCAGTGCCGACGGCGATTGTCTTGACACGGTAGCCGATCTCCTTCTCGAACGCTGGCACGAGCACATCCAACAGGCCACTGTCCTGCGTGCTGGTCGTCGTCGCGAGGATGATGTCGCTAGTTGGCCGAACCGGCGTGCTGGTGGCGGTCGGTCCCAGGGCGGCACAACCGGTCAGCACAGTCAGGCTCCAGCCCACCAGCGCGAGTGTCAGACGGGACCAACGTCCGTGATGGGACTGCATGCTAGCCCTCCTCTGGCACTGCCAGCGCGCCGGTGTCGCTGGCGACGATATCGGCGAACACCAGCGCGAATCGCTGGTCGATGTCTTGCTGCAGGCCGACGGTGAACTGGTGGTAGCGCTCTATCAACAGCCGCGCCGAGGGCGTCAGGGCCGTGTGCCCACCGTCGCTGCCGCCCGAGTGCGACGTCACCAGCCGAACCCCCAACCGCTGCTCGATCTGCTTGAGTTTGTGCCAGGCGGTGCGATAGGGCACGCCTAGCGCCTCGGCGGCGCGGCTGAGCGACCCGGTGCGGTCGATCTGCTCCAGCAGCTCGATGCGCCAGTCACTCAGCACGATCTCACCGTCTCGTTCAACCCAGACCTTCAGTCGTGGCTCCATGGTGCGATTGTACGTCGCGGCCCGGGCGTTCGGCAAGAAAATGTCACACGGTCGGCGGATTGGCGAAAGTGGACCGACGCCGGCGTTTAAGGGATCGACAAGGGGGTGCGGGCGATGGGGCAAGTAGTAGTCAATGGCGCGATGCTGATGTGCACGTTCGGTGTGGCGCCGTGCCCGCTGACGGTGGTGCCGAAAGGCGTGCCGGTGATGATCGGCGGGTTGCCGGCGGCGACGATCATGGACTTCGCGCCGATAGCCAATATCGCGTCGTTCGGCATGTGCTCGGCGCCGACGAATCCGGTTGTGATCGCGGCGACGGCCGCCAAGCTGGGCGTCTTCTCGCCTGCGCCATGCGTGCCGGCAACGGCTGCGCCGTGGATGCCCGGCTCCCCGACGGTGATGGTCGGCAATCTGCCGGCGCTGACGAACACGTCGAAATGCATGTGCACCTGGCTGGGCGTTATCTCCGTGACCACGCCGGGGCAGTTCACGACCACCGCGCCATAGGCTCCGGGCCGGATCAGGCGCTGGTCTGCCGCAGACGCGGCGTGGCCAGTGCCACCAGCGCCGTCGCCAGACCGCAGATGAGCGCACCCGCGCCGAGCGCGACTGGCGCGCCGAACGCGCTGGCGATGGCGCCGGCCTGGAGTGAGCCGAGCGGCGTCAACCCGAATGCCGTGAGCGTCCAGACGCTCATGACTCGGCCGCGCAACGCCTCGGGAACGCTCGTCTGAAGCATGGTGTTGGCGATCGTCATGTAGGTGACCATGCTGCAGCCCAGGGCGGCTAGCGCTACCAGCGACAGCGGAAAGAGACGCGACAGGGCGAACGCGAGCAAGCTGGCCGAAAACACGGCCAGCGCCACCAGCAGAATCTGGCCGTGCCGCGCCGACCGCCCGAGTGAGGCGACCGCCACCGCGCCAGCGAAAGCGCCGACGCCGGTCGCGGCCATGAGCTGGCCATAGCCGGTGGCGTCCTGGCCGAGCGCCTCGCGGGCAATGATCGGCATCAGTACCGCGTAGGGGAAGCCGAAGACCGTCAGCACCGCCGTGACGAGCATGATCGCCCGCCGCGCCGGGTCGTCGCGCAGGTAGGCCAACCCCTCAGCGATGCCCTGCCACAGCGGCAGGCGTTTGCCTACCACCGTTGCCGCTGGCAGGCGGATCAGCGCCAGCGCCACCAGCACGGCGACGTAGGTGCCGGTGTTGATGGCGAAGCACAGCGGTAGACCGACGGCGGCGATCAGGATGCCAGCCAGCGCCGGACCAATGATCCGGCTGAAGTTGAATTGCACCGAGTTGAGCGCGATCGCGTTGGGTAGGTCGTCGCGCGGCACCAGATCGTTGATGAACGACTGCCATGATGGCCCGTTGAAGGCAAACGCCAGACCCATCAGCAGCGACAACACGACGACCTGCTCGATGGTCGCCCAGCCCTGGAAGACCAGCGTCGATAGGATGGCCGTCAGCGCCAGCAGCAACGCCTGAGTCACAAACAGCACACCACGCCGGCTGAATCGGTCAGCGATGACGCCGGCCGGCAGCGAGAGCAGCAGGATCGGCACGGTCTGCGCGAACGACACCACTCCCAGGAGCCAGGCCGAGCCGGTCAGCTCGAGCACCAGCCAGCCCAGCGCGATCGTGCGCATCCAGGAGCCGACATTGGCGATCAGCGCACCCGACCAGAAGAGTCGGTAATTGCGGTGACGCAGCGCGTGGAGCGCGGCCGGCAGCGGGCGGCGGCGTCGAGGGGGCGTGACAGTTTCGCCGGCAGAACCAGGCATGCGGCTCCGCTCCGAGAAGGCCCCGTGCCACCGCCGATCGCCGGCACGCCAGGCGACGGCACTGTGCTACGCCGTCCGGTGGTCGTCAATGGCCGCGTCAGCCCACACCGTCGCGCGGCGGTCGGTCGAAGACGCCGGACCGACCACCGCGCTTGTGGACGAGCTGGACGTCGGTGATCGTCATTCCGCGATCGACGGCCTTGACCATATCGTAGACCGTCAGTGCTGCCGCCGAGACCGCCGTCAACGCTTCCATCTCGACGCCGGTCTGGCCAGTCGTCTTGACCGTTGCGGTGATCTCGACGCGCGGCGGCGTGTCGGCCAGCGTCAATTCAACGGTGATGCTCGTGAGGAGCAGTGGGTGGCACAGCGGGATCAGCTCGTGGGTGCGCTTGGCGGCCATGATGCCAGCGATCCGCGCCACACCCAGCACATCGCCCTTGGCCGCTTGGCCGGCGGCGATCAGGTCCCGCGTTGCCGGCTGCAGCAGCACGGCGCCGCGGGCAACGGCAACGC
Source organism: Chloroflexota bacterium (assembly GCA_020849725.1). The sequence goes on from JADLAZ010000209.1 coordinate 39,636, forward strand.
GCTCGGTGGCGGCCTTCTCGCCAACATCCACCATGCGCGCGTGACCCTGGTCGTCGAAATGGGTGAGTTCGGTCATCAGTCGCCAGCCGTCAGGTGTGGAAGCGCTTCGCGGCGCGCCCCTCCCACGCGAAGCGAATGTCTTGCAGGTGAGCCAGTGGCCGGTAACCAGGCGTCAGTCGGAGGCGCCAGCGGACACGGGCAGCGCCGTGGGCCGCTAGTACGCATGGCGGTCGCGGAAGAGGAGCAGCGCCGTCTTGGTGATGATCTTGAGATCGAACAGGAGCGACCAATTTTCGACGTAGTAGAGATCGTAGCGGGTGCGCTCCTCGATCGAGGTGTCGCCGCGCAGCCCATTCACCTGCGCCCAGCCGGTGATGCCGGCCTTCTCGATGTGGCGGCGCATGTAGCGCGGGATGCGCTGCGAGAACTGCTCCACGAAATGCGGCCGCTCGGGCCGTGGCCCGACGACGCTCATCTCGCCAAACAGCACGTTAATGAATTGTGGTAGCTCATCGAGCGAGTGGCCGCGCATGAAACGGCCGATGCGTGTCACGCGCGGGTCATCCTTGGTGGCCCACACCGGACCGCTGTCCCGCTCGGCCTCGGTGACCATCGACCGGAACTTCAGCGCGTGGAATGGCAGACCGTCCAGGCCGACGCGCTCCTGGGCGAACAGGACCGGGCCGCGCGACGTCAGCTTGATCACCAGCGCTAGCAGCAGCATCAGTGGCGACAGCGCGACCAGGACCAGGGTGCTGAACGCGATGTCGAAGCTGCGCTTCAGCACCCGGTTGAAGCCGCGCAGGGCGATATTGCGCACGCTGACCATGGGCAGGCCGTCCAGGTCGCCAATGCTCAACTCGTTGTTGGTGATGAGCTGGAAAGTGTCTGGGTAGACCTTGATGCTGACCGGCTCGTCGATGCAACGGTAGACGAGATCGAGCACTTCGTTGTGCGGGGCGCCGGAGAGCGCGATGATGACCTCATCAGCGTGCGACAGGCGCACCACATCGGCCAGTTGGGCAGTCGACCCGAGGACCGGCACGCCATGGACATCCGGCTCGTTGTCGTCGCTGACAAAGCCAACCACGCGGTAGCCGAGATGGGGCGACCGCTCGATGGTGTCGAGGATGATGCGTCCGGTCTCGCCGGCGCCGACAATCAAGATCCGCTCGGCGTCGACACCATGGCGCCGCAGCAGCGCGATGATGCTGGAATGCACGACGCGACCAGCCATAACGAGGACGATGCACAGGATCCAGCCAGTGATCAGCAGTTGCCGCGAGTAGATGAAGCGGTCGGCCAGCGCCAGCGAGAGGACGGCGATGGTGATGACGATGCCGAAGGACACCGCGCTGCAGATGCGCCCGAACTCGTCGAACCGCGACGTGCCGCGCTGGAGGCGGTAGAGCCCGGACACGTTGAAGACGACCATCGAGCAGGCGACCAGCATGATGAGCATGTAGAGGTAGTCATCGGTCGTCGGCTCGACGAACGGGCCTCGCACATCGACGTTGCGGCGCAGCACGTAGGCCGCGACATAGGCCGCTGCGACCATGGCCGCGTCGATCAACATCTGCGAGAACAGGAATACCAGCGACAGCCAGCGGCGCCGGGGCCGGCGAGGCGGCTGGGTAGCGGCATCGTGCTGCGGACCCGCCAGCGCCCCGACAGCGGATGCGAGGGCGACCGCGCTGTGCGGGCGCGAACCCAGCCGAGCCCGCGAGCGAGACCACGCCGACCGCTTCTGGCTCATCCTACACGCTTTCGATCTGCTGGCCGGAAGGCATTGATCGTCACGGCCAGCCCCCCACGGGCGACGATCCCGGCTAGGATAACGACATTGACCAGTGCCGGCAATGACCGGGCATAGTGCTTGCGGTGGAAGATCGCCATGGCCTGGTAGAAGGCCACGATCGAGCGCATACTGCGCTGGCGGCTCGCGGCTCCCTTGTGATGGACCACCGTCGTGAGGGGAGCGTAAAAGACGCGCCAACCATGCTGCTTGATGCGGAAGGCCCAGTCCAGGTCCTCCCCGTACATGAAGAACGCTTCATCCAGCAGACCGGCTGCGTCGATGGCGGCCAGGCGCACCATCATGAACGCACCGACGACTGAGTCGACCTCGGCTGTCACGTCGTTGTCCAGATAGGTCAGGTTGTAGCCGGCCAGCCGACGCGAACCAGGAAAGAGCCGGCTCAGGCCGAGCAGGCGCGCTGCGGCGCGGCTCGGGGTGGGGAAGAGCCGGCGGCAGGCCAGGTCGAGCCGGCCGTCTGGCAGGACGATCTTCGGCCCAACCACACCGGCCTCGGGGTGCTGTTCGAGGAAGTCAATCATCCGCACCAGCGAGTCCGACGCCAGCACCGTGTCCGGGTTAAGCAGCAGCAGGTAGGCGTGGCGGCGATCCTGGTCGGGTGGCGTTTCGGCCACCAGTTGACGCAGCGCCAGGTTGTTGGCGTAGGCGTAGCCTCGATTGCGCTGGGCAGCGACCAACTCGACCCAGGGGTAGCGCTCGCGCACCATTGCCGCCGACCCGTCGGTAGACGCGTTATCCACGACGACGACGCGCATCGGGGCCGTAACCTGGTTTGCCGCCACCGATCGCAAGCAAGTCGCGAGCAGGTCGGCCGTATTGTAGTTGACGATCACGATCGCCAGGGTCGGTGCGGTGCGCAGCGGCTGTGCCGGCACTGTCAACGATGGCCGCTGGTCGATCACGGCTGCCTCCGTTGGTCCGGGGCCATCGGCTCGCGGCGCCCGCTGCGTCGGCGCGCTGGCCATGGGCAGCACCAATCGGCAATGACCGAGTCTGGTACAATCACGCGAACCCGCCTGCCGCCGCGCCCCGGCGTGACGCGGGAGTGCGGCCTTCCGGCAGCCGGCGCCACACGTCCGCCGCGCGCTGCCGACGCCCTGTCAATGGCACCTGGACAACGCCACGATCGCGGCCGAGGCGCACGGCACAGACCTTCTGGCTATTGTGGGCCGGGAATGGGGAGGACGTATAGTGAGGCAGGCCGCCGCGCCACCCTCCTGGCGAGTATAGGGTCGGGCCGATGGAGCGGCAAGATGCAGCTGGCATCGATCATCTTGTAGTCGCCGCGGCGCTATGGTACAAGTCGCACGCTTCCGCCGCCGCGTTATCGTGCCGAACACGTCGCCCCAGCACTGGCAGCCGCCTAGACAAAGGGTCACCCGCATGAGCCTCGAGGAGAGCGAGTCGACTGAGCGATTCCCCCTCCTGCCGCTGAAGAATGTCGTCATCTTCCCGCGCAATATCGTGACGCTGCTGGTGGGTCGTGCTCGCTCGATCCAGGCGGTGGAGGATGCGCTGGCGGGTGATCGCCGTGTGGTGGTTACAGCCCAGCGCGACATCCAGCAGGACGAGCCGCAGGCCGACCACCTGTATCCGGTCGGCACGCTCGGCGAGATCATCCAGATCGAGCGGCAGCAGGGAGGTAACGTGCAGGTCGTGTTGGAAGGCACGACGCGCGTGCGGCTCCTGCACGTCTCACGCGATGAGCGGCTGTACCAGACGACCGTCGTCAAGTTGCCCGAGACCGGCGGCGACACCCCCGAAGCGGCGGTGCTGGTGCCCTACGTGCGCGAGTTAGTCAGCCGCTACGCCGAGTCGAAAGGCCGGCTGACGACCGAGGTCAGTGACCTGGTCAGTCGAACCGAGGATGCCGGACAACTGGCAGATCTACTCGTCACGCAACTCGTCACCGAGATGGACGAGCGCCAGCGGCTGCTGGAGACGACCGATGTGCGGACGCGCCTGGAAGCGGTGGCAGTGCGGCTCAGCGGCGAGTTGGACGTGATGTCGCTCGAGCAGCGCATCAAAGACCGGGTGCGCGAGCAGATTGACAAGAACCAGCGCGAGTACTACCTGCGCGAGCAACTGAAAGTCATTCACGACGAGCTGAGCGGCGAGGCTGGCAACGAGATCGCCGCGCTGCGCGACGCCATCAAGACCAAGGCGTTGGGCGCCGAGTCTGAGGCGAAAATGCTCAAGGAGGTCGCCCGGCTAGAGAAGATGCCGGCGATCTCGGCCGAGGGCACGGTTGTCCGCACCTACATCGACTGGGTGCTGTCATTGCCCTGGCACGAGTGCAGCGATGACCGGCTGGACCTGATCGAGGCTGAGGCGGTGCTGGAGGCGGACCACTACGGCCTGAAGGAGATCAAAGAGCGCATCCTGGAGTTTCTGGCGGTGCGGAAGCTAACCCAGGAGCAGGGCCGGTCGGGCAGGACGGCCATCCTTTGCTTCTCCGGGCCGCCTGGCGTCGGCAAGACGTCGCTCGGCATGTCGATCGCCCGTGCCATGAACCGCAAATTCGTCCGCATCAGTCTGGGTGGTGTGCGCGATGAGGCCGAGATTCGTGGGCACCGGCGCACCTACATCGGCGCGATGCCCGGCCGGCTGGTGCAGGCGCTGAAAACGGCCGGCACCAGCAATCCGGTCATTCTGCTCGACGAGATCGACAAGATGAGCAGCGACTACCGCGGCGACCCAGCCTCGGCCATGCTGGAGGTGCTCGATCCCGAGCAGAACCACGCTTTCGTCGATCACTACATCGACCTGGCGTTCGATCTGTCTAACGTTCTGTTCATCACTACCGCCAACGTACTCTGGAATATCCCCAAGCCGCTGCGCGACCGCATGGAAGTCATCGAGTTGGACGGGTACACCGAGCTTGAGAAGATCGAGATCGCTCGCCGCCATCTACTGCCCAAGCAGTTGGCGGCGCACGGCCTGGCGGCGAACCATGTCGAGATCACCGACCGGCTGCTTTACCAAATCATCCGCGGTCACACGCGCGAGGCCGGCGTTCGCAACCTGGAGCGACAACTGGCGACGATCTGCCGCAAGGCGGCCAGCCTGGTCGTGCGCGGCAAGAGCCAGCGCGTCCGGCTGACGCCGCACCGTCTGACCGAGTTCCTCGGCAATCCACGCTACGGCTTCGAGGAGCGGTTTGGCACGAACCAGATCGGCGTCGCCATCGGCCTGTCGTGGACGGAATATGGCGGCGAGGTGCTGCCGATTGAAGTCGTAACGATGCCCGGCCGTGGGGCGCTGACGATCACCGGTCGGCTGGGCGACGTCATGCAAGAGTCGGCCAAGGCGGCGCTCAGCTATGCGCGGTCGCGCTCGGCGCAGTTCCACATCGAGCGCGAGTTTCAGGACAAGGTCGATCTGCACATCCATGTGCCGGAGGGCGCGATCCCCAAGGATGGCCCGTCCGCCGGCATCAGCATCGCCACCGCGCTGATCTCGGCCCTGACCCGGCGGCCAGTGCGGCACGATGTGGCAATGACGGGCGAGATCACGCTGCGCGGGCGTGTGCTGCCGATCGGCGGCCTCAGAGAGAAAGTGCTGGCGGCGCATCGCACTGGCGTGCGGCGCGTGATCGCGCCGGCCGACAACCGGCGCGACCTCACCGCCATTCCGCGCGAGGTGGCGCGGGAGATGCACTTCTACTGGGTAGAGGACATGGACCAGGTCGTGGCCGAGGCGCTGGAGGCCAGCAGCGACGGTGACCGCGCCGGTCCACCAGCCGCCGGATCGACTGCCGACCAGTCGGTGACCGAGATGGCCGATGTCCTGTCGGGAGCGCCGCCGGCGGTGGACTTGGGCGCGGGTTTGTAGCGCGCGGGAGCAGCCGCGCAATGTGGATGGACCCCTGGGGGAGATGAAGGAGAGTACTGTGGCTGTCACTCGCGACCGTTTCGAGCAGGGTATGACCTACGACGAGTACAAGGCCCAGATGACGCGCAACCAGGAGCGATTCGAGGCGAACGAGCGCAATCTGGCGGTGGATCCGGCCGCGCTAGCGACATTCACCAACCTCAAGCAGCCGCTCAACGTCCTCGTTCTGGCGGAGGACTGGTGTGGCGATGTCATCGCCAACCTTCCCATCCTGGGCCGCCTCGCCAAGGACAGTGGCAAGCTCAACGTGCGCGTGTTCCTGCGCGATCAACATCCGGACCTGATGGACCAATACCTGAACAAGGGTCAGTTCCGCTCAATTCCGGCCTTCGCCTTCTTTGACGACGACTACCGCGAGATCGGAACTTTCAAGGAGCGTCCCGACAGTGTGACTGAGCTGCGGGCGCAGCGCCGGCTCGAGATTTATGCCAGTGACCCGGCCTATGGCTCGCCGGACGCGCCGGTCGACACGCTGCCGGAGGAAGTGCGGGGACGTCTGACGGCTGCCATTGCGGCGATGCGCGAGGAGACCCTGCCCTTCGCCAATGGCGAGGTCATCCGCGAGCTGGGCGCGATCGCCGCGCGTGCCGGCCAGGCGAGCTAGCATGGCCGCCATTCCGATCAAGGTTACGATCACCTACTGCGCCGAGTGCGGCTACGAGCGCCAGACGCTGGCGCTGGCCGAGGCACTGATGACGACTTTCACCCATGAGATCGCCTCGATTGAGTTGATCCCCTGGTTCGAAGGGTCATTCGATGTGCGTGTCGGTGACAACCTCGTCCACTCGATGTATCGCGACGGCGGCTTTCCCGAGCCAGACAGCGTGATCAGCGCCGTGCGGGCGCAGCGCGCGGCTGCCGTCTGACTAAACCGAAGTCCAGACGGGATGCCCAGGCCACCGTAGAGGCGGTTCGCGAACCGCCCCGACGCTACGCAATACGAAGTATGCTATTCCCATGCGCGCTTCCGTAAAGGTACGAGCGCCAGCCTCGCGGTCGCGCCGGCGGCCGCGGGCAATGGCGTGCCTACCGCCCGCCGGCACGCCGCAACTCTCCCGCGCCAGCCGCGAGCAGGGTCGGCACGTGGGTGTACAGGTAGCGCACGCCCCGGGCAAGATAGCCGGCCAGGGCTGCCGGCGAGCCAGCACAGCCAGCGGTCATGCCGGCGGCGGCGAGCGTCCGGAACGTCGCGTCGATCGCGTCGCGCACGGGCGGAGCGTCGGCGTGCCCCGGATAGCCCATCGACTGCGCCAGGTCGGACGGTCCGACGAAGCAGACGTCAACGCCGTCGACGGCGGCGATCTCGCCGACCCGTTCGAGCGCCTCAGCGTCTTCGATCTGCACACAAACGAGCGTTTCGGCGTTCGCCCAGGCGACGTAGTCGGCCATCGACAGCCCGAAGCCGTAGCGTGCCGGCCGGCTGCCGGCGGCCAGGCCGCGCCGGCCAAGCGGATGGTACTTGACCGCCTCGACGACCTGCCGCGCGACGGCGGCGCTGACAACGTGCGGCGCCTGCACGCCGAACACGCCGCGGTCCATTACCGCCAGGATCGCCTCGGGCGTGCTGGCGGCCGGGCGGGCGATGGCGGTGATGCCGGCGGCCTCGGCGGCGATGACCATCAACTCCAGGCTTTCCAGGGTGATCGTGCCGTGCTCACAGTCGAGCAGCACCCAATCGACACCCAGATAGCCGAGCATCTCTACGATCTGCGGCGACGGAATCATGACCGAGACGCCCAGCGCCGGCTCGCCGGCGCGCAGCCTGGCCTTGAGGCGGTTGGTGTTCATCATCGGGCTACTCCTTCGATGCGGCGAGTGCATCCAGCACATCGGCAAGGCGCGGCGGCCGGCCAGCCTGGTGCTCGGTGTAAACGCGCTGGCCGTTGAGCGTAACGGTCAGCCCGGCGCCGGCTGCCGGCACCAGCAGCAGCGAGTCGATCGCCTCATCGAGCATCGCGAACAGCCGCCGCGCGTAGGCCAGCGCCGTCTCCTCGGCCGCGCCGTCCGGCGGAAACTCGATCACGATCACGATCGCTCTCATCCGGCGATCGTCACGATGACCTGCTCGTCCTCGATCTCGACCGGGTAGGAGACGATCCGGACGGCCGGGTCAAAGACCGACTCGCCGGTAGAGATGTCGTACTCCCACTCGTGCCAGGGGCAGCGCAGGATCTGGCCCTCGCGCCCATACTGGAACTCGTACACGTCCGACGGCAATTGCATGCCGACGACCTTGCCGAGGCAGACGCGCGCCCCCTGATGAGCGCAGGTGTTCTTCAGGGCGTAGAACCGGCCGCCGACGTTGAAGATGCCAACCTCTCGGCCATCAACGCGCACGATCTTGCGCCCGCCTGGGGGGATATCGGTGACAGCGGCGACGATGTGACGACTCATGCGCGCTTGAACCCTCGGTGCGTGGCTGATGCGGTGGCGGCGGTCGGCCCGGCCGCGCTTATGGCTGGTTCGGCGCCAGCAGGCGCGCGCCGTAGAGCCCCAGCGCACTGCCGGCAAGCACGGGCGCGCGAAACGCCTCGGGCAACTCCTCGACCTGGGCGAACGGGTCGCCATAGTGCCAGTCGGGGAAGGCACTGCCGAACAGCAGCGTCCGCTCTCCCTCGATCATCGCCAGTATCTGGCCGATCTGTTCCTGGCTGAAGCCGGCCTCAAGCGGATAGAGCGTGGTGGCGAAATGGCGCAGGATGGTGCGGCTCGGCGGCTCCTTTACCCACGGCGTCTCACCGCGCTGTGCCTTCCAGTTTTTGTCGAAGCGCCACATGATGTGCGGCAGCCAGGCGATGCCAGCCTCGTGCAGCACGACGCGCAGCGTCGGGAAGCGCTCGAACACCCCCTCGGTCACCAGGCTCATGATGTGGGCCATATACGACTGGGGCAGCGAGCCATACCATCCGAAGTAGGTCGATGGATGGCCGGCGGCGGTCGCCGGCGGCGTGGCGCCGGCGCCCTCGCCGCCGATGTGCAGCGCTAGTGGCAGGCCGTGCCGCACGCAGGCCGCGTAGATCGGATGGTACTGGCGGCGGCCGAGCGGCGCCTCACTGCCGCTGCCGATCAGCACTTGCACCATACCCGGATCGTCGCCGAGACGGTCGATCTCGGCCACGGCCTGGGCCGGGTCCTGCGGCGCGACCAGGATCGAGCCTTTGAAGCAACTGAATGGCCGCACCCATGTCGCCAGCGTCCAATTGTTGATACCCGTTGCCAGCGCGGCGGCCATATCCGGATTGGGTTGAGCACTGAGCCGGAACTCACAGCCAGTCAGGATCGCCAGGTCGACACCGCGAGCGCCCAGGTAGTGCTCGGCCACCCAGGCCGGATCGGCGGCTGGGTGCGGCTGCCGCCCATCCACCACCGGCGAGCGTGGCGCCGCGCCGAAGGTATCACCGACCGCCCGGAAACCATGCCGCGCCAGCGGTGGCCCGCCCGGTCGGGCGATGCGGTGCCGCAGCCCTTCCGGCGCGTGGTCCGCGACAGCTTGCCAGTCGGTGATCTGGTGGTGAACATCGACGTCGACAATGCGTGGCGTCGCGCGCGGCGCGGATGTCGTGGCCGGTGTCGTGGCGGCGCTGGTCGTCATGCAGGTTCGTGCCTCACTGCTGTCAGCCGATGCTGCGGTGGCATGGGTCAGGCATGCGAGGCCAGCAGCCGCGGCCCGTACATCTCCAGCGCGTTGTCGACGAAAACGCGCCGCTTCAGGTCCGGCGGGAAGAACCTGAAGGCCGTCAGCGGATTGTCGAAGTCCCAGTGCGGGTAGTCGCTGGCGAAAATGACTGTCTTGTCGGCGCGCAGCAGCGCCAGCATCTGCAGCAAGTGATCGGGGTTGTCCGGCTCCTCGATTGGCTGGGTGCTGAAGTAGCAGTGGTCGAGGATGTACTCGCTGGGCCGCAGTTTCAAGTACGGAGTCTCGGCCTTCAGCGCCGGGTAGAGCCGGTCGAGACGGCCCATCACGTAGGGCGCCCAGCAGACGCCGCCCTCGATGAAGGCGAACTTGAGCGTCGGAAACTGCTCGAAGGCTCCCTCGGTGACCAGGCTGATGCAATGGGCCATCATCGTCAGTGAGTGGTCGGTGTGATACTCCAGGTAGGTCGATGGGTAGCCGACCGCCGTCGGGGCATTCGCGATGCCGGTGCCCTCGGCGCCGACGTGAATGGCGACCGGCAAGTTGTACTCGACGGCGGCGGCATAGATCGGCCAGTAGTGATGATGTCCGTAGGGCAGCGGCGCGGCACTGGCAAGCAGCACCTGCACCATGCCAGGGTCGTCGCCGAGCCGCCGTATCTCGCGCGCGGCCGCCTGGGCATCCTGCGACGCGGCCAGGATCGACCCTTTAAAGCAATCGTAGGGGCGCACCCACTTGTGGAGCGTCCAGTCGTTGTATGCCGCCGCTAGCGCCGCACACAGTCGGGCATTGTGCTGGACGCTCAGGCCGATGGCCGTGCCAGTCAGGATACCGATGTCGATGCGGTACTTGCGCATCAGCATCTGTACGACCCAGTCTGGGTCGCCGGCGCATAGTCCATCCTCTTCGCGCACCGAGTCGTCCATGCGACCGGTGCCCTGATTGGTGTAGTAGCGTGCCGCGAAACCGGGCTGGCCCGCCTCCAGGAAGGCGTGCCACTCGCTGGCCAGGAAGGGCTTAAGCTCGCTCCAGCTTGGCAGGTCATTGTGGACATCGGTGTCGATCAGCCGCAGCGCCGCCGCGCGCTCCGCCAGCGTTGTTGCCTCAAGACTGGTCGTCGCCATGTGCATCCTCCTCCGGCACGGTCGAGCGATGCGGGGAATAGCAGCAGTATAGCCGAGATCAGGTGAGGTTCGACTCGATCAGGCGTTCGACGGTGACGGTATCGAGCCAGTGCCCGTCGAGCCGGGCGTGCTTCTGGTTAATGCCGACGTCGCGGAAGCCGAGACGGCGATGGAGGGCGCGGCTGCTCTCGTTGAACAAGAACAGGCGCGACGTGAGCTTCCAGAAGCCCTCGCGCTCGGCGGCGTCGATCAGCGCGCCGAGCAGGCGCTGACCGTAGCCGCGGCCGCGCGTCTCCCGCGCCAGATAGATGGAATGCTCGGCTACGCCCCGATAGCAGGGGCGACTGGAGTAGGGCGACAGGCCCGCCCAGCCGATGACCGCGCCGCCCTGCTCGGCGACCAGCACGAGGTAGCGCCGGTCGCGATTGGTCAGCCAGGCGGCGCGCTCCTCCGGCGATCGCAATTCCGTCTCGAAGGTCGCGATCCGGTCCAGAATTCCGGCGTTGTAAATGGCGGCGATCGCCGCCGCATCGGCGACGGTCGCTGGCCGGATGACGAGGTCGGCGCCGGAGTCGGTCATCGATAGCGGCTCCTTGCCAGCTGTGCGTCAGCCGGCGTCGATCAGCGTCAGGACCGACTCGCCGTGATCGATGCGCAGCAGCATCGTCTGGTCGCGCGGGTGAAACCAGTAACGCACCGACGGCGCCAGCCACTTCACCAGCGGGTTCGTGGCGATCTTGACCGTCACTAGCACTGCCTCGAGTGCCTCGCCGTCATGGGGCATGACGGCGGCGCGGTCGGCCACGCGCACCTCAAACGGGTAAATCTTGCCGCTCTCAACGCGCGCCCGCAGCCGCCACGCGCCACTGGCCGACACGTCCAGGCCGTGCAACAAGAAATCGAGCTGATTGCCGATGTAGACCGGGTCCGGCCGGGACGGATGGCGCTCCTCGCGTGCGGTGTCATCGACCTCCACGCGCAACCAGAGCGTGCCGTCGCTCTCCTGGCGCGACTCGTAGCGGTACAGGCCAGCCGAGTTGCGCCGCTCAAAGAAGGCGGCGCGGTGCGTCAGTGGGTCGCCGATAACCTCGATCCATTCGTGCAACGACCGCCCTTCGGGATAGTCGCTGCGGCCCTCGACGCGCCACGCGCCGTCGCCCAGCCGGCTGGCCGTGTAGCGCAGACGTCCGTCGAAGCCGTTCTTGCCGGCGCGCGCGAGCTGATAGACCCAGAACTGGCCGTCCCGCCAGGCCGGCAGGTGAAGTGGAGAGCGCGTCGCCATGGGTGACGAATCCTTGCGGGGCACGGGAGATGGCAAGTACGCTGACCCGGCCGAAGTATACGGCACCAATCACGCCGCGATCGCCCTGAACCACACTGGAGGCTGCCATGGAGTGCGTCCTGGGTATCGACGTCGGCACGACCGGCGTGAAGGCTGCCCTGGTTGCCCCTGACGGACGAGTGCTGGCGGCCGTTGACACCGGCTACCCCCTACACCACCCCCAGGTCGGCTGGGCCGAGCAGGCGCCGGGCGACTGGTGGCAGGCGACCATGGCGGCTGTGCCGGCGGTACTCGCCCGCGTGCCCGGGGCCAGTGTGTGCGCGGTCGGTATATCAGGCCAGATGCACGGCGCGGTGCTGCTGGACGACGCCGGTGTGCCCGTTCGGCCGTGCATCATCTGGAGCGACCAGCGCACCCAGGCCGAGTGTGACGAGATCACCGCCACTGTCGGCGAGGCCACCCTGGCGGCGTGGGTGGCCAATCCGGCGCTGCCCGGCTTCACCGCGCCGAAGCTGCTCTGGGTGCGCCGGCACGAGCCGGTGGCGTGGAACCGCGTGCGGACCCTGCTGCTGCCAAAGGACTTCGTGCGCTTCCACCTGACCGGCGCGCTGGCCACTGACGAGTCGGACGCGGCGGGCACGCTGCTGTACGATGTCGCCGGTCGCCAGTGGTCGGCGGCGATGACAGCGGCGCTCGGGCTAGCGCCATCGCTCCTGCCGCGCTGCGTGGAGTCGACGGCGGTGATGGGGCAGGTCACGGCCACTGCTGCCGCGGCCACTGGCCTGCCGGCCGGGATTCCGGTCGTCGGCGGTGGGGCCGACAACGCCTGCGCCGCTGTCGGCAGCGGCGTGGTCGCGCCGGGCGACCTGCTCGTCAGCGTCGGGACGAGTGGCACGGTCGTCGCCCCACTGGCGTCACCAGCGGTCGACCCCGGCGGCCGGTTGCACACCTTCAACCATGCTGTGCCCGGCCGCTGGTACCTGATGGGAGTCATGCAGGCGGCCGGCCTGTCACTGCGCTGGCTGCGTGACCTGGTCGATCCGGAGGCGATCGATGGCTACGACGCGCTGGCGAGCGCAGCAGCGCAAACGCCCGCCGGCGCGGAAGGATTGCTGTGGCTGCCCTATCTGCAGGGCGAGCGCACGCCGCACCGCGACCCCGACGCGCGCGGCGTACTGTTCGGCGTGACACCGCGGCACGGGTGTGGCCACGTGGCACGGGCAGTCATGGAGGGCGTTGCCTTTGGCCTGCGCGACTCCGTCGCACTGTTGCGTGCGGCCGGCGTGCCGGCGGAGCGGGCCGTCATCACCGGCGGCGGGGCCGCCAGCCCCGTCTGGCGGCAGATCATCAGCGATGTCATCGGACTGCCGCTCCGGCTGGCGCAGGATCAGGCCGGCCCGGCCTTCGGCGCGGCGCTGCTGGCCGCGATCGCCCTCGGCTGGCACAGTAGTGTCGAGGCGGCGGCCGCAGCGATGGTGAGAACCACTGGCGAAACGGCGCCGAATCTTTCCCTCCGTGGCCGATACGATGACCTCTTCGGCGTCTATCAGTCGCTCTACTCAAGGCCTTGACACGGTATCGGCGGGCAGATATACTACCCGGGCCGCCAGAGATGGCGGCGCGCACGTTGACAATGGAAGGGTAGAACGAGCAGCAGATTTCCTGAGCGTCGAGAGACGCAGGTGTCGTGCGAGGACCCCCATTGAACGGACGACTCCGGGAGGAGTCGAGATGTTTGGATGGAGAGTTTGATCCTGGCTCAGGACTAACGCTGGCGGCGCGCCTAATGCATGCAAGTCGAGCGCGTCCGGTTTCGGCCGGGTGAGCGGCAGACGGGTGAGTAACGCGTAGCTAACCTGC
>JADLAZ010000210.1 GCA_020849725.1 Chloroflexota bacterium
CTGGTTGCCTCTTGTCTTGGTGGCTCGCATCCGACCACGGCCTTCAGCTCGGCCGCACCGTCGTGCCGACGGCGGCGCATCATCCCAGCCGCGTCGTTGGAGAGGAGGTCGCGATGTCCCCGTTCCTGCATTCGGCGCCGCGCCGGGTGAGTCGCCGCGCCGTCCGCGCCGCTGGTGCCCTGCTGCTGGCCGCCGGCGCCGTCCTGCTCAACCTCTGGTTCTGGGGTGCGACTGTGCGCGACGAGCCGGTCCTGGTCGCCCTGCGCGAGGTGCCGGCCGGCCAGCCGCTCGCCGCCGGCGACCTCGGCCGCCGCGCCGGCCGCTTACCGGCCGAGACGCGCGCCCGCGCCTTCCCACCGGGCCGGGCCGAGGATCTCCTCGGCCGCCCGGCCGCCCACCGGCTCGCTCCCGGCGACGTGGTCACCGCCGCCAGCGTCGCCGATGTCCCCCAGCCCGCGCCCGGCCAGGTGGCGGTCGCCGTCGGCCTCAAGCCGGAGCTCACCCCGCCGCTCGCGCCCGGCGCCCGCGTCGACGTCCTCGCCCTGGGCGGGGCCAGCGCGCCGGCGGTGGCCGGCCCGAACGGCGCTGAGCGCCGGGCGCTGGCGCGCGGCGCGACCGTCCAGTCGGTCGGCTACGCGGCGGGTGGCCTGGCCGGCGGCTCGCTCGGCGGCGCGGCGGCGGCGGCGCGGGCCGACCGCGCGCCGGGCGGCGTCGTGTTGCTCGTCGCGGCCGACCAGGCCGGGCCGGTGCTGGCCGCCGCCGCGGCCGGCGGTGTGGCGCTGGCGCTGCTACCCGACGGCGTTGCCGACACCGCCACGACGGGAGGCCGGCGATGAGCGTGACCGACGGGGCAGTGCTGCTCGTCGTCGGCCGGCCGGCGCCGGCGGCGGCCCTCCCGGAGCGGCTGACGGCGCTGACCGGCGCGCCGCCGGAGCGCGCCCATTCGCCGGCCGGCGCGCTCGCCCGCGCTGGTCAGGGCGGCCTGGCGGCCGTCCTGCTGGAGGCAACGGCGCGCGGCGTGACGCCGGCGCTGGTCGCGGCGCTGGCGGCGACGGGGGCACGGGTGGCGGTGTTGGCCGACGCGCCGGCGGCTGTCGACCCAGCGTTCACCGCCGCCGGGGCGCTCATCCTGCCGATCACGCCGCCCCCCGACGCCGGCACGCTCCGGGCGCTGATCCGCCCGGCAGCGACCGGCGCCGCGCCGCTCCAGACCGGGCAGTCGGCGGCGGCCGACCGGACCCCGCCGCCGGCCGCGTGGCCGGCCCGGCCGGGCGCGGTGATTCCGCCACTCCCGGCACCTCCCGAACCGGCGGCGCCGCGCCCCTATGCCCGCCGGCTGGCCCTCCGGCACGGGGCGACGGACGACGCCGGTGCCGCTTTGCCCGACCCGACGCTGGCGTCGCCGCCGCCGCGCGACGCGGCCGTGACCGCGCGCCGCTCGCCCGACGGCGGCGTCCCAGCCGGTCGGATCGTCGGCATCCTGGGCACGCGCGGCGGCGACGGCGGCACGCTCGTGGCCCATGCCCTGGCGGACGCCCTGGCCGAGGCCGGCCAGCCGGTCCTGCTGCTCGACGTCGATGCCGCCGGCGACCGCCTCGTCCCGCTGCTCGGCCTGGCCGCGCCGGGGGCCGGACTGGCGGCGCTGGCGCTGGCCGGTCCCCTCGGGACCGACGTCTGGCGGGCGGCGCTCGACGCCGAGCTGCGCCCGATCGGCCCGTGCCTGCTGGCGCTGCCCGGCCTGGAGCGGCCATCGGCGGCGGCGCTGCTGACCGACGGCCTCGTCGCCGCCCTGCTGGCCGAGGCGCGCCGCCGGGCTGCCTGGGTGGTCGTCGACCTCGGCCGCTGGTCGCCGCTGCCCTGGCAGCGCGCCGCGCGGCTCGCCTGCGACGAACTGCTGGTGGCGCTCGCCCCGACCGGCGCCGGCGTCGAGGCCGCGCGCGCGACGCTGCGCGAGCTGGCCGACGAGCCGGCCGGCCCGGCCGTCGCGCTCCTGCGCACCCGTGCCGACCGCCCCGGCGCCTTCCCGGCCGCCGAAGTCGCCACCGCGCTCGGCCGCCCCACCCTGGCCGCCGTGCCCGAGGACCCGGCCACCGTCGCCTGGGCGGCCGCGCAGCAGTTGCCCGTGACGCGCGCCCCCGGCCGGCTCGCCCCGGCCGTCCGCGCCCTGGCCGCCGCGCTGGCCGCCCGCGCCGGCGCGGCGGCGCCCGTCCCGGCCGCGCCGCTGCGAGCCCGCCGTCACCGTCAGGAGCGCCACCCCGCGCTCGCCCGCCTGGCGCCGGCCGCCCTCCTGGCCGGGCTGCGCGCCCGGCTCGTCGCCCGCCCGCGCGGCACGGCCGGCCGACCCGCCGGCGCGGTGCCCCGCCCGAAGGAGGCGTCGCGTGATCCTGCCTGAGCGCTACGACCCGATCCTCGACGCCGGCCGCCGCGCCCTCCAGCGCGAGGCCGCCGCCCGCGGCGTGACCCGCCCGGCCGAGCTGCCCGACGCCGTCGTCGATGCCTGCTGCGCCGAGGCGATCGCCGCCTTCAACCGCGGCCTGCTCTTCCGCGACGCCGAGGCCGAGGCCGGGAGCGCCGGTCCGGTCCTCCCCTACCGCGACGACGCCGCCGGCCGCGCCGTCGTGCGGGCCTACCTGCTCGGCTTTGGCCCGGCCGACGAGCCGCTGCGCGACGACACGCTCGAGGATCTGTGCATCCAGGGCCACGCCACCTTCATCGCCCGCTACGGCCACTCCGACGACCCGACCGCCCCGCCGCCCGGCAAGCGCCTCATCGCCGGCTGCTTCCGCGACGACCGCCACCTCGTCGACGTCTTCCGGACCCGGCTGGAGGAGGTCGGCGCCGTCTGGGATCCGGCCCACCGCATTTGCGACGCCGTCCTGCCCGGCGGCGTCCGCTTCCACGGCGTCCTGCCACCGCCCGGCCACGACCGGCCGGTCGTCGTCCACCTGCGTCGCCGCCGCGCCGCCCCGCTGACGCTGGCCGACCTCACCCGCCGCCGCACGCTCTCGCCGGCGATGGCCACCTTCCTCACCGCTGCCCTCAAGGCCGGCCTGAGCCTGCTCATCGCCGGCGCACCCGGCAGCGGCAAGACGCGCACGCTCGACGCGCTGTTGCTGACGCTCGACGACTTCGAGGAGCACCTGGTCATCATCGAGTCGCAGCCGGAGCTGGCGGTCGCCGACCCGGCCGCCCGCGACGCCGCCGTCCACGTCACGGCCCACCTGACCGGCGGCCCGGCCGGCGACGGCGGCGGGACGATCGGTCAGCGTGAGCTGGTGCGGGCCGCCCAGCGCGAGGCGCCGACGCGCGTCATCGTCGGCGAGCTGCGCGGCGCCGAGGCCTACGACTGGCTGCTGGCGCTCAACTTGGGCGCCGACGGCAGTCTGACGACGATCCACGCCAACTCCTGCCGCCACGCGCTGGTCAAACTGGCCACCTACGTCCTGATGGCCGGCGAGGAGATCCCGCCGCGTCAGGTGGCCGAGATGATCGCGTCGAGCGTCACCCTGGTCCTCTTCCAGAAGCGCGACCCGCGCACCGGCGTCCGGCGGATCATGGAGCTCTGCGAGGTCGGCCCGTGCGCCGGCGGCGACGTCCCGGCGCTCAGCCCGATCTTCGCCTGGGACGCCGCCCGCGGCCGTCACGTCCGGGTCGGGCCGTGGCCGGCCTGCGCCGACCGGCTGTCCGAGCTCGACCTGCCGACCGGGCTCGAGGAGGAGGCCGGCGATGCCGCCGCCGGTTGAGATGACCGCCGCCGCGACGGGGTTCCGTCGGACGGCCGTCGGATGGCCGTCGGATCGGTGTGGGACCATCGCGGGCAACCGGGCGCATCGCCGGGCAACCCCGCCGCTCGCGTCCGGCTCACCGCCGGCTCGACGCCGGTCCCCGCGCGCCGCTGGCCAGCGACGGGCGCGCCGGCAAGGAGGCGTGGACGATGGCGCTCATCCTGGGGCTGCTGATGGGACTCGGCCTGGCCGCCGCCTGGCTGGCGCTGACGGCTGACGCCGCGGCCCCGGCGCCGCGCCCGGCCGCCCGCCTCGCCGGCGAGCCGGCGCTGGCGCGGCTGGGCGGCTGGCTGCGCCGGGCGGGCGTGGCGCTCACGCCCGGCGGCTTCCTGCTGCGCTGCGGGCTCGGGGGCGCCGTCGCCGGCCTCGTGCTGCTGGCGCTGACCGGCTCGCCGATCCTGGCGCTCGGCGCGGTCGCTGTCGGGCTGGCGCTGCTGGCCAGCGCCCTCGACGCGCGCGGCGCGGCGGCCGAGCGGCGCACGCTGCTCGACCTGGAGGTCGCCGTCGGCCAGCTGCGCGCCCTCATCGCCGCCGGCGCCGGCCCGGCGGCCGCCGTCGACGAGCTGGCCCGCCATGGTCCGGACCGGCTGCGCCCGGCCTTCGCCCGCGCCGCCCGGGCGGCTGGGCTCGCCGGCGGCGGGCTGGCGGCCGGGCTCGAACGCCTGCGCGCCGAGGTCGGCCCGGCCGCCGACGACCTGGTCGAGGCGCTGGCGATCGCCCACCGCGCCGGCGCCGGCGCGCTGCCGGCGGTGCTCGACCAACTCGCCGACGCGCTGCACGGCCGGCGGCGGGTCGAGGCGGCGATCGCCACCGCCCAGCACCGCATGACGCTCCAGGGCCGGGCGCTGGCCGTCGCGCCGCTGGCGATGCTGCTGCTCCTGCGCTGGCTCGCGCCCGAGTATGCCGCCGTCTATGACACGCCGGCCGGGGCGGCCTGGCTGGCGCTCATCGCCGGTCTGGTCGCGGCCGGCTACCTGCTGATGCGCCGGCTCGGCCGCGTCGCGCCGCCGCCCCGGCTGCGCCCGGCCACTCCAGACGGCGCCAGGGAGGGCGAGGACGATGGGTGAGCCGAACGCGCCGCTGCTGCTCGGGCTGCTGCTCGGGCTCGCCACCTATCTGGTGGTCGTCACCGTCGCCGTCGGGCCGGATCGCCCGGCGCTGGCCGAGTGGCTGCGCCGCTGCGAGCGCCGGCCGCCGGGTCGGTCGGCGGGCGCGGTCGCGCCGGAGCGCCGCAGCCCGCTGCTGGACGGCGCGCTCGGGGCGCCGCTGGCGGCGGGGGCGCGGGCGGCGCTGCGCCTGGCCGACGCGGCCGGGCTGGGCCAGCCGACGCGCCTGCGGCAACGTCTGGCGCTGGCCGGTCACGGCGAGCCGGTCGACCACTACGCCCAGAAGCTCGGCTGCGCCGCCATCCTGGCCGTCCTCGGGCTGACGCTGCTCGGCCTGGCAGCACCGCTGGCAGCCGTCGGGCGCGGTCAGGCCCTGCCCTGGTGGGTGCCGCTCGCGCTCGGCGCGCTCGGCTTTTGCCTGCCCGACCTGGCCGTCGGGCGCGCGCTGCGCCAGCGGCAGGCGCTGCTGCGGGCCGGGCTGCCAGCCCTGCTCGACCGGCTGGGGCTGCACCTGGCGGCCGGCCTCGGCCTGCGCGCCGGGCTCGACAGCGCCGTCCGGGGCGGCGGGCCGCTGGCGGCGCTGCTGGAGCCGGCGCTGACGGGCGCGCGGCTGGGCGGGGTCGGGCTGCCGGTCGGGCTGCACTCGCTGGCCGACGACTGGGAGCTGGCCGAGTTGCACACGCTGGCGACGCTGGTCGGGCTGGGCGAGGCGCGCGGGGTGGCCATCGGCGCGCCGCTGGCCCGGCTGGCCGAGGAGCTGCGCGCCGACGAGCGCGAGCGCCGGCAGCGCGCCGGCGAGGCGGCCACGCTCAAGCAGGCGATCCCGGTCGCGACGCTAATGCTGCTCGCCTTCGCCCTGCTGCTGCTGCTGCCCGCCGTCGACAACGTCCTGGCGCTCCGCCCGCGCTGACGGTGGGCGCCAGCACCACGCCTGCCCATTCGGAGAAAGGAGTCGCCGCTGAGTGATCGTCCGGCCCACCCCGACGCCCGCGCCGTCAATCGTCCGCGTTCGCCGCTCAGCCACGGGAAGGAGACCGTCATGGACCGCGTCATCCGTCTCGTCGTCCTCGCCCAACTCCGCCTGGCCGCCTCGATCGCCCGCCACCCGGCCCTGCGCCTGGCCGGCGCGCGCGAGGGACAGACCACGATCGAGTGGGTGCTGATCGCCGCCACGCTCGCCACCGGCGTCGTCGTCGCGCTCGGCGTGCTGACCGGCGCGATCTCCGACTACATCACCGCCCTCGTCGACTACCTGAATACGCACAAGCCGGTCTGAGCTCGCCGCGTGACTACCAGGGGGATGACCCCATGCCCGGCCGTCCATCGCGTTCAACCCCATCACGACCAGCGATCGTCCCCGCCCGATCCGGCCAGGCGCTGGTCGAGTCGGCGCTGGCGCTGGCGCTGCTGCTGGCCGTCGTTGCCAGCATCGTCGAGGTCGCGCTCTATGCCCAGGCGCGGCAGGTCGCCGTCGCCGCCGCCCAGGAGGGCGCCCGCGTCGCCAGCGCCGACGGCCGGACACTCGACGACGGCGTGCGCCAGGCGCGGGCGCTGCTGGCGCTCGGGCTCGGCCGGGGCGCCGACCGGTTGGCGGTCAGCCCGGTCTGCGCCCGCATCGTCGCCGGCGCCTGCCGGGCCGAGGTGGTCGCGCTCCGCGTCGAGGGCGAGCGGGAGCTCGCGCTGCTCGGCGGCGCGGTCGCGCTGCCGCTGACAGTCGAAGTCTCCATGTACGTCGAGCGGGGCGCCGGCGGCCCGGCCGGCGCCGCGACGAGCCGGGGAGGGCCGGAATGATCGAGCGCATCCTGCGGCGCGACGGCCGGCGCGGGCAGGCGTCGCTGGAGGTGGCGCTGGCGCTGCCGGCGCTCGTGCTGTGCCTGGCCGGGCTGGTGGCCGTCCACTGTGTCGTCGACGCCCGCCTCCAGGCCGAGACGCTGGCGCGCGAGGCCGCCCGCGTCATGGGCGAGGCCCCCTCCTATCCGGCGGCGCTGGCCGCCGGTGAGCGCCGCTTCCGCGAGGTGGCCGCCGGCCTAGCGCTCGAGCCCGACCGCCTCGACCTGACGCTGGAGGCGGACCCGGCCTTCGCGCGCGGCAGCGTCGCGCGCGCCACGGTCAGCTACCGCGCGCCGCTGGCGCGCCTGCCGTTCGGGCTGGGCGAGCCGACGCTGATCGCCGTCGCCGCCCAGCCCGTCCAGCGCTACGGCAGTCGCCGGCCGTGATGGCGACGCGAGCAGGCAGGAGGCTCGATGCGGCGAACGTTTAGCACCATACGAAAACGCATCCCATCGGCCTGGACGACGCGCGCGCGCCCCGGGCAGACGCTGCCGCTGGCGGCGCTGCTGCTGGTCATGCTGCTGCTGGTGATCGGGCTGGCCGTCGATAGCGGCCGCCTGCTGCTGGCGCGTCGCTCGCTCCAGGCCAGCGTCGACGCCGCCGCCCACGCCGGCGCGCAGCAGATCGACGTCGCCCACTTGCGCGCCACCGGCGAGCTCCGCCTCGACGCCGCCGCCGCGGCGGCCGCTGCCCGAGCGATGCTCGCCGCCGACGGCCTGGGCGACGTCGAGGTGGGCGTCGGGGCCGGCCGGGTCGCGGCGCTGGCCCGGGCGCGCGTGCCGCTCACGTTGCTGCGGCTCGCGCCGGGCGTCGGCGCGGCGGCCGAGGTCGAGGCGGTCGGCGTCGGCGAGCCGCGCCGGCCGGGCGCGCCGTAGCATGGCGACATGCTCTCCGCCCGGCGGGCGTCTATAGGGTGCACGGTCTTCGGCTCGCTCGGCGGCGCGTCGCCGCCGACGCGGCCCGGCAGGGGGGCAACGGTGATGGCACGGCCGAACGAACGCATCCTCGTCATCCTGGGGCTGGCCGTCATCGGCGGGCTGCTCGCGCTGACCGGCTACCTGGGCTACCGGCGCGTCGTCGACGCGGACGCCGAGCAGGCGGCGGGCGCGACGCGGGTGGCGGCGCTGGCGCCGACCTGGACGGCGTCCGCCTCGGCACCACGCGTCAGCCCGATGGCGTCGGTCGCGGTCCCACAACCGTCGTCGACGCCGGCCTCGACCGCGAGCGCGCCGATCCGGCCACCGGTCACCGCCGGCACGCCGTCGCCCGCGCCGCCGCCCACCGCCGTGTCGCCATCGGCGACGGTCGCGCTGGCCGCCGGAGCCACGGCCACGCCGGCGCCGGGGGAGTGGGTCGGCAACCGGCCGCTGCCGCCGGGGCCGATCCCGGTCAATGGCCCGGTCCTGCAGCGGCTGCAGGATGGTGGCCGGCCCGGCGCGCGAACCGATCAGCCAGGGCCGGGGCCGGAACTCAAGGAGCGTTTCC
>JADLAZ010000211.1 GCA_020849725.1 Chloroflexota bacterium
CCGAGCCGGCGACGAACAGGAGGGCGATGAACGGCAGTGCCGTGTACAGCAGCCGCTTCTCCTGCCGGGTCAGGCCGGGAGCCATGAACCGGATCACCTGATAGGCGATCAAGGGCAGACTGAGCGCGACGCCGATGTACAGCGAGACCTTGAGATAGGTGACGATGCCTTCGGTCGGGTCGATGACGGTGAGCCGACAATCGGCCTCGCCCGGCGGGCAGGTCTGCCGCGCCAGGTAATCGAGCACCTGCTGGGCGACCATCGCGCCAAGGACGAAGCCAGCCACCAGGCCGAGTACTGCTTTGACCAGCCGGTCGCGCAGCTCGAACAGGTGCTCGCGCAGCGTCATCACGCCGCCATCACCCATGTCGTCTGACATGACGGCTGGGGCGGTCGGCAGCGTGTCGGTCACATTCGACGTGCTGGACGGGCGTTCCGAGGTTAGATCGGCCACAGCCTGCGCTCCTGACCAACCACGGCGCGGCGCGACCCGGCCGCGCGTCTCTTGGCCTATGTACGCGCCGGCCGGCAGGCTAGATGCGAACCCGCTCAGCCCTGATGCTCGACGATGTAGTCCACCGCGTCGGTGACGGTCGTGATCTGCTCGGCGTCCTCATCGGAGATCTCGACGCCGAACTCTTCCTCCAGCGACATGATCAGTTCGACCAGGTCCAGAGAGTCGGCATTGAGGTCCTCGACGAACGAGGCCTCCATGGTGACGTCTTCCTCATCGACGCCGAGTTGCTCGACGACGATGCCCTTCAACTTCTGAAAGATCTCCTCTTGCGACGCCACTCCTGCCCTCCTCAGCACCTGTCAGCACTCACCCGCCCACAGTAGCGCGGGAGGCCCACCGTAGTATCCACGCCGGACCCTTGATGTCAACGTCACGACTCAGCTGTCGGTTCGGTTGTCGCCGCAGTCGCGTGGCGCGCGATCCAGTCGTCCCGGCCCGCGGCGATGGTGCCGAGTACACCATTGACGAACCGACTGGAGCTGTCACTACCGTACACCTTGGCGATCTCGACTGCCTCATTAATGGCCGCCTTGTATGGTACCGCCGGCTCCAACAGCACCTCATAAACAGCCAGACGTAGGATACTCTTGTCGATCTTGGCCATCTGCGCCAGCGGCCAGGTCGGCGCCGCCGCCGCAATGAGCGGATCGATCTCGTCGAGGTGGGCGGTGACGCCCGCCGTCAACCGCCGAGCAAACGTCGCCGTTGCCCGTGGATAGGCATCATCGCCCAGCAGCCGCTCCAGCACACTGTCCGTCTCATGGCGGGCCAGGTCCGCCTCGTAGAGCGCCTGCATCGCCAGGATGCGCGCTTGCCGGCGGGTCTCCTGCGGCGCCATGGCAGCAGTGGTGTCGTCAACGTTCATCCGGTTCTCTCATCGCGACGGCCGAACCATCGTGGCGTGCCGCCAGCAGTGGGTCAGGCTAGCCTGGCCCACCGGCGGCCGCTCCGACAGCCTGCTCGCTCAGGTACTGCTCGACGAAGCGGGTGTGCAACTCGCCCCGCCGGTAGCGTGGGTCGTCCAGGAGCGCCCGCTGGAAACTGGCCGTGGTAGCCACCCCGTCGACGACCAGCTCGTCGAGAGCGCGGGCGGTGCGGGTGATCGCCTCGTCGCGGTCGCCACCCCAGGCGATAATCTTGGCCAGCAGCGAGTCGTAGTGCGGTGGCACGTCGCAGCCGGGATAGAGATGACTGTCGACGCGGATGCCGGGGCCGCCGGGGAGATGGAGTGCCCGCACGCGGCCGGCGGCCGGCTCGAAATCACGCGCTGGGTTCTCGGCCAGGATGCGCACCTCGACGGCGTGACCGGTCACCTGAAGGTCGCGTTGGCGCAGCGTCAGTGGCTGCCCGGCAGCGACCCGCAACTGCCACTTGACCAGGTCGACGCCGGTGACGACCTCGGTCAGCCCGTGCTCGACCTGGATGCGAGTGTTGATCTCCAGGAAATAGTACCGACCGGCGCGGTCGACCAGGAATTCGACAGTGCCAGCGTTGGCGTAGCGCACAGCGCGCGCGCCCTTGACCGCAGCCGCCGCCAGGTCGCGCCGCAGTCGATCGCTGATGCCGATCGCCGGCGCCTCCTCAATGACCTTCTGCAGCCGGCGCTGGAGCGAGCACTCGCGCTCGCCCAGGCTGAGGACAGTCTGGCCGGCGGCATCGCCGAGGACCTGCACCTCGATGTGGCGCGGCTGCTCCAGGTACTTCTCCAGGTACATTTCACTGCTGCCGAAGGCGCCTTGTGCCTCGCTGCGCGCGATCGGCAGCGCGCGCACCAGCTCGCGCTCGTCGTGGGCAATGCGCTTGCCCCGGCCACCGCCGCCGGCCACCGCCTTGAGCATGACCGGGTAGCCGACGTGGCGCGCGGCCTGGATCGCCTCGGCCTCGCCGGCGATTGGTCGGTCGCTGCCGGGCAGAATTGGCAGGCCGGCGCGACGCATCGTCTCGCGCGCCACGGACTTGTCGCCCATCTTCTCGATGGTGTCCGGGCGCGGCCCGATGAAGACGAGACCGCAACGGGCGACGATCTCGGCGAAGTCGGCGTTCTCTGCCAGGAAACCGTAGCCGGGATGGAGCGCCTCGCAGCCCGTCAGTAGCGCCGCCTGGATGACGGCTGGCACGTTGCGATAGCTGCGATCGCTGGCAGGCGGCCCAATGCAGACCGCCTCGTCGGCGAGTTGCACCGGCAGCGAGTTGCGATCGGCCTGGCTGTAGGCCAGCACCGACCGCACGCCCAACTCGCGGCAGGCGCGGACAATGCGCAGGGCGATCTCGCCGCGATTGGCGATCAGGACCTTCCGGAACATCCGCTACTGGAGGGGCGAGTAGTCGGTCGGCGTCATCAGCGGATTGAGCACCCGCGCGACAATCGGGCCGCCGTTTTCCGGCAACTCCGACGCTGCCCGCACCGCTTGCCACTCGGGATCGCTGGCGAACGCGCCCCACTTGCGGTCGCGCTCGGCCTCGCTCTCCCAGACGACGATGTAGGTCAGGCGCGTGTTGTCGCCCCACTTGTCGGTCCAGTACCCGAGGACCTTGATGTCATGGCGCTCGAAGAACTTCGTCGTGTGGTTGCGGAAGCGGTTGTTCCGCGCACCGAGCCGGCCTGGCGCGCACTCGTAGATGCGAAGCTCGTACAGCACCGTTGCTCCCTCCATTGCCGGCGCGGCCCATCGCGATCGTCGCGCCCTGCGCGGCGCGGCAGAGTATAGCACGGCTCATCGGCTGGGCATGGCAGCGCGCACCTTGCCCCCGCGCCAGAGCCGGACCAATCCGGAGCCGCCCCTCGCGGCTAATCCCTTCGCTCACCGGAGTGGGCGAGGATGTGGGCGCCTATTCCCGGCCGTAGCGCCACGCGTGGTAGTGACGACCGACATTGCCCATTTCGACCTGCCACTTGGCTGCGTTGGCCGGCGTGTAGGTCACCGCGCGCCGCTCAAAGAGCTGCACCAACACGTCCTGCTCCACGCCGTCGACCTTGGCGCGCACCCAGTATGGCTCGGTCAGCGGGTAGCCGAGGACGTACTCCCAACGCGGCTCCAGGCGCCGCATCCAGTCCCAGAAGACTCCGGCGATGTTGTGGCCGAGCGGCTCGCTGTAGGCGCCGACCCGGGCCAACCGCCCCAGGCGCTCATCGATGCCGACCGCGCCGCCAGGCGCCAGCGTCGTCGTCAACGGCTGACCGATGCGCGGCTCGGCGCGCCCCTCTGCCGGTGAGCGCGAGGCCAGCGCGCCGAAGTCGGCGTAGGTTGGCGTCAGTCCCGATCCGCCGTCGCCGGCTACCGACACGCCGGCTGGCGGTCGTCCCTCCCACGCCCGATGCCCGGTCTGGACCTGACCGGTGACCATCTCCTGCACGAGCAGCCCGGTCGTCACGTACCAGACGCTGTCGGCGCTCGCGGCCGGGTCGGTGATCTCCATCCGGCTCTTGTCGAAATAGTAGACGGCGCGCTCACCGCCGGGAGCGTCGGCGTAGCGCTCGCGGCGCTGGACGAAGACATCCGGCCCCCACAGCCAGATGGTGTCGGCCGTGGCCGCCGCGCGGCCGTCCGAGCGCAGCCACAGGTCGCGC
Organism: Chloroflexota bacterium; assembly: GCA_020849725.1. The sequence goes on from JADLAZ010000211.1 coordinate 4,086, forward strand.
ACCGCCGGCGCGGCCGCGGTGATCCCAGGCGGCGGCCGCACCGCGCCGCGCCCACGTGTCTCGCGCGTGGGCGCGGCCGGCGGGGGCGTGGCGGTCGGGCGTGGAGGGCCAGCGCCGACCGTCGTGAACGACCACTGTCGCGTGAGGGCCGCCCCATCGGCCACACCACGCACGCTGACCATGTAGGTCGTGCCGCCGGCCAGCGGCGCCGTTGCCGCGATCAGGAACGCCCGCCGGCTGTGCCAGCCCGTGCCCTGGCGCGCGATGATCGGCACGCTCTCGCCTCCGGCGGTCGTTAAGGTTGCCACCTCCAGGCTGAGTGCGCCGGCGCCGAAGTAGGCCAGCGTCACCGGGTGACCGACCGGGTAGCGCTGGCCGGGAAACGGGTTGGGCGACTCGCCCGAGTAGCTGAGGCCGGCGTCGGTCGCGCCGTCGACTGGCCAGGCGACCCAGGCCGGCGACGCGGTCGTGGCCCAGCGCGGCGTGCCGACCAGGATGACGTCGAAGCGCGCGCCGACCTCATTGACGACACCGACGCCGATGTCGCCGTAGCGCGGGTCGAGCAGCGGCAGCCGGTGGTTGATGGTGCCGATGTGCCAGCGCAGGCTGGCCAGCAGATCGCCAGTCAGGCCGACATTCTCGTTGACGCTGCGCGCTGGGTAGCCGGCGGCGACAGCGCGGTCCTCCGGCTCGACGCCGGTGAAGCCGGGCCGGCCGGGCTGTTGCTGATGCAGGCCCATGCCGGCCAGGGCTGGGTCGTCGCGGTTGAGGCGGTAGTAGTCAGCGTGGCTCTGGGCGGCGCGTTGGAGCGCCGGGTGCAGCGTCAACGGCGCGATGCCAGCCCGCGCCCGCCAGGCGTTGACGAGCGCGACCGCGTCGGCGGCGGCATCGGCGGCCCGCGCCGGCTGGCCGGGCGGCGCCAGCGCCAGCACCAGCAGCGCTGCCAGCCCGACGAGCGCGTGCCGCAGCATGGCGTCTCCCACTATCGACCTTCATCGAGTACCGGCACGTCTGCGTGATGGACCGTCAACCGGACAACGGCGCTGGTCATGGCAGGTTCCCCTGCTGGCGGTCGGGCGTTGGCCTGGCGCACCGCAGCGCCGTCGACCGGCCTGAGCCGACGCCACACCTGAGGCCGGCTCGTCCGGCCACCGGTGATTGACAAATGCCGCGCCCCACGAATAATGAGGCGTGACCGTAGTGATGGTCATGGCGTCAAGCGAGTGGTGTTCACAGTTCCATCGCCGGGCAGCCAGCGCCTTCGCGGGCGCCCGGCCAGTGGCGCTGCTGGCGGACGGCTGGCGCGGGCGCCCGGCGCGCGGCTGACCATCGACTCACTGACCTCATGACCAGACGCGAAGGCAGGACCGATGCGACGGCTCGACTACAAGTGGCAGGTGCTCATCGTCATCGCGCTGGGTACCTTCATGGTGGTGCTCGATACGACGATCGTCAACATCGCCCTGCCGCGCATCATCACCATCTTCGGCTCGACGGTGGATCAGGCGCAGCTCGTCCTCACCGGCTACATGCTGGCGCTGGCGACGATCATGCCGGCCACACCGTTCCTGAGTCAGCGGCTCGGCACGAAGCGCCTGTATCTGGTGACGATGGCGCTCTTCACCATCGGCTCCATGCTGTGCGGCCTGGCCTGGAGCATCCCCAGCCTGGTCGTCGCACGGGTCTTGCAGGGCCTGGGCGGGGGCATGATCCAGCCACTGGGCATGGCGATGCTCTTCCGCGTGGCGCCGCCTGAGCAGCGGGGCACGCTCATGGGCATCTACGCTTTGCCGGTGATGGTCGCCCCTATCCTTGGGCCAACGCTCGGTGGCTATCTGGTCGAGTATGTTGACTGGCGCTGGGTCTTCTTTCTGAACCTGCCAGTCGGCATCCTGGCGATCCTGATGGGGCTGTTGCTGCTGCGCGAGACGCCGATCGTCCGCGGCGTGCGTTTCGACGCGGTCGGATTCGTGCTGGCGGCGCTGTGCTCCGGCGGCGCGTTGCTGGCGCTGACTGAAGCGCCGGAGAAGGGTTGGACCGACCCGCGCGTCGTCGGTCTGCTCACGCTGGCGCTCGTCACCCTGCCGCTCTTCATCTGGTGGGAGTTGCGCACCCCACAGCCGCTGCTCAATCTGCGCTTGTTCGCCATCCGGGACTTCTCCATCGGCGCCTTCGTCAACTTTGTGGCGACGATCTCGCTCTTTGGCGCGATCTTCCTGCTGCCGGTCTTCTTGCAGAACGTGCGTGGCATGGGGGCGATGGAGACCGGCCTGCTGCTCTTTCCCCAGGCGCTCGCCAGCGCGGTGACGATCGTCCTGGGCGGGCGCCTCTACGATCGCGTCGGGCCGCGCCCGCTCCTGTTCGTTGGCATGCTCGCGCTGGCGGCCTCTACCTGGCAGTTGGCCAAGCTCGACCTCACCACGCCGGATGACGAAATCCGGCTACTGCTCGTCGTGCGTGGGGCCGCGATGGGCCTGACGATGATGCCGGCGATGACGGCCTGGTTGGCGTCGGCCCCGCCGAGCCAGACGAGTGCCGCCTCGGCGCTGAATAACGTGTTGCGCCAGCTCTTCGGGGCCTTTGGGACGGCCATCTTCGCCACGATTCTGCACAACCGCGCGATCTACCATCAGGCAATGCTCGCGATGTTCCTGCAGCCGGACTCAGTTGCGGTTATGCAAGCGCTCGGCCAGGGGCAGCAGTTCCTGATCGGCCATGGGCTGAACCTCGATCAGGCCCGCCAGGTCATCGTCGGCCTGTTGGCCAGCCAGATCAGCCTGGCGGCGACGGTACGGGCCTTCGATGACTGCTTCACGATCGCGGCCGTCGCCGCCTTGCTCGGGATCATGCCAGCGATGCTCCTTGGCAAGCCCGCTGCCAGAACGCCTGCAGGCGCGCCTGACCAACGGGCGCAGCATGCCGCGTCCCTGGCGAGCGAATAGGAACCGCGCGGCCGGGAGACGCCACCTGTGCCTGAGATGGCGTCACATGGCGGCGGCGCGCAGCTGCCGGCGCTCCGCGGTTGTCAGCCGCGCGCCGTGCAGCGGCGATGGGACCGGCGCAGCCTTGCCCCGGCGCACCGTCAGTCCTTGTACGGGTCGAACACGTCCTCACCGGCCATCGCCACGCCGAGCGGGCGCAGCGTGTGGACGATGCGCAGCGTGTTGGCGTGGGCCGCCAGCACCTCTGGCAGCCGCCGGTAGACGTGCGGGCTCTCGTCGACGCCCGCGCCGCGCAGCTCGACGCCCTCGCGCTTCAGCCAGGCGAGCATCTCCTCCCGGCTGATCGCGCCCGGCCGGACGACCTCCTGGACGCGCCGGCCGTCGCGCCGCGTCCAGCGCCGCTTGCCGGCCGCCTGGGTGCGGCTCATCACCCGGCCGGCGCCGTGGACGGTGCTGCGCAACGCCGCCCGCGCCTCGTCGCCGTCGACGCCCTCGACGACGACCGAGATGTCGCCCATCGAGCCACCGACGAGGCCGCGCTGCCCCGGCGCGGCCGGCGTCGCGCCCTTGCGGACGACGACGACCTCCTCGCCGTCGTGGACCTCTCGCCAGGCATAGTTGTGGTGGTTGTGGACCGTCTCCAGCGCCCGCGCGCCGAGGATGTCGAGTACCTGCTTGACGACAATGTCGCGGCCAGCGTAGGCGTACCGGCCGGCCAACTCCATCGCCTGCCAGTAGTCCTCACCCATCGGCGTGTCCAGCGCCAGCACCGTCGCCGGCTGGTCCATCGATTCGCCCGGCGCCTTCGCATCGAACGCGCGGCCGGCGGCCAGGTTGAGGAAGCCGCTGGCGGTGCGGTGGCCGAAGCCGCGGCTGCCGAAGTGCGCCGCCACCCAGACGCACCCCTCCTCGTCGGCCAGGATATCGACGAAGTGGTTGCCCGAGCCAACCGTGCCGAGCTGCTCGCGCGCCAGTTGCTTCAACTTGCCGAGTGGTAGGACGTCGCGCCAGGCCGGGTCATCGAACAGCGGGTGCTCGGCCGGTTTGCCGGTGGCGCCGCCGATGCCGAAGACGACGCGCCGGGCGATCTCGTCCATGATCTTGCCGATGCGAGGGCGGACGTCTTCCTCCAATAGATCCGTCATCACTCCCTTGAGGCCGCACGAGATGTCATAGCCAATGCCGCTGGGCGAGACGGCGTTGCGGTAGGCGACGACGCCGCCAATGGGCAGGCTGTAGCCCTTGTGGCCATCGGCCATGAGCGCCGCGCCGGCCACGCGGTCATCGGCGGCGCAGCGCGCGATCTGGCCGACCGTGGCCGCGTCGTGCTCGCCCCAAACGGGGATACCGTCGATCATGCGGTACATGCTGGGTGACCCCCTGCTCGACGCGCGCGGGCCGGCCACGAGAGTATACGGGCTGTTGCGCGCTGGTCGGCCGGCGGCGAAGATAGATGCCGACCCCCGATGAAGGTGACGGTCCCTGGCAGCGTGGCGACAGTCCAAGGAGGCGCGAGACGATGGACCAGCAAGCGGTGCTGCGGGCGATGCGTGGGCAGGCGACGGTCGAGGAGGTCTGCCGCGCTGCCGGCGCGACCCCGGCCGACTTCGCCGCCGCCCGCGACGCCTTCCTGGCCGAGCGCGTGCCGCCCAGCGCCGGCGCGCTGACGGCGGCGGTGCAGGGGAAGGTCGAGATCCTGCGCGACCGCGCCGGCGTGCCGCACATCTTCGCCGATCGCACCGATGACCTATACTTCGGCCTGGGGCTGGCGACGGCGCAGGACCGCCTCTGGCAGATGGACCGGCTGCGCCGGCGGGCGCTCGGGCGAGCGGCGGAGGTGCTCGGGTCGGAGCACGTCAAGAGCGACCTGTTGCACCACGCCGTCGGCATCCCGGCGGCCGCCGCGGCCGAGGTCGAGCGGCTCGACTCGGCGACACGGGCGATCGTCGAGGCGTACGTCGCCGGCATCAACCGCTGGCTTGAGGAATGCGGCGACCGGTTGCCGCCGGAGTACGCGCTCCTGGAGACGACGCCGGAGCCGTTCAGCGCCCGCGATGTGCTGGCCATCGCCCGCGGCATCTGGTGGTCGCTCAACGGCCGGCTGGAGAACCTCGTCGTGGCCGAGGCGGCGCGGCTGCTGCCGGAGGGCGAGCTGCGCGAGTCGTATCTCACACCTGAAGCGCCGGAACATCGCATCGTCCCGCCCGGCAGCCCGTACCCGGCCCAGACCGGCCCGCGCACGCCCGTCGAGCCGCTCGTCGCCGGCATGAGCGACGGCACCGGCAGCAACAACTGGGCCATCGGCGGCGGTCGAACGGCCAGTGGCCAGGCCATCGTTTGCGGCGACCCGCACCAGATGTTCTGGGTGCCGTCGTCCTGGTACGAGTACGCAGTCCACGGCCCAGAGGACGCCGCCGCCGGCGCCGGCCATCCCGGCATGCCCGGCCTGTGGTGGGGCAGCAACGGCGCGATCGCCTGGGCGATCACCAACAACGGGGCTTCGACACGGGACCTGTACGTCGAAGAAGTTGACCCGACCGACCCGACCCGCTACCGTGACGGCGATGGCTGGCGGAACTTTGCCACGCGCGAGGTCGTCATTGGCGTGCGCGGCGGCGCGGAGCAGCGCTTCACGCTGCGGGCCACGGCGCGTGGGACGATCGTCAACGACCACGGGCTGCTGCCATCCGTCGCCGAAGGCGGCGACCCGCCGCTGGCGCTGCGCTGGGTCGGCCAGGAGCATCTGGACGACATCCGCGCCACCGTCGCCATCGGCCGGGCGCGCGACTGGGCCGGCTTTCGGGCGGCGCTGGCCGACTGGTCGGTGCCGATCTTCAACTTCGTCTACGCCGACCACACCGGCCGCACCGGCTACCAGTGCGGCGGCCGGGTGCCGCTGCGCGGCCGGGTCGTGCGTGGCTACCGCTCGGCGGCCGAGCCGGCTGACCGCTGGCAGGGCTACGTCCCCTACGACGCCATGCCGCGCCACGAGGACCCACCAGCCGGTTACGTCGCCAGCGCCAACCAGCGCGCCGTGCCCGACGACTACCCCTATCCGTTCTACGGCGCCTTCGCCGGTGGCCACCGCGCCACGCGTCTTCAGCAGGCGATCGAAGGCCGCGAGCGCGCCGATTCCGACCACAGCATCGCGCTGCAGAACGACACCAAGAACTGTCGCGCTGAGCGGCTCGTGCCGGCGCTGCTGACCCGCCTGGGCGACAGCGACGACGCCGACGCGCGGGCGCTGCGCGATGTGCTGGGCGGCTGGGACTACCGATACATGCTGGAGAGCCCGGCTCCGATCGTCTTCGAGACGGTCATGCGGCAATGGCAGCGGCGCGTCGCCGCCGAGCGCTTCCCGGCGCGGCTGCTGGGGCTGGTCGCCGCGTCCGGTGGCGTGGCGGCGCGGCTGCTGGAGCGCGACGACCTGGCCTGGTTCGCCGGCGGCACGGTCCCAGCGCTGATCGAGGCCGTCCGGGCGGCGTTGGCCGAGGTGCGTGAGCGCCACGGCGCCGATCCGGCCGGCTGGCGCTGGGGGCCGCTGCACCAGGCTTACTGGCGGCACCCGCTCAGCAACGACGCCGCCGGGCCGGCGTTCGACATCGGTCCGCATCCGGTCGACGGCGGCGGCGACACGGTGCGCAACACCGGCGCCGGCACGCCGCCCTACGCCGCCACCAGCGGCGCGGAGTATCGAATGGTGGTCGACTTCGCCACGCCGGACCGCTTCCTGGCGGTGCAGAACATCGGCAACTCCGGCCACCCGGGCAGTCCACACTACGCCGACCAGTTCCGGCCCTGGCTGCGCGGCACATACCACACCGTCCACCTGCGCCGCGCCGGCGTCGAAGCCGACCTGGCCGGCGTGACGACGCTGGCGCCAGTCTGACGCGATCGAAAGGGAGGGCCAGCATGGGCGTCTACGCCGATCTTGGCGTGCGGCCGGTCATCAACGCCACTTGCCACTGGACCGTCTACGGCGGCTCGGTGATGTGGCCGGCGGTGGTCGAGGCGATGGCGGACGCGCGCCGCTCGTGCGTCGACATGCGCCAGTTGCTCGACCGCGCCTCGGAGCGCATCAGCCGCCACACCCACGCCCAGGCCAGCCACGTCGTCGCCGGCTGTGCTGCCGGGCTGCAGGCCGGCGCGGCAGCGATCCTGACGGGCGACGACCCGACGCGGATGGCGGCCCTGCCGCACACCGACGACTTCCCGGCCAACGAGTTCATCGCCGTCCGCTTCGCCCGCCGCCGCGCGCCGGACGGGCGAGAGTACCGCCACCTCGGCTACGCCCAGGCGGTGCATGGCGCTGGCGGGCGGCTGGTTGAGGTCGGTCACGACGGCGGCGTGACGCGGGTCGAGTTCACGGCCGCCTTCGGCCCGCGCACGGCCGGCGTCTACTGGACGAGCGACGGCCTGGCGCCGGGCATCCAGCTTGACGAGGTCATCGCCATCGCCCACGCTCACGGCGTGCCGGTGCTGGTCGACGCCTCGAACACGCTGCCGCCGCCGGAGCACCTGCACCGCTTCATCGACCTCGGCGCGGACCTGGTCGCCTTCTCCGGCGGCAAGGGCTTGCGCGGGCCACAGGGGTCGGGCATCCTCACCGGCCGGGCCGACCTGATCGACGCCGCCCGCCGGCAGAGCGCGCCATTGCAGGGCATCGGCCGGCCGCTGAAGGTGTCGAAGGAGGAGATCGTCGGCCTGCTGACTGCGCTGGAGGTCTGGGTCGCCCGCGACCACGCCGCCGACCTGGCCGCCGCCAAGCGGCGCACTGACGCCGTCGTGGCGGCGCTGGCCGGCCTGCCGGGCGTGACGGCCGCGCACCACTTTCCCGACCTGCGCGGCCGGCCCTACCCGACCGCCGTCGTCACGCTCGACCCGGCGACCGGTCTGGCTGCCGCCGACGTGATCGCGGCACTGCTGGCCGGCGACCCATCGGTGGCCGTCATGTCCGCGGAGGACCCGCGAGTGCTGCGGATCGACGTGCGCGTGCTGTCGGATGACGAGGCGGCGACGGTCGCGGCGCGAGCGCGGGCAGTGCTGGCCGCCAGCTAGCGAGGAGACGAGCGATGGCACACCTGCGCGGGCGCATCTGGGACCAGGCGAGTGGCCGGCCGCTGGCGGCGCGGGTGCAGGTGCTCGGCTCGACCGGCCAGCCGTGCGCGCCGGCCGAGGCGATCCACAAGGTCGGCGGCGGCGAGCCGTTCTTCTACGCCGACGGCGCGTTCGCCGTCGACGCGCCGACCGGCCAGACCGACATCCTGGTCGAGCGCGGCACCGAGTACCGACCGCTGCGGCTGGTCGTGACGCTGCCGCCGGGCGGCACGGTCGACGTCGATCTGCCGCTGGAGCGCTGGATCGCGCTGCCGGAGCAGGGCTGGTACGCCGGCAACACCCACGTCCACTACGACGAGAAGGAGACGCGCGCGCTCGACCGGCTGCGGCTCGACCCGCGCGTCGAGGACCTGCCGGTGCTGATCGTCAGCCACCTCCAGCGGCGCGAGCTGGCCTACGCCTCGAACGCCTTCCCGATCGGCCGCCACGCGCTGTCGACGCCGGAGTACATCATCGACATCGGCGAGGAGAGCCGGCACAACGACACGCCCTGGCACATGGGCCTGGGCCATATCATGCTGGTCAACCTGCGCGAGCTGGTCGAGCCGATGAGCCGCGGCGTGCTGGTCGACGACTCCAGCCCCGACTACCCGCCGCTGCTCGACGCCTGCGACGGCGCCCGAGAGCAGGGCGGCATCGTGCTGTGGTGCCACAACGCCAACGGCATGGAGGCGCCGGTCGCGGCGGCGCTCGGCCGGCTCGACGGGCTGAACCTGTTCGACCCTTACTGGATGGACCCGGAGTACGACCGCTGGTATCAGTTGCTCAACTGCGGCCTGCGCCTGCCGGCGTCGACCGGCTCCGACTGGTTCGTCTGCTCCTCGAACCGCGTCTACGTCGATGTCGGGTCCGACTTCAGCTACGCGACCTGGCTGGACGGGTTGCGCGCCGGCCGGACCTTCGTCACCGACGGGCCGGTGCTGCGCCTGGCGGTGGACGGCCACGCGCCGAGCAACACCGTCCTCGGCCTGAGCGACCGCCAGAGCCGCGTTCCAGTCGAGGTGCGCTGGGCCGGCGCGCAGCCGATCGACCGGCTGGAGATCGTGCGCGATGGCGCGGTCGTCGCCACGCACGACAACGTCGATGCCACGACCGAGGGCGTATACGCGACGGCACTCGACGCGGGCGCGGCCGGCTGGGTGGCGGCGCGGGCCTGGGGCCGGCGGCGCACCAGCTACGGCCACGCGCTCTGGGCGCACACCAGCCCGGTCTACCTGCGCGCCGCACCACCGGCCGCGATCGTCCGCGCCGCCGCCGCCGACTTCATCGCCCGCATCGACGACGCCACGACCTGGCTGACCACCCGAGCGCGCTTCGACCACGCCGGCCAGCGCGACCGCATGCTGGCCCTCTTCGCCGAGGGCCGCGCCTGGTATGCTCGTCTCGCCCAAGCCTGATTCGCCCCGTCCACCCCGCCCACCCGTGTCCACCTCGTCCACCCCGTCCACCAACCCACCCAAGGAGGCGCCCCCGTGATCGACCTGCGCCGCGACACCCTCACCCTGCCCTCGCCCGAGATGCGCGCCGCGATGGCCACCGCCGACGTCGGCGACGACGTCTATGGCGAGGACCCGACCGCCAACCGGCTGGAGGCGATGGCGGCCGAGCTGCTCGGCAAGGAGGCCGGTCTGTTCGTCAGCAGCGGCACGCAGGGCAACCTGGTGGCGCATCTGGCCCACACCCACGCCGGCGAGGAGGTCATCACCGCCGAGCCGTACCACAGCTTCTCGTCTGAGGCCGGCGGCACGGCGCGCGTGGCCGGGCTGTCGACGCGCTGCGTGCCGCTGGTCGGGCCGGGCCTGGACCCGGCCCGCGTCGAGGCGGCCATCCGGCCCGACAATCCCCACTACCCGCGCCCCAGCCTGATCGCCGTCGAGCAGCCCTGGTCCGGCTACGTTGTGCCGCTCGACAACCTGGCCGCCATCGCCGCCATCGGCCGGCGGCACGGCATCCCCGTCCACATGGATGGCGCGCGCATCTTCACCGCCGCCGCTGCGCTGGGCGTGCCGGCCCGGCAGGTCGCCGGCTATGCCGACTCGGTCCAGTTCTGCCTGTCGAAGGGGCTAGCGGCGCCGGTCGGCTCGCTCGTCGTCGGCAGCGCCGACGTCATTCACCGTGCGCGGCGGGCGCGCAAGCTGCTCGGCGGCGGCACGCGCCAGGCCGGCGTGCTGGCCGCCGCCGGCATCTACGCGCTGGAGCACAACGTCGAGCGGCTGACCGACGACCACGCCAACGCGCAGCGGCTGGCCGCGGGGCTGCGCCGGCTGCCGGGGGTGCGCCTCGACCGCGACACCGTAGAGATGAACATCTTCTTCTTCGATCTGGTGACTGACGCGCTGACAGCAGCCGAGTTCACCGCCGCGCTCAAGCGCGAGGGCATCCTCGTCAGCACACCCTACGGCAGTGGCCGGCGGATGCGGCTGGTGACGCACTACGGCATTGAGCGCGACGACATCGAGCAGGCGCTGGCGGCGTTCGAGCGCGTGCTGGCCGGCGTGCCGGCGGCGGTCAGCCCCTGACCTGTTCGCGCCGGCCTCACGGCTGGCGCGGCGCAACCCACAGGCAGCGCGGTCGCCCGCGCCCGGCGGCGTGATACCATCTCGGCATGGACCTTGACCTCGCGCCTCCGGACGGGACCACATTCACTGATCGGCCGCCGCCTGCCCATGCGGCGGTCCACGCGGCGGTGCTGGGCTGGTACGCCCGCCACGGCCGGGACCTGCCCTGGCGGCGCACGAGCGACCCGTATCACGTGCTGGTCAGCGAGTTCATGTTGCAGCAGACGCAGGTCGAGCGGGTCATCCCGAAGTACCACGCCTTCCTTGGGCGGTTCCCGACGCTGGCGGCGCTGGCCGAGGCGCCGGTGGCCGAGGTCATCCGGGCCTGGTCGGGGCTGGGCTACAACCGGCGCGCCGTCGCCTTGCAGCAGGTGGCGCGTCAGGTCATCGCCGAGCATGGCGGCGTCATCCCGGATGACCCGGCGGTGCTGGCCGGGCTGCGCGGCATCGGCGCCTACACCGCCGGCGCGGTCGCCTGCTTCGGCTACCGGCGCGACGTCGCCTTCATCGACACGAACATCCGGCGCGTGCTGCACCGGGTCTATCACGGTCCCGAGGCGCCGGTGCCGCTGGCCAGCGCGCGCGAGTTGACGGCGCTGGCGACGGCGGCGCTGCCGGCCGGCCACGGCTACGACTGGGGCCAGGCGCTGATGGACCTCGGCGCACTGGTCTGCACCGCCGGCCGGCCGCTGTGCCCGGCCTGCCCCCTGGTCGATCTGTGCCGGGCCGCGCCGGCGTTCCTGCGCTACGGGCTGCCCGAGCGGGCGGTGCGGGCGCTGCGCGAGCGGCCCACCAACGGCCGCGCCGCCGTGCCGTTCACGCAGACGGCGCGCTACTTCCGTGGCCGCATCGTCGATGCGCTGCGAGCACTGCCGCCGGACGAGGCGCTGCCGCTGGCCGCGCTCGGCCCACGCCTGCGCGACGACTACACACCCGAGCACGCGCCGTGGCTGCACGATCTCGTCATCGGCCTGGCGGCCGATGGGTTGGTGGCGCTTGCGGGACCGCCCGACGCGCTCCTGCTGGCGCTACCGTCGTGACGAGCGCAGGGTATCGCTGGCGCGGCGGCGTGGTGATGGCACTGGTGGCTCTTGCATTGCTGCAGGTCGCCTGTACCGTGAGCCTGCCGGCGCTGCCGGGCCAAGCGCCCCCGCCGCCGCGATTGGTCTTCATCACCACTGACTGGCAGATCGTGACCCAGACGCTGGGCGGCGAACCAACGATCATCAGCCCGACGCAGCCGGCGGACGTCAACGATCCGACCCGCCGCCGTTTCACCTGGCCGGCATGGTCGCCGGATGGCCGGCGTGTCGCGTACCTGGCGCTGGACACCGGTGGCGCCAGCGGCGCGGTGTTGATCGCCGAAGCGGACGGCGCCAACCGGGTGACGGTCCAGGAGTTGCCTAACAACTACCCGATCTATCTGTCGTGGTCGCCGGATGGCCAGGCGGTGGCGTTCCTGACCTCCGGTGAGGAGACACTGCACCTGTTCCTGGGCAACGCCGACGGTCGTGGCGCAGCTCGGCTGCTCCTCTCCGGCCAGCCGGTCTTCACCTCTTGGTCGCCCGACAGCCAGGCGCTATCGGTCCACACCGGCGGTTCCTACTTCAGCACTACCGCTGGCCGGCTGTCGATCGTGTCGCTCGATGCCACCATCGGCCCAGACCGGATCGACATCAACCCGGAGTTGTTCCGTGTGCCGGCCTGGTCGCCGGCTGGCGCCTTTCAAGCCGTGGCCGGTGACACCGGCGACGGGACACCGGCCCTCTACCTGCGCGACCGAGCTGGCAGCTTGCTGCGCTTCGCTGATCTGACCGGGCCGCCGGTGCTGCTGTGGTCACCCAGCGGCGACCGGCTGGCCTGGTCGAGTCTCGACGGCCCGCCGTTCGCCTACAACGGTATTCAGGTCGCCACGCCCGATGGTCAGACGCGGCTGACCGCCGTTGCCGAGCGGCTGTATGCTTTCTACTGGTCGCCCGACGGCGAGATGCTGGCCTATTTCACCTTCGAAGAGGCTGAGCGTCTACTGCTGCTGCGTGTCGCGCCAGCCGGCGGCGGCACGGCGCGCACGCTGGCCGCCTTCGAGCCGAGCCGCGAGTTCATCCAGTACCTGACGTTCTTCGACCAGTACACGCTGTCAGCGTCGATCTGGTCAGCCGACAGCCGCACGCTCACGTTCGCCGGCTGGCTGCCACCGGCGGATGCCAACGGGCCGTCCTACCTGTATGCCGTGCCTGCCGACGGCAGCGCCGCCGCGACAATGATTGGTCCGGGTCGCATCAGCTTCTTCGCCCCGGCCTCACGGAGTTAACCGCGTATGCGTGCCGCTCGCTGCTGGTTCGTGCTAACCCTGGCGCTGGGCATCATCATCGGTGGACCAGTTGCCACCATCGGCGCCCAGCGCAGTGCGCCGACGGCCTCGGCGCCGGCCGGCGCACTCGTGTTCGACGCCACCGGTCACTGGCTCGCCAGCGGCTTCCGTGCCTACTGGGAGGCGCATGGTGGCCTGCCGCAGTTCGGCTACCCGATCTCGCCGCCGCTGCGCGGCGCCGATGGCACGACCGTCCAGTGGCTGGAGCGAGCGCGGTTCGAATACCACCCGCGTCAGCCCGCCGGCCGGCGCGTCTTGCTCGGCCGCCTGGGTGCGGAGTTGACCGCCCAGCGCGACGCCGAGGCGCCGGTCGCGCGCGTGTCCGACCCCGGCGACGGCTCCTGGTTTGAGGCCACCGGCCACACGCTGCGGGGCGGCTTCCGCGCTCACTGGCAGGCGACCGGCGGCCTGCCAGTCTATGGGTACCCAATCTCGGAGGAGTTCGACGAGGTCAACTCCAGTGACCAGCGCCGCTACGCCGTTCAGTATTTCGAGCGCCACCGTCTGGAGTGGCATCCCGATCTGCCGGCTGCCTACCAGGTGACGCTCGGCCTGCTGGGTCGCCAGGGGTATGCCGGTGGCGGCGAGGTAGCCGAGCCGCCACCCGATGACGCGCCGCCTGTACCCACGGCGGTTGTCCCGGCGGCCAGCCCGAGCCTCGCGACGAGTGACGGCGTGACTGCTATCGGCGACTCGGTCATGCTCGGCGCGGCGGCGGCGCTGCGCCAGCGCATCGACCGGATCGAGGTCGACGCCGTCGTCAGCCGGCGCTTCGTTCAGGGCAGCGCGTTGATCGCGGCACGCCAGGCGGCCGGCACGATCGGCCCCACTGTCATCATCCACCTCGGCAACAATGAGCCAATCACCGCCGCCCAGTTCGACCAACTGATGGCCCATCTGGCTGGCGCGCGCCGGGTTGTCGTCGTCACGCTGCGCCTGCCGCGGGTCTGGGAGACCGGCAACAACGCGATCATCGTCGCCGGTGTCGCCCGCCACCGCAATGCCGTGCTGGCCGACTGGCAGGCATTGGCCGGCGACCGACCCGACTTCTTCGCCGCCGACGGCATCCATCTCGGCCCGGCCGGGGCACAGGCTTATGCCGGCATGGTCGTGAGTGCGCTGGCCGCCAGACCCTGAGGCGCGTCGCCGCTACCGACCGCGCTGCGTGTGGCGCCAGCCGGCCACCGCCAGTCCGACGACCACTACCGTGCCGCTGGCGATGGCCACCCACGGTGGCCTGCCGATAGCAGATGACGCAGTCAGCGCCGCCGGCACGACCGGCGCGGCGACCAGCGCGTCGGCGGGCGTCGGCGAGACAGTTAGACTGGGCGCACTCAGCGTAGCGGTAGGCGTATCCGTCGGTGGCGCCGTCGGCAAGACGGTCTGTGTCGGTGTAACCGTCGATGTTGGTGTGACCGTCGGGGCCAGGGTGGCGGGCGGCGTCAACGTGGCAGTTGGGGTGGGCGTGAGATCGGGCGCCTGGGCCGCCCAGGCGAGCAGCGCCCGTGTGTCGGCTACGACCGCCTCGCGGGTACTCCGCAGGACGACGATCACCAGCAGCCGGCCGTCGCGCTCGGCAACCGTCATCAGGCACGACTGGCAGCCGGGCGTGCGGCCGGTCTTGCCGCCCAGCACATCGGGTGTCGTGCCCACCAGTGCGTGACCGTGGCGCAGGCCGTAGCCGTCGCCGCTGTAGCGCGACGCGCCGGCGATGCGCCGAAAGCGCTCGTCCTCCCAGGCGGCCAGTGTCAGCCGCGCCAGATCGTAGGCGCTGGAGAGATGGCCGGGCCGGTCGAGGCCGTGCGGGTTGACGAAGTGTGTCTGCTCCAGGCCCAGCCGCGCTGCTTCCTCATTCATCCAGCCGACGAAGCGCGCCACTGCCTCGTGGTCGGCGCCGCCGCCCTCGCGAGCGCCCAACTCGCGGGCGATCGTCATCGCCGCGTCGTTGCCCGATGGCAGCAGCAGGCCATGCAACAGCGTCGCCAGAGTCAGCCGCTCGCCGGCCACCAGGCCCATGCTGGCTTGCCCGACCAGATCGCTGGGTGCGACGGTGAGGCGATCGGTCAGCGCGGCCCGCTGCAAGGCTACGTGTGCGGTCATGATCTTGGTCAGCGAGGCTGGCGCGACTGGCTCGCGCATGTGGTGGTCCAGCACGACACGCGCGTCCGGCGCGCGCAGGACGGTGGCGTGGCCGGCCACGATGATCGGCGCCTCGGCGTCGGCGCGGCTCGCCGGCAGCAGCAGACCGGCCAGCAGCAAGCTGCCCAGGAGCAGCCGCCAACCGATGCGCGCGCCGATCACTCGCATCCGCGCCCATCGCGCCGGCGCGCCGATCATCAGCCCCGGCCGCGCACTGCACGCTCGATATCGCGCTGCGCCTCGCGCTCGGCCAGCGCCTGCCGCTTGTCATAGAGCTTTTTGCCGCGCGCCAGACCCAACTGCACCTTGACGCGCCCCCCACGCAGCGCCAGCCGCAGCGGCACCAGCGCCATGCCTTTGGCCTGTGTCTGCTGCGTCAGGCGGCGAATCTCGTCGCGGTGCAGCAGGAGCTTGCGGCTGCGGTCCGGCTCGTGCTGGTCGTGGCGGCCGGCCTGCTGGTAGGGTGAGATGTGCATACCCACCAGCCACGCCTCGCCCCCATCGATGCGCGCATAGGCGTCGCGCAGGTTCATGCGCCCTTGCCGGATCGACTTGATCTCCGTGCCGGTCAGCACGAGGCCAGCCTCAACGGTTTCTTCCACGGCATAGTCGTGGAAGGCTTTGCGGTTGACGGTCAGCACTTTTTCCTGGCTGTCGCGCGCGGCAGACATAGGGCCACTCACGCTATGCTAGACAGATGCGCCGCCAGCCGCGGCCGGATTGGTCAGTATAGCACGAGGAAAGCGCCATGGCCGGCGACCCACCACCCGTGGCCGAGGACGGCGCCAGCGCTAGTGAGACAACCACAGCCGACACGCCGGCGCTGCCGGCGACGCGGGTCTGGGTGCGCCAGGCGGGTGGCGACGGGCTGCGCGAGCGCGTCCCTCTCGACGAAGTCCGCCTGCTGCTGAATGAGCCGGGTACGCTGGTCTGGATGGATCTGACCGCCCCGCACCCGGCCGCGCTCGCCCGACTGGCCGAGATCTGCCATCTCCACCCGCTGGCGATCGAAGATGCTCGCCAGCCGCACAACCGGCCGAAGATCGACGAGTATGCTCACTTCTACTTCATCGTGTTCTACGTCGCCCGCTTCCTGCACGCGACTGACCGCCTGGCGCTCGACGAGATCGACCTGTTCGTCGGCGAGCGGTACATCATCACCGTTCACCAGCGGGCCGTGCCCCAGATCGATGAGGCCGTGCGGCGCTGGGAACACAACGCCGGCG
>JADLAZ010000212.1 GCA_020849725.1 Chloroflexota bacterium
CTCTGGCACCTCCCCGAGACGGCGCGGCGCGCTGGCGATTGATGGCGGAGAGGGAGGGATTCGAACCCCCGGAGCTCATCACTCAACTGTTTTCAAGACAGCCGCCATCAACCACTCGGCCACCTCTCCGTGACGCTCCAACGCCAATCATCGCCGCGCGCGTGAGTTGTTAAAGAGACAGCCAGCCAAAGCCGCCTATCCACCGGCAGTATACGCCGTAGGCAGGGCCGGTGCAAGCCGGCGCAGCCTGTGACGCCGGTGCGACACGGGGACGATGAGGCGCCCGGCTCGGGTGAGCCGGGCGGCGCGATCACAGCCGGCGCGCGCCGTAGTAGCGTGGCCCCCAGTAGCTGTCCCACAGGTACTGGATGCGCACGCCGGTGCTCTCCGACTGCGCGCTGATCATCTGGCCGTTGCCGATGTAGATGCCGACGTGCGACAGTCCCCACCGGTAGGTATTCTTCTGGAAGACGAGATCGCCGGGCCGCAGATCGTCGGCCGACACCGCCACGCCAGCGCCGTACTGGGCATTCACATCGCGACCCAGGCTGATGCCGAGCGCGCGCGACGCGATGTAGCGCACGAAGCCGGAGCAATCAAAGCCGGCCGGTGTCGTGCCGCCGAACACGTAGGGAGCGCCAATGTACTCGCGGGCCAGGCTGGCCATGGCGCCGTTGCCGCCGCCGGCTGATCTGGGCGCAGGTTGCGGCGCGGGCGCGGCCGGCGCCGGCGTCGGCTGTGGCTTCGGTGCGGCCGGCGCCGGCGTCGCTTCCGGCGCTGAGCGCGAGCCAGAGCGCGACGTCGTCTCGCGCGAGGCGGCGACGTACTCGACCGGCCGCAGGTAGCCACCGAGCGCCCAGCCGGTCGTGCCGTCGAACTTCACTTGATACCAGCGCCGGTTCTGGCTGTCGGTCGTGGGACCGTCGAGGACGAGCGCCACGCCGCCGTGCGGCATGGTCAACAGTACTTCGCCCTCCACCGCATCGCGCAAGCGCAGTGGCGCGCCGTCATCGGTGAAGATCGCCGCCGACTCGCCAGGCATCAGACCGCCGGTCTCCCCGGTCGCGGTCGTCAGATACTGCGCCAGGATGTAGCCGGTCGAGCCGGCATGGCTCACTTTGTACCAGATCGCGCTGTCGTCGCCAGTGATCGGCCCGTGGTGGACCGTCACGCGCCACCCTTCTTCGAGGACTTTGAGCGTATCCGAGTCGACGGACGAGCCCTCGCGGATTCGAACTCCGTCACCGTCGGTGTAGTAGACTTGGGCCTGACCGCCAATTGGTAGGTTGGTGTCGGCCGCCACCGGAGCGCTGAATGCCAGCACTCCCAGCAGGTTCACGACCAACAGCACGACCAACAGCACACTGAGGCGCCGCAGATAGGGCACGCAACTCCCCCCACGAATCACAGCGCCCGCGCGCACGCGGGCGTCGCCGGTCAGCGTGTTTGAACCGCGTCACCTCCTTCACGCTGCAGTCGCCGGACGGACTCCGTCGCAGCACGGGGAACATCCCCACCCCCACACCGTGCCATGGCGGGTTCGTGATGTCGATGGTCTCGCCGCACAGCACGCTGCGCTGCGGCTGTCCGTCGGCCTGACCATCCCCAGCGGGTCTGCACGATCAATTGACTCCTGGCAGATGCTCCAGGCTCCGAACTCCGTCGCTGTCGCGGCATGTTACCGCAATCTTAGCTACGGCAGTGGAGATCCTGAGCATCATCAATGGTGCGATGAGGCAGTGTCCTGCCAGCACCCGGGCAGCATAGCAAAGCCGATCAAGGGGTGTCAACCCATGACAAGCAGCGAATCTGAAGCAACCGCTGCTTCCAGAACGCTCGGTGCGGCCGCCGGCCGCGCGCTCAACTCTTCATGCCCTGGGTGGCGATGCCCTCGATGATGAAGCGCTGCAGCACCAGATAGAGCAGGAGAATGGGCGCAATCGCCATGACGGCCGCCGCCGTGTACAGGTCATACTCGACGAAGAACTCGCCGATGAACTCGACCAGGCCGATCGTGATCGGATACATGTCGGTGCGCTGTGCGACGACGAGCGGCCAGAGCAGATCGTCGTAGCGGAAGATGAAGACCAGGAGCGCCAGCGCCGCCATGTTCTGTTTGACCAGCGGCACGACGATCTTCCAGAACGCAGTCCAATCGCCGGCGCCGTCGATCCTGGCCGCATCCAGCAGGTCATTCGGTACGCTGTACATCGCCTGACGCATCAGGAAGACACCGAACGGACTGATGATCCAGGGCATGATCATGCCGACGTAGGTGTTGATCAGCGGCACTCCCAACAGATCCTGCAAGATAATCAGCAGGTTGAACAGCGGCAGGAGATAGGTGACGAATGGCACCATCGTCGCGGACAGGATCGTCCAGAAAATGATGTTGCCGAGGCGCGACGGGTGCTTGATGATCACGAAGCCGATGAGCGTGCTGGTGATGACATCGATGGTCGTGATGGCGCCGGCATAGACGAAAGAGTTGAGAAAGAAGCGGGCGAACTTACCGCTCCACACTTTGGCATAGGCGTCGAGTGTGAAAGTATGCGGCCACCACGTCGGCGGGATCGCCCGGATCTCGGCCGTGTCTTTCACCGACGCCGTAACGACCCAGTAGAACGGGAATATGAAGACGATGCCGAACGCCAGCAGCAGCGCGTACAGCACCAGCCGCCCGGCATGCCGCTGCACCCACTCCCACGGCGACACCGCCGGCCGGCTGGCGGGCTGCGGGCGAGCGACCTCGGTCTGTGCGCGAGCCATCGGTCCCCCTGGGTCGTGGCCTCTGGCCACTAGTACTCGTAGCTCACCTTGATGAAGCGGTACTGAAGATAGCCGATCAGGACCATGATGATGAAGAAGATGGCTGCATTGGCGCTGCCCATGCCTTCATCTGAATTGATGATCGCTGTTTTGAAAATATGGAATGACATGGTGTGGGTTGCGAAATTCGGCCCGCCACGGTCACCGCCGCCAGCGACGGTCGTCATGGTGTACACGGTCGTGAACTCGAGCATAGCGCCGATGGTGGTGATGACGACGACGAAGGCCATCGTCGGCGTCAGCAGCGGCAGACTGATGCGCCAGAAGCGCTGCCAGCTGTTGGCGCCGTCGATAGCCGCCGCCTCATAGAAGACGGCCGGTATGCTCTGCAACCCGGCCAGGAAAAGCACCATCGCGTAGCCGGCGGTCTTCCAGATGCGCAGCATCGCCAGCGAGCGCAGCGCCCACTCCTGCGAATTGAGCCAACGGATCGGCTCCACGCCAACCATGCCCAGCACGACGTTGAACAGCCCCTGGTTGCTTGGCAGGTACATGTAGCGCCAGACCAGCGCCACTGCGACCAGCGGTACGACATAGGGAATGAAGTACAGGCTGGTGAAGAAGCCGCGCATCGTCACACTGCGCAGCCCGTTGAGCGTTACCGCCAGCGCCAGCCCCAGCAGCACGACGCCCGGCACGGTCATAGCCACGTACCAGAAAGTGACACTGAGCGCCTTCCAGAAGACGGTGTCCTGGACCAGCGTCTCATAGTTGCTCAGACCGACCCAGGCCTGCTGACCCGGCTTCTTGAGCTGGAAGCTGAGCCAGAAGGTCTGCGCGATCGGCCACCAGATCATCAGCAGGAAGAAGGCCAGGCTGGCGAACAGCACCGCCCTCGCCATCCAACTGCGTGGTAGCCAGGCCGCCGCGTGCATGCGCTTCCCTCCGCCGGGTCGCTCCTGAACACGGCCACGCCGGGCCGGCCCAACGCCGGCGGCGCGGCCGCTCTGTCGCCCTGGATCAGCCGGACGCCTTGGTCCAGTCCGGATGCTCCTTGTAGTCCTGCGCGCTCAGGATCGACCACTGCGGGTTAGCCTTGAGGTAGTCGTTCGCCTGCTTCTCGATGTCGGTGAAGACTTTCTTCATGTCCTGCTTCTCGTCGCGGATCTGCGGCCAGGCGCGCCCGAGGATCTGACCCAACTCGATCGAGTTGAAGCCGCTGTCAAGGTTGTTGCCCGGCTTCATCTTTCTGGCCAGCGGCGCCCACTTCGGGCCGCCCTTCTCCTCGGAGAACTCCGGCATGGTCCACATCGACTTCAGGCTCGGCTGCAC